>JAGWTE010000047.1 GCA_028869095.1 Burkholderiales bacterium
TGTCGCAAACCAAGCTGATCAGCAGCGACGTCATCGGCTCCATCGAAGCCATGATCGCGGCCCTGGACGCCAAGTTGTCCGAGCAGGTCAACAAGATCTTGCATCACCCCGAGTTTCAACAGCTGGAAAGCGCTTGGCGTGGTCTGCATTACCTCGTCAACAACACCGAAACCGACGAGATGCTGAAGATCCGCGTGATGAACATCTCCAAAGTCGACGTGGGTAAGACGCTCAAGAAGTTCAAAGGCACCGCTTGGGATCAAAGCCCGCTGTTCAAGAAGGTCTACGAAGAAGAGTACGGCCAATTCGGTGGTGAGCCCTTTGGCTGCTTGGTGGGCGACTACTTCTTCGACCACACCCCACCTGACGTGGAGTGGCTGGGCGAAATGGCCAAGGTCTGCGCCGCGGCGCACAGCCCCTTCATTGCTGCGCCTGGCCCCGGCCTGATGCAGATGGAGTCGTGGCAAGAGCTGGCCAACCCACGTGATCTGACCAAGATTTTCACGACCCCTGAATACGCTGCTTGGCGCTCGCTGCGCGAATCGGACGACGCCCGCTACATCGGCCTGGCCATGCCGCGCTTCCTGTCGCGTCAGCCCTATGGTGCCAAGACCAACCCGGTCGAAGCCTTCGACTTTGAAGAAGACACCGCCGGCGCCGACCACAGCAAGTACACCTGGGCCAACTCGGCTTACGCCATGGCGGTGAACATCAACCGCTCCTTCAAAGAGTACGGCTGGTGCTCGCGCATTCGCGGTATCGAGTCCGGCGGCGCGGTTGAAGGCTTGCCTACGCACACCTTCCCCACCGACGACGGCGGCGTGGACATGAAGTGCCCCACCGAGATCGCCATCAGCGACCGTCGCGAAGCTGAATTGGCCAAGAACGGCTTCATGCCTTTGGTGCACAAGAAGAACTCGGACTTTGCCGCGTTCATCGGTGCGCAGTCGCTGCAAAAGCCTGCCGAGTACGACGATCCCGATGCCACGGCCAACGCCAACCTGGCGGCCCGCCTGCCTTACCTGTTCGCCACCTGCCGCTTCGCGCACTACCTCAAGTGCATCGTGCGCGACAAGGTCGGCTCGTTCAAGGAACGCGGTGAAGTCCAGCGCTGGCTGCAAGACTGGATCATGAACTACGTGGACGGAGACCCTGCCCACTCGTCGGAAGACACCAAGGCCCGTCGCCCTTTGGCTGCGGCCGAAGTGGTGGTGGAAGACGTCGAAGGCAACCCTGGCTACTACACCTCCAAGTTCTTCCTGCGCCCGCACTACCAGCTCGAAGGGCTGACGGTGTCGCTGCGCCTGGTCTCGAAGCTGCCTTCGCAAAAAGCGGCATAAGCCGTTTGAAGGTGGCTTGAACAAGCTGCTTGATCAAGCAATCCAAAGAGGGGCTGCGCAGCCCCTCGCCTCAACTAGCTGGTGGCGCGGGGTGTTGACCCCCACTTTGCGCCGAGTCAGTCCGGCATTTCAACGAATGCGGGTTTTCAAACAGGAGAATCATCATGGCAGTGGACATGTTCATCAAGATCGGTGACATCAAGGGCGAGTCGAAAGACGACAAACACGCCGACGAAATCGACGTGCTGGCCTGGAGCTGGGGCCTGAGCCAATCGGGCACCGCTCACGCCGGTACCGGTGCAGGTGCTGGCAAGGTCAATGTGCAAGACATCTCGCTGACCAAGTGGGTGGACTCGTCGTCGACCGCGCTGATTGTGGCCGCTTGCAAAGGCACCCACATCAAGGAAGCCAAGCTGACCGTGCGCAAGGCTGGTGACAAGCCCCTGGAATACATCAAGATCACCCTGAACGACGTGCTGGTGTCCTCGGTGCAAACCGGTGGTTCCGGTGGAGAAGACCGCCTGACCGAAAACGTCGTGTTGAACTTCGCCAAGTTCAAGGTCGAGTACACCATTCAGGCCAAGGAAGGCGGCGCCGGTGCCACCTCCACGGCGGCATGGGACATCCCCGCCAACAAGCCACAAGGCTGATCGCAGCCTAAGCGGAGCAGACCATGTCTCAAGCCGACATGTTCCTCAAGATCGAGGGGACGAAGCAGGGGCCCATCAAGGGCGACTCCGACGACCCCTCGCATCCGGACGAAATCGTGGTGCTGGGCTGGAACTGGGGCATGGACGTCAGTGCGGCGGCCTTTGCTTCGGGCGCAGCACGCACCACTTTGCAAGAGCTGGTCATCCGCAAGCGGGTAGACCGGGCCACCACGGCCCTGATGTCCGCCCTGCGCGCCAACGAGCCCCTCAAAAAGGTCACGCTCAGTGTGCGCAAGGCCGGTGGCGACAAGCCGCTGGACTACTTCAAGATCATTGCCGAGAAGGCGCGCGTCATGTCGCACACCGTCGGCAATGAAGGCGATGGCCGTTGCGAGTTGGTGGAAGAGTTGCACGTGGCCTTCTTCAAGGTGCAGGTGCAATACCAGCCCCAGCAGGGTACGGGCGGCAGCGGTGGAGCCACCACCTTTGAAACGGAGATCACGCCCGGTTGAGAGCCGGTGTGATCGCAACAAGGACAGCACATGAATCCAGTGGAAGCGGCCGAACAGGCGCTGCGTATCGGCGACTTGGCGCTGGCCTTGCAACAGCTGCAAGATGGGGTGCGGGCCCAACCGGCCAACCCCAAACTGCGCGTGTTTTTGTTTCAGCTGCTGTGCGTGGACGCGCAGTGGCAACGGGCGGGCAACCAACTCAAGGTGTGTGGCGAACTCGACGCCAGCACCTTGCCCATGGTGAACACCTACCGAGAGGCTTTGCAATGCGAAGCCCTGCGCGAAGCGGTGTTTGCCGGCCAGACCACGCCCATGGTCTTTGGCCAACCCCAAGCCTGGGTGGCCTGGCTGGTGGAAGCCTTGCAGGCCGATGCGCGCGGTGACACTGCGGCGGCGGCCAACTTGCGTGCCCAGGCGCTGGAAGCGGCGCCCACGACCAGCGGCACCCTCAATGGCGAAGCCTTCGAGTGGATCGCCGATGCCGATTCGCGGCTGGGGCCCGTGCTGGAAGTGATCATCAATGGCCGCTACGGCTGGGTGCCCTTTGCCTCTTTGGCCAAGGTGCAGGTTGAAGAGCCCACCGACCTGCGTGACATGGTCTGGATGCCCGCGCACCTGACCTTGCCCAATGGCGGCGAGACGGTGGCTTTGATCCCCACACGCTACCCCGCTTTGCCGCAAGAGGCCGATGGCCAACTGCGTCTGGCCCGCCGTACCGAGTGGGTGCCATTGGATCCTGCTCGTGAGGATCAATACCGGGGCGAGGGCTTGCGGGTCCTGACCACCGACCAAGCCGAGTTGGGCTTGCTCGACGTGCGTGAGCTGGTCTTGAATCCGGCTGGCCCGAATCCATCGGCCTGATCACGGAGCAGCCGCCATGGCCACAGCCGACCTGCGTGACCGCCTGCAACCCGCCTTGCTGGATCGTCTGACCGACGACGATCCTGGCAACACGCGGGATGCCGACGAGCGCCGTGTGCTCAACAAGGCACAACTGCGTCAGGCCGTCTTGCGGGATCTGGGCTGGCTGCTCAATGCCGTGCAACCGCTGGGATCGCAAGCCGAGGGGGCGTCCTATGCGGCCGATTCGGTACTGAACTATGGCTTGCCACCCATGTCAGGCCAGCTGGCATCCAAGGTCGATGTGCAGGACATCGAAGCCTCGATCAAGCGGGCCATCCTGCGCTTTGAGCCGCGCATCCTGGAGCAGTCACTGAGCGTGCATGCCCTGGACGCTGGCGCCATGCTGGACTCGCACAACATCATCGAATTCGAGATCCACGGCCTGCTCTGGGCGCAGCCCATTCCGCTGGAATTGCTGCTGCGCACGCAACTGGATCTGGAAGCCGGCCAGGTGCAGGTGCGCGAGGCCAGCTTGTCGTCTCGTGAGGGAGGGCGCTGATGGATCCCGGACTGCTCAAGCTCTACAACCAGGAGCTTTCCCATCTGCGCGAGATGGGCGCTGAGTTCGCGCGCGAGTTCCCCAAGATCGCGGCGCGCTTGACCATGGACGGCCTGGAAGTGGCCGACCCCTATGTCGAGCGGCTGCTCGAAGGCTTTGCCTTCATGGCGGCCCGCACGCAGCTCAAGCTGGATGCCGAATACCCCCGTTTCATCCAGCACCTGCTGGAGACGGTGTACCCCAACTTCCTCTCGCCCGTGCCCTCCATGCTGGTGGCGCGCATGCAGCCCAACTATGCCGACCCGGCACTGGCCAAGGGCTTCACGCTGCCGCGTCAAACGGCCCTGCACAGCGAAGTGATCCGGGGGCAGAACACGCGCTGCGAGTTCCGCACCGGCCATGACGTGACCCTGTGGCCGCTGGAGATCAAGGCGGTGCAGTACTTCAGCCATGCCCCCGATCTGCCCATTGCCGAGTTGCCCATGGCGCGGCAGATTCGCGGTGGCCTGCGCATCCGTTTGCAGGTGCATGGCGGCCTGATGGCCCATCAGTTGCCGCTGGACCAACTCTCGTTCTACATCAGTGCACCTGACGAGGCCGCGACGCGTCTGCATGAGTTGATGGTGGGCGCCTCACTGGGCTCGTGGTTGCCCACCGATGCGCTGCAAGCGCGCGCGCAATGGCGTCATGCCGACAGCATTGCGCAGCAAGGCACGGGGGACGACGAAGCCTTGTTGCCCGAAACGCTGCGGGGCTTCTCGGGCTATCGCTTGCTGCAAGAGTTTTCGGCCATGCCGCAGCGCATGCTGTTCGTGCAGATCACTCAATTGCGTGAGCGGCTGGCGCGCGTCAAAGGCTCAGAGTTCGAACTGGTGCTGCTGTTCTCGCGCGGCGATGTGACCTTGGAATCCTTGGTCGACCACACCAGCCTGTCCCTGTATTGCACGCCTGCGGTCAACCTGTTCCCCAAGCGGCTGGACCGCATCGCGATCAGCTCGCCCGCGCAAGCCTCGTCGTCCGAACACCATGTGGTGGCCGACCGCACACGGCCCATGGACTACGAGGTCTACAGCCTGCAAAGCATCACGGGCCACGGCACGGGCTCGGTGGCCGAGCAAGTCTTCCAGCCTTTGTATGCCGCCTTCCACACCGAGGCCGTAGACCACCCGGCCTACTACACCGTGCGACGCGAGCCCCGCATGCTGTCGCAAAAGCAGCGCGAGCAGGGCGCGCGCTCGTCCTACATCGGCAGCGAGGTGTTTGTCTCGCTGGTTGATCCGCAGCAGGCGCCCTATGCACCCGAGTTGCGCCAGCTGTCTCTGACAGCCCTGGTCACCAACCGCGACTTGCCCATGCTCTTACCGGGCGCCGGTCAGCGCGAGGGGCAAGCCAACGGTCATCAAGCCTGGTCGCTCGACACGACGGCCCCGGTGGTCACGGTGCAGTCCTTGCGTGGCCCGACGCCGGTGGTGCAGCGGTTGGCACGCGGGGACACCGGCTGGGCCTTGATCAACCAGCTGACGATGAACTACCTGTCCATCGCGGGTGAAGACCCGATCAAAGCCGCGGCCGCCTTGCGCAGCCTGTTGATGCTGCATGGGCCGGAGGGTGATGCCAGCTGGCGCAAACAGGTCGATGCGATTCGCTCGGTGCAAGCCCGGCAGGTCACGCGCCGCTTGCCGGGGCCCGGTCGCCTGGCCTTTGGCGCAGGCGTGCAGATCGACATCGAGCTGGACGACATGGGCTTGCAAGGCAGCAGTGCCTTCTTGCTGGGCAGTGTGCTGGAGCAGGTGCTGGCCCGTCAGGCCTCGCTCAACAGCTTCACCGAAACGCGGGTGCGCACCACCTCGCGCGGCGCCATCATGCAGTGGCCGGCCCGCGTGGGTCAGGTCGCCATCCTGTAAGGGGCGGGCATGGACCCCACTTTGGACCCGTTGGCGCCTCCCTCGGTCATCCTGCCTTCGCGCGCACCCACCTCGGTGTCGGCGCAAGATCAGGCGGCCCTGCAAGCCTTGTGGGATGCCCTGGCGCAGTCGCCCTATGCGCATGACCTGTTCCAGACCCTGCGCCGAATCCAGGCGCTGAGCCCTGCCTCGCCCCGCCTGGGTGAGGCTTTGCGCCCGCGCGATGAAGCGGTGCGTGTGGGCCAGGCGCCCGAGTTGAACTTTGCGCCTTCGGCCATCCATGCGGTTGATTGCAGTGGGGCGGTGCCGCGTTTGACGCAGCGCCCCTTTGGCCTGTTCGGCTCCATGGGCCCTTTGCCGCTGCACCTCACCGAATACGCACGCGAGCGGGCCCACAACCATGGCGACCCGACCTGGGCGCGCTTTGCCGATGTGTTTCACCACCGTGCGGCCTTGCTGTTCTTCCGTGCCTGGGCGCAGTCGCGCCCGGTGGTGCACCGTGATCGGCCGTGGGACGACGACTTTGCGCGCTGGGTCAGCAGCCTGCTGGGGCAGGGCACACGGCCGTTTACCAACCGCGATGCCGTGTCCGACGACGCCAAGCGCTTTCATGCGGCGGTGCTGGCCAAGGGGCCCCGCACGGCGGAAGGGCTGGCCAAGATCCTGCAACAGCACTTTGAAGTGCCCGTTCGCATCGAGCCCTATGTGGGGCATTGGCTGCCCCTGCAGCCCGAAGACCGCACCCGCTTGCAACCCTCCACGGCCCCGAGACGCAACAGCGCCTTGGGCCAAAGCGCCGTGCTGGGCCGCTGGGTGTGGGATCGCCAATCGCACTTCCGCGTGGTGCTGGGGCCGTTGACTTGGGACCAGTACCAGCAGTTCATGCCGGGCCAGCGAGCGCGTCAGGCGCTGCGCGACTGGCTGCGCCAATACGTGGGCTTCAGCCTGTCGCATGAGGTCAGCCTGGTGCTGCGCGGTAGCGAGATCCCGCGTTTGCAGTTGCGACGGTCCGCGCCGGCATCGGGCGGATCAGGCGCACGCACGCCCGCGAGCACGGGCCGACTGGGGCTGAGCACCTGGTTGGGCAGCCGCAAACCTTTCCGTGATCAGGCCGCTTTGCATTTGCGCCTGGAACCCAGCCATCTTGGCGGCTGACGGCCGCCCACCTTTGGAGACACCATGGCAGAAATCAGCCGCACCGCCTTGTTTGGCAAGCTCAACCCCCTGGCCTACAAAGCCATCGAGAGCGCGACCGTGTTTTGCAAACTGCGCGGCAACCCCTATGTCGAGTTGCAGCACTGGCTGTTCCAGATCCTGAACACCCAGGACTCGGACCTCCACCGCATCGTCAAGCACTACGATCTGGACGCCTCGGCCCTGGTGGCTGATTTGCAGCAATCGCTGGACCGCCTGCCTCGTGGCGCCTCGTCCATCACCGACCTGTCCAGCTTTGTCGAAAACGCGGTCGAGCGCGCCTGGGTCTATGGCTCGCTGATGTTCAACGACCGGCAGGTGCGCACGGGCTACCTGCTCATCGGCCTGCTCAAAACCCAAGGCCTGCGCAATGCTTTGCTGTCCATCTCCAAGCAGTTTGACAAGGTCAAGCTCGATGACCTGATCGAGCAATATGCGCAACTGCTGGCGGGCTCACCCGAAGCATCGCAAAGTGCCACCGAAGGCGGAGCGGTGCCCGGTGAGGCGGCCGATGCCATGGCGCCCGCTGCGATGGGCAAGCAAGAAGCCCTCAAGCGCTTCACCACCGACATGACCGAGCAAGCGCGCAGCGGCAAGATGGACCCCATCGTGGGCCGCGATGACGAGATCCGCCAGGTGGTCGACATCCTGATGCGCCGCCGTCAGAACAACCCCATCCTCATTGGCGAAGCGGGTGTCGGCAAAACGGCCGTGGTCGAAGGTTTTGCGCAACGCATTGCCCGTGGCGACGTGCCGCCCAGCTTGAAAGACATCGAGTTGCGCGCCTTGGACGTGGGCCTGCTGCAAGCCGGCGCCAGCATGAAGGGCGAGTTCGAACAGCGCTTGCGCTCGGTCATCGACGAGGTGCAGGCCAGCCCCAAGCCCATCATCTTGTTCATCGATGAGACCCACACCCTCGTGGGCGCAGGCGGTGCCGCCGGCACGGGCGATGCGGCCAACCTGCTCAAGCCGGCCTTGGCGCGCGGCCAGTTGCGCACCATCGGTGCCACCACCTTTGCCGAGTACAAAAAGCACATTGAAAAAGACCCGGCCTTGACCCGCCGCTTCCAAAGCGTGACGGTCGATGAGCCCGATGAACCCAAGGCCCTGCTGATGATGCGCGGTGTGGCCTCCACCATGGAAACGCACCACAAGGTGCAGATCCTGGACGAGGCCCTGGAAGGCGCGGTCAAGCTGTCGCACCGCTACATTCCCGCGCGCCAGTTGCCCGACAAATCCGTCAGTCTGCTGGACACCGCGTGTGCCCGCGTGGCCGTGAGCCTGCACGCCACCCCTGCTGAGGTGGACGACAGCCGCAAGCGCATTGAAGCGCTGGAAACCGAACAAGGCATCATCGCCCGCGAAGCCGCCATTGGCGTGGACACCGCCGCACGTGAAGCCTTGGTGAACGAAGAGTTGGCCCACGAGCGTGACCGACTGGCCGCGTTGGACCAACGTTGGCAAGCCGAAAAGGCCTTGGTTGACCGCCTCTTGGGCTTGCGCGCCAAACTGCGTGGCGCCATCGCGCCGGTGGAGGGCACGGCCAGCACCCTGGAGCAAAAGGTGGAAACGGTCGCAGCCAACGAGGCAACGGCATCGACCCATCCTCAACTGACGGAAGCCGAGCGCAACGACGCCATGGCCGAACTCAAGCAGGTGCAGGCCGAGTTGACCACGCTGCAAGGCGAGACGCCGCTGATCCTGCCCACGGTGGACTACCAAGCGGTGGCCAGTGTCGTGGGCGATTGGACCGGCATCCCTGTGGGGCGCATGGCCGCCAACGAAATCGAGACCGTGCTCAACCTGCCCAAGCTGATGGCGCAGCGCGTGATCGGCCAAGACCATGCGATGGAGATGATCTCCAAGCGCATCCAGACCTCGCGTGCGGGCCTGGACAACCCCAACAAGCCCATCGGCGTGTTCATGCTGGCAGGCACATCCGGTGTCGGCAAAACCGAAACCGCATTGGCCCTGGCCGAGGCGCTCTATGGCGGTGAGCACAACCTCATCACCATCAACATGAGCGAGTACCAAGAGGCCCACACCGTGTCCACTTTGAAGGGCGCGCCTCCGGGCTACGTGGGTTATGGCGAAGGCGGTGTCTTGACCGAGGCGGTGCGCCGCAAGCCCTATAGCGTGGTGTTGTTGGACGAGGTCGAAAAAGCCCACCCCGATGTGCATGAGATTTTCTTCCAGGTCTTTGACAAGGGCTGGATGGAAGACGGCGAAGGCCGCGTCATCGACTTCAAGAACACCTTGATCTTGCTGACCACCAACGCGGGCACCGACACCATTGCCGCGCTGTGCAGCGACCCCGAGTTGATGCCCGACCATGAAGGCATGGCCAAGGCCTTGCGCGAGCCCTTGCTCAAGATTTTCCCGCCTGCACTGTTGGGGCGCCTGGTCACCATTCCGTACTACCCATTGAGCGACGAGATGCTGGGCCAGATCGTCAAGCTGCAATTGAACCGCATCAAAAAGCGCATCGAAGCACGCTACAAGATCCCGTTTACTTACAGCGGCGAGGTGGTCAAGCTGGTGGTCTCGCGCTGCACCGAGAGCGAATCCGGTGGTCGCATGATCGACGCGATCTTGACCAACACCATGCTGCCCGACATCTCGCGCGAGTTCCTCCATCGCATGCTGGAAAGCCACGCCATCGAGCGGGCCAATGTCAGCGTGCAAGACGGGCAGTTCCACTATTCATTCTGACAGGAGAGAAACACATGCCAGCCATTTTCCGCAAAGAACAAGGTGACACCTGCACCTTTTGGATGATGACCTACGCCATTGGTGGGGATGTGATCCACCTGCAACTGATCAGCGGGGACACCGCCTTTGGCACCAAGCACATGCTCAACACCAACCACGAAAGTGCGACCGGTCGCAAGGCGCGCCGTGATTGCACCGTGGGTGATACCCGCGACCAGGCCATTGCCATGAGCGAATTCCTGAACTTCAGTGGCAATGCCTTGGCCACGAACACGGTGATCGCATACGACTCAGAAGCCGAGTTGCAAAACATCATGGCCGCCGTGGCCGAAGCCTTTGGTGGTGTGGGGGCCTGGCCAGCGGCACCAACCTTGCAGGAAGAAACCATTGTGCTGCCCAGCTCCTGCGTGATCTACACCGGTGCGGTCAACAAGGTGGAGAACCGGGTCAAGCTGGGTGCCTTCCTCAAGGGTGCGAATGGGGTCAACAAGACCATCGTGATCAAACACCTTTCTGCTCTGTGAGTCAGGAACAGGAGCCGACCATGACCTCAGTGGCAGCCAAAGCGGAAATGGGCATCGATGAAGCCCTGCAATACGCCATCGACCTGCATCAGCAAGGCTCCTTGGAAGGGGCCGCCACGGTCTACGCGCGCATCCTGGAGGTGATCCCAGATCATCCTGATGCTTTGCATTTGCTGGGCATGGCGCGTCACCAGATGGGCCGGTCTGACGAGGGCGTGGCCCTGATTGAGCAGGCCATCACCGTGGAGCCCAACTACGCGGGCTACTTCAACAACCTGGGCAACATCTACATGGGCCGAGGTGAGGTGGGGCAAGCCCTGCGGGCTTATCAGCGGGCTGTGGCTTTGAATGAAGACAACGCCGATTTGCACAACAACCTGGGTGCTTTGCACAAGGCGCAAGGACAGTTTGCCCAGGCCCAGTCGGCTTACGAGCGGGCCATGGCGCTCAACCCCCGCCACGTCAGCGCCCACAACAACATGGGCCTGCTTTATGCCGAGCAAGGCGATCGCACCGGTGCCATCACCTACTACATCAAGGCGCTCGAATTGTTGCCGGGGGACTCGTCCGCGCGGCGCTTATTGGGCACGACCTATTACGCCATGGGCCGCATTGCCGATGCCGCCGAGGTCTACCGCCAATGGCTGGATCAAGAGCCCGACCACCCCACGGCGCGCCACATGTACGCAGCTTGCTCCGGGCAGGGCGTGCCCGATCGGGCGCCGGATGACTATGTCGAGCAGGCCTTTGACCACTTTGCCGACAGCTTCGAGTCCGTGCTCAACGAGCGCTTGAACTACCAGGCGCCCCAGTTGTGTGCGGACCTGTTGGCGCAACACCTGCCGTCGCCGCAACATCAATACGTGATGCTGGACGCAGGCTGTGGCACCGGTTTGTGTGGCCCCTTGATGGCCCCCTGGGCCAAAACCCTGGCGGGGGTGGACCTGTCGCGCGGCATGCTGGACCGGGCGCAGACCAAGGGCGTCTACCAAGATCTGTACAAGGCCGAGTTGACCGAGTTCCTCAAACTCTCGCCCCGTCAATGGGATGTGGTCTTGTCGGCCGACACCCTGTGTTACTTCGGTGACCTGATCGACGTGATCGGTGGGGCGGCGCAGTCGCTCAAGGTCGGCGGCACCCTGGTCTTCACCGTCGAGGCGCTGGATGACGCGGCCCACAAGCCGCATCAGATCCAGCCCCACGGCCGTTACGCCCACAGCCGCGACCACGTGATCGAGGCCGTCAGCCGGGCTCACATGGCCATCCTGGCACTCCAATCCGTGATCCTGCGCGAAGAGGGCGGCAAACCGGTGCCGGGCTGGCTGGTGGGTGCGCGTTGCCTGAACTGAGGCTGGCCGGGCCAGGTCGGCCGAGGGTGACTTTGGTCGCTTGGCGGCCAAGTCGGCATCCGTTCCACTAAAGGCATGTCCGCGCCCCTTTTATTCTCCTCGCCGCTGCCTTCTGAAGACCTCTTCATCGAGTCGATGAACGTGTCCGAGGGGCTGAGCCAGCTGGGGACCATGCAGCTCAATTTGCTGAGCGAGAACGCCTCCCTCAAGCCGACCGACCTGTTGGGCAAGGCGGTGGGGGTGGAGGTGAGCCTGGCGGACGGAGACAAGCGTTATTTCCATGGCCATGTCACCCGCTTTGCGATGACCACGCCGCGCGGACGCTATTTTTCTTACCAGGCCGAGGTCCGGCCTTGGCTGTGGTTCCTGACCCGCACGCAAGACTGCCGCATCTTCCAGGAGCTGTCGGTCCCCGACATCGTCAAGAAGGTGTTTGACGACCACTACGGCGTGGCCCACGTCAAGATGAAGCTGTTTCGCCGCTACCGGCCCTGGACCTATTGCGTGCAGTACCGCGAAAGCGACTTCAACTTTGTCGCCCGCTTGTTGGAGCGCGAGGGCATCTATTGGTACTTCGAGCACCACGATGACAGGCATGAGTTGGTGCTGATCGACTCACTCAGTGCCCATGACCCCGTGGCCGGCGCGGGCACCTTGCGCTACATCGAAGACCCGGCTGCCGCGCCGCCTGACGAGGTCTATGTGTCCAACTGGACCTTCAGCCAGGAAGTGCGCTCGGGCAAAACGGCCTTGACCAGTTATGACTTTGAGCGTCCTGCGACCTCGCTGGCCGTGCACGCC
This sequence comes from Burkholderiales bacterium, assembly GCA_028869095.1. Classification (GTDB taxonomy): domain Bacteria; phylum Pseudomonadota; class Gammaproteobacteria; order Burkholderiales; family Burkholderiaceae_C; genus Aquabacterium. The sequence continues at coordinate 12,389 of JAGWTE010000047.1, forward strand.
AGTTTGAACCGACCGCATGACCATGCCGATCTGGAGGTGTTCGACTTCCAGGGGGACTACATCCAGAGCGCAGACGGTCAACAATTGACCGGTGACCAGTTGGACGAGGACCAAGCCCAGTACCACCGCCTGCAAGGCCAGACCAATGCCATGGCGATGGAAGCGGGCCGCACCTTCAAGCTCGACCGCCATCCGCGTGATGACCAGAATGCCCAGTACCTGTTGACCGAGGTGAACATCCAGGCCAAGGTGGCCTTGTTTGACTCGGGCGAGAGTGGCAGCCAGTACCACTGCCAGTTCCAGGCCATGCCCTCGTCGCAGCAATTCCGCCCGCCCCGTCTCACGCGCAAGCCCTTTGTGCAAGGACCGCAGACGGCCGTGGTGGTGGGGCCCTCGGGCGAAGAGATCTTCACCGACAAATATGGCCGTGTCAAAGTGCAGTTCCACTGGGACCGGCTGGGGCAGAAGAACGAGAAAAGCTCGTGCTGGGTCCGCGTTTCCCACCCGTGGGCGGGGCAAAATTTTGGCGCCATCCACATTCCCCGCATCGGGCAAGAAGTGGTGGTGGGCTTTCTGGAAGGGGACCCTGACCAGCCCTTGATCACGGGCCGCGTGTACAACGCCCAGCAAATGCCGCCGTGGGATCTGCCGGCCAATGCGACCCAGTCCGGTATCTTGACGCGCTCGTCCAAAGGCGGGGCTTATGGCAATGCCAACGCCATTCGCTTTGAAGACAAGAAGGGCAGCGAGCAGGTCTGGATCCACGCCGAAAAGAACCAGGACATCGAAGTCGAGAACGACGAGACGCACTGGGTGGGCCATGACCGCAGCAAGACCATCGACCACGATGAGACGGTGCACGTCAAGCACGACCGCACCGAGACGGTCGACAACAACGAGAAGATCACCATTGGGGTCGACCGCACGGAAAGCGTGGGCGCCAACGAAGACATCACGATTGGGTCAAACCGCACGGAAAAAGTCGGCTCCAACGAGCAGATCACCATCGGTGCCAACCGCACCGAGTCGGTGGGCAGCAACGAGACCGTCACCATTGCATCGAACCGCAGCATCACCGTGGGTGGCAATGAAACGGCCACGGTGGCGCAGCAGCGCACCCACACGGTGGGTGTGAACGAAACCATCGCCATTGGCGCCGCGCAAGAAGTGGCCATCGGTGCGGCCCAATCGATCAACGTGGGTGCCAATCAGTCCACCAATGTGGGCGGCAGCCAAAGCCTGAATGTCGGCTCGGATCAAAGCAACAGCATTGGTGGCGCCCAGAGCCTGAGCGTGGGCAAAGGCCGCTCGGCCACGGTGGCCGACGACGATCACGTCAAGGTGGGCAAGAACCTGGTTATCGACGCGGGGGACGCGATCACGATCAAGACGGGGTCGGCCAGCATCACCATGAAGAAGGATGGCACCATCACCATCAAGGGCAAGGATGTGACGGTGGAGGGCTCGGGCAAGGTCAACGTCAAGGCCAGCAGCGATGTCGTCATCAAGGGCTCCAAAGTGGGTCTCAATTGATGGGAAACCTCGCCATGCCCTTGCCTTCAACATCGCCGGCGCTTCAGCCTGCACCTCAGTCTGATCCGTTTTCGCCACTGGTGAGTCCTGCCACGGACGGCTCGGGGGAGTTTGATCGGCTGCAGCGGCGCACCATGGCCTCATCCCTGTCGTCGCAGATGGCGTCGCCCTCCGGCTCGCCCGACGCGCTGCCACTACCCATGGGCATGATGCCCGTGGTGGCCCGCCTGCACGGCTTTGACCTGGACGACCGCCCCATGTTGGCCGACTTGCCCAGCAGCCCCGGTGAATGGGTCACAGCCCGCACCACGGTGCCCCTGACGCGCGCGATGTGTGGCCAGCCAGCCGTGGTGGTGTTTGAAAACGGTGATCTGCGCCGCCCCATCATCATGGGCATCGTGCAGACACAGCCTGTGCAGCCTTTGCAGGCCGAACCCATCTCCACCGCCAAGACCATCGTTCAAGTCGACGGCGAGTCGCGCGTCATCGAAGCCGAGCGCGAAATCGTGCTGCGTTGTGGCGAGGCCAGCATCACGCTGACCCGTGCCGGCAAGGTCATCATCCAGGGCAACTACATCTTGAG
>JAGWTE010000254.1 GCA_028869095.1 Burkholderiales bacterium
GGGCTCCCACTTGTGCGGGTCATTGGAGGAGACCTCCAGGTGCTCGGGCGCGATGCGGTTGCTGATCTCGCAGGCCTCTTCCATGCTGCGCGTGTGGATCAAGGCACCCCGCCCTTCCAGCGAAGCGCGGATGATGTCGGCGCGCGGCATGGTGGGCAGCAGGCGGTCGATCTCGGCTTGCACCTTGGCGATGTAGGCAGAATCAGGGCACAGCAGGATGCTTTGTGCCAACTCATCGTGCTCGGCCTGGCTGAACAGGTCCATCGCGACCCAGTCGGGAGGCGTGGTGCCGTCGGCCAAGACCAGGATCTCGCTGGGACCGGCGATCATGTCGATGCCGACTTGGCCAAACACGTGCTTCTTGGCGCTGGCCACATAGGCATTGCCCGGGCCGGTGATCTTGTCGACCTTGGGAACGGTGGCCGTGCCATAGGCCAATGCAGCCACGGCTTGCGCGCCACCAATGGTGAACGCACGGGACACACCAGCCACATAGGCTGCCGCGAGCACCAGCGGGTTCTTCTCGCCACGCGGCGTGGGCACCACCATGATGATCTCGGCCACGCCGGCCACATGGGCGGGGATGGCGTTCATCAACACGGACGAGGGATAGGCTGCTTTGCCACCGGGCACGTAGATGCCCACGCGATCCAGCGGGGTCACCTTCTGGCCCAGCAAGGTGCCGTCTTCATCGCGGTAGGACCAGCTCAAACCACAAGCCTGCTTTTGACGTTCGTGGTAACTGCGCACACGGGCGGCAGCTGATTCCAGCGCGGTGCGTTGATCACCTGGCAAGCTGTCAAACGCCGCCTTCAACTCGGCTTGACCCATCTCCAGCGCGGCCATATTGGGCACATTGAGATGGTCAAAACGGCCGGTGTATTCGAGCACGGCCTCGTCGCCACGCAGGCGCACATCCGCCAGGATGGCGGCCACGCGGTCTTCGATGGCCGAGTCCGTCTCAGCCGACCAATGCAAGACCTTTTGGAAGGCCGCATCGAAGTCAGACTGGGTGGTAGCAAGGTGGCGAATCTGGACGGTCATGGCAGCAATGGGTCTGTGGCGTCAGGCGGGGTCAGGCCGGAATGGCCGATTCAAAGGCCTGGATCAGGGCACGCAAAGGTTCGCGCTTGAGCTTGAGCGAAGCCTGGTTGACCACCAAGCGCGAGCTGATGTTCATGATCTCTTCGACCTCGACCAAGTTGTTGGCCTTGAGCGTGTTGCCGGTAGACACCAAGTCCACGATGGCATCGGCCAGGCCGGTCAAAGGCGCCAGCTCCATCGACCCATACAGCTTGATCAAGTCCACGTGCACGCCCTTGTTGGCAAAGTGCTCGCGGGCAATGGTGGTGTACTTGGTGGCCACGCGGATGCGCGAGCCTTGCTTGACGGCAGCGGCGTAGTCAAAGTCAGCGCGCACGGCCACGCTCATGTGGCACTTGGCAATGTTCAGATCCAGCGGCTGGTACAGGTTGTCGCCACCGTGCTCGATCAGAATGTCCTTGCCCGCCACGCCAATGTCGGCGCCACCCTGCTCCACGTAGGTGGGCACGTCGGTGGCACGCACCAGCACCACGCGCACGTCGGGGCGGTTGGTGGGCAAGATGAGCTTGCGGGTCTTTTCAGGGTCTTCGGTCACCTGGATGCCGGCGGCTGCCAGCAAGGGCAAGGTTTCTTCGAAGATCCGGCCTTTTGATAGTGCGAGTGTGATCATGGCAATTATTTAGTCGTTGACGTCCGCTCGGCGCTCCCAGATCCAGCAGACACCAAGGATCCGGCTTCGCCGGTCCGTTGGTGTCGCCCCTTGAGGGGGCGCGCGAAGCGCGTAGGGGGTGGGTCATCCCTTCACTCGTTCGATGTCTGCGCCAATGCCGCGCAGCTTGGCTTCCATGCGGTCGTAACCACGGTCCAGGTGATAGATGCGGTCGACCAGGGTCTCGCCGTCAGCCACCAGACCGGCGATGACCAGGCTGGCTGAGGCACGCAGGTCGGTGGCCATCACGGTGGCGCCGGACAGTTGCGGCACACCGGTCACCACGGCACTGTGGCCGTCGACTTCGATCTTGGCGCCCAAGCGCACCAACTCGTTGACGTGCATGAAGCGGTTTTCAAAAATCGTTTCGTGGATGACTGCGGTGCCCTCTGCCACGCAATTGAGCGCCATGAACTGGGCCTGCATGTCGGTTGGGAAGGCGGGGTACTCACGGGTGCGGAAGCCCACGGCCTTGGGGCGCGCATCGGCTTTCACACGGATCCAGTCTTCGCCGACCTCAATGCCCACGCCTGCTTCACGCAGCTTCTCGATGACCGACTCCAGATGATCGGCATTGGCTTTGCGCAAGGTGACATCGCCACCAGCGGCGCCCACCGCACACAGGAAGGTGCCCGTTTCGATGCGGTCAGGAATGATCTGATGAGCCAGATCGCCCTTCAGGCCATGCAGCTTGTCAACGCCTTGGATGCGGATACGGTGCGTGCCGTGGCCTTCGATCTTGGCGCCCATGGCAATCAGCATGTTGGCCAGGTCGGTGATCTCGGGCTCTTGCGCGGCGTTTTCCAAGATGGTTTCGCCATCAGCCAGGGCGGCGGCCATCAGGAAGTTTTCAGTGCCGGTCACGGTGACCATGTCGGTCGTGATGCGAGCACCCTTCAGACGGGTGGGCTGACCGTTGGCATCCACGGGCGTGCGGGCCTCGATGTAGCCATGCTCAACCGTGATCTGCGCACCCATGGCTTGCAAGCCCTTGATGTGCTGATCAACCGGGCGCGAGCCAATGGCGCAACCGCCGGGCAAGGACACGCGAGCACGACCAAAGCGGGCCAGCAGCGGGCCCAGCACCAGGATCGACGCACGCATGGTCTTGACCAGCTCGTA
>JAGWTE010000048.1 GCA_028869095.1 Burkholderiales bacterium
AAATCACTGTTGGCTGGTAGAGGCACGGGTTGCCCCGTGGCCTCATCCTGCATGGTGGTGGTCCCGTCAGGATTCGGGGTCACTTCTAGCAACACCAATGCACCTGGCGTCAACCCTGCCAGGATGTAATTGCCACGAACGTCTGTTGCGGTGAATTTGATTCGCACGCCTTTGCTGCCATCAGCATTGACGCCATAGGCACTGACAATGGCATTGGCCAGCAATCCTTTGGATGCCACCCCTGCGACGGTCACGGTGGCAGGTTCTGCAGCACTATCACCACCGCCGCCACCCCCACCACCACCGCCGCACGCGACCAACGAACACAACACGGCCAAACTCAAAACCGTTCGCCCATTCATCCAACCCAGGATGCTTCCACTCATGAGATCCCCCTTGATTAACAAGGGCCTCACTATTGCAAACCTGCTCCCTCACATCAAGGGGTAGCGATGGGGGTTTTCATGCGTTATTGCTTTGATCACCTCAAAAAAACACCACATGACATGTCATGCGCAATCAAATTGACCCAAATCCCAAGACATAGGATTTGGACGATCACCCGCCCTTGCTACTCACCAACTTCAGCACGTCCCAATAACCGGGGGGCGACTGAACCATCCCACGGTGGCGCAGCATCTTGTGCATGGTCTTGAGCCGGTAGTACGGCACCGAGGCCATCACATGGTGCTCGATGTGAAAGTGCACGCGCATGGGTGCCACCGTGGCGCGGGCCAGCCAGCCCGCACGAGTCGTGCGCGTGTTGTGAAAGGTGTCGCGCGAGTTGGAGGTGCAGGCATGTTCAGCCATCGAACGGATGCGCACAAACAAGGTGAACGGGGTCATGTAAGCCAAGACCCACAGGCCATACAACCAGCCCTCGCCACAGGCATGGAGCACGCCCCACAAGGCCAGGTTGGTCAACACCATGGGGGTGATGTTGCGCACAAACGTACTGACTTTTTCGGACAAGGTGCGACCTGCTTGCGGCAGCTTGTGCACCTCTTGCGCAATGGTCCACTTCAAGATGCCGGCATCCATCAACAGACGCCCCAGGAAGAACTTCAACCCTGTCACGCCCGTCAGGTCTCGCGCAAACTTGCGCAGCAAAGACATGCGCGTGGTGGGAAAGGGTGCCACCAAAGAGATGTCGGTGTCTTCTGCCGATCCGGTCTTGCTGTGATGCTGCAAGTGGTGCACGCGGTACTTGCCCAAGTCATTCCAGATGGGACGCGCGCACAACCAGTCGACCAGCACATCGTTGAACCACTTGGTCTTGAACAAGGTGCCGTGTGAGGCTTCATGCATCAAGATGGCCAGGCCCAATTGGCGCCCGGCGATCACCGCCATCCCAGCCAACACCACGATCACGGCGGGTACCGTGTCCAGGTTATGCGAGGCCCACGCCATGGCCGCGAACGCCAGCGCGATCACACCCCAGGTCGAGCCCACGGCCCACAGGCCGCGCCAGTCCGAGCGCTTGGTCAAAGCCAGGATCTCGCTGGACGTGAAGATCTCACCGACTTTTCTGCGGCGCCCCGCTTGGGGTGGCACGCGCAGGCGAGGCACATCGGGCTCAGGGACGCGACGGGCGAGGTTCATGTTGGTCTCCGGGTACTACTTATAGAGAATGAATGACAAATCAGCCGTCAAGCGGCTGCGCGTCGACTGTCAATGAATCGCTGCCAGATGGCGTGGCCGGCTTCGTCAAAAGCACGAACCGCATCAAAAAAGCGCTGCCGCGCCACCCCATCCACCAGCGGATCGGGCAGCAGGGGATCGAACACCACTTGGCGAATGGCCTGATGCCCCAGTAGATAGGACTCGCGCGCGGCCGCGTCCAACGACAGGCCGTGCGCTTGCGCCATCCAGTCTTCCAACTGAACGCGTGTGTGGCGATAGGTCGAATTGAGACTTCGGCTGTCCCACAAGCCCCGCACGGCCGCCGCACGCGGCTCATCCAGCTCGGACACCACCATGACGGCCGCCTGGCGCTCCAGCCCCAGGCCATACAAACGGCGACGCAAATCGTCCACGGGGCTGCTCAGGTTGTGCGGGCGAATGGCCACGCCTTTTTCCCACTCCTGAAAGCCCAGCAAACTCAAGGCGCGCTCGCGACGACGCAGGGCTTTGCGGTCGCTGCGCCCCAGGTTGGCACTCAACACCATCACCCAGTCGCCCGTCCAAGCCCGCATCCGCGTCCCGACCTCGCGCCAGGAGGCCACGTCTTGTGCCAGGTCCAGCGCCTGCGGTCCCAGGCGGTAGTGCCCGCGCCCCACCGCCTCCACCTTGCCCTCGACGGCCAGTCGCACCAAGGACACCCGTACGCTGTTGTCGCTCAAATCAAAGAGCTGACACGCCGACACCAACTCGCCCACAGACAGGCCCTGCGCATGGTTGCTGGCCAGCAGCAAATCCAGGATCAAAGAGGCGGCGGAAGGCTTCATGGTCGGCCAGATATTACGGAAAACAGCATTTCTTGCTGCACATCAACATATTACACAATCTAACAGATTGCGCAAATATGCGAAAGCATGCGGTCATCCACAAGCCAAGGCCCGCTGAACTTCCTAGAATCGAGGGTCCGGCAGTGAGCCGGCATTTAGGGCCCCTCTTGATGACCACCCCCGAACAAAAACGCGCAGAGCTGAAAAAAGCTGCGCTCGAATACCATGAGCTGCCCACCCCGGGCAAGCTGGCGATCAGCGCCACCAAGCAATTGACCAACCAGCGCGACCTGGCGCTGGCGTACTCGCCCGGCGTCGCGGCGCCCTGCGAAGAGATCGTCGAAAACCCCGCCGCCGCCTTCAAATACACCAGCCGGGGCAACCTGGTGGCCGTGATCACCAACGGCACCGCCGTGCTGGGCCTGGGCGACATCGGCCCCCTGGCCGCCAAGCCGGTGATGGAAGGCAAGGCCGTCTTGTTCAAGAAGTTCTCGGACATCGATGTGTTTGACATCGAGATCAACGAGAAGGACCCCGAGAAGCTGGTCGAGATCATCGCCTCGCTCGAACCCACGTTCGGCGGCATCAACCTGGAAGACATCAAGGCCCCGGATTGCTTCTACGTCGAGCGCAAGTTGCGCGAGCGCATGAAGATCCCCGTCTTCCACGACGACCAGCACGGCACCGCCATCGTGGTGGGCGCCGCTCTGCTCAACGGCCTGAAGGTCGCCGGCAAGGACATCAAGCAGGTCAAACTGGTCACCTCTGGCGCCGGCGCCGCTGCGCTGGCCTGCCTGGGCTTGCTGGTCAAGCTGGGCGTGCCGCGCGAAAACATCTGGGTCACCGACCTGGCTGGCGTGGTCTATGAAGGCCGCACCGAGTTGATGGACCCGGACAAGGCCTTCTTTGCGCAAAAGACCTCGCAGCGCAAGCTGGCTGAGGTGATCGAAGGCGCGGACATCTTCCTGGGCCTCTCGGCGGGCGGGGTGCTCAAGCCCGAGATGGTCGCCAAAATGGCCGCCAATCCCATCATCTTTGCCCTGGCCAACCCCACGCCCGAGATCCTGCCCGAAGAGGTCAAGGCCGTGCGCGACGACGCCATCATGGCCACCGGCCGCTCGGACTACCCCAATCAGGTCAACAACGTCCTGTGCTTCCCCTACATCTTCCGGGGGGCCTTGGATTCGGGTGCAACCACCATCACCGATGAGATGGAAATCGCCGCCGTGCACGCCATTGCCGAGCTGGCCCAGGCCGAGCAAAGCGATGTGGTGGCGGCCGCCTATGCCGGCGTCACCCTGAGCTTCGGCCGTGAATACCTGATCCCCAAGCCCTTTGACCCCCGCTTGATGATCAAGATCGCGCCGGCCGTGGCGCTGGCCGCCGCCGATTCCGGTGTGGCCTCGCGCCCGGTCAAGGACTTTGCGGCCTACGGCGAGAAGCTGCAAAGCTTCGTGTATGCCTCAGGCCACACGATGAAGCCCATCTTCAGCGTGGCCAAGCGTGCCAAGAACAAGCGCATCGCCTTTGCCGAGGGCGAGAACGAAGGCGTGCTGCGCGCCGCTCAGATCGTGGTGGACGAGAACATCGCCCGCCCCACCCTGATTGGCCGCCCCGCCGTGATCGAGCAGCGTGTTGAGCGTTTTGGCCTGCGTCTCAAGGCCGGCGTCGACTACGACATCGTCAGCACCGAGAACGACCCCCGTCACCGCGACTACTGGCAGACCTACCACCGCCTGGCCGAGCGCAAGGGCGTGACCGAGCAAATGGCCAAGATCGAGATGCGCCGCCGCTTGACGCTGATCGGCTCGATGCTGCTACACAAGAACGAGGTGGACGGCCTGATTTGCGGCACCTGGGGCTCGACCGCCCTGCACCTGCACTACATCGACCAGGTCATTGGCAAGCGTCCGGGCGTCAAAACCTACGCGGCGATGACCGGCTTGATCCTGCCAGGGCGCACCGTCAACCTGCTGGACACGCACATCAACTACGACCCCACGGCTGAGCAGTTGGCCGAGATCACCATCATGGCGGCCGAAGAAATGATGCGCTTTGGCCAGCGCCCCAAGGCCGCGCTGCTGTCGCACTCGAACTTCGGGTCCAGCAACCAGCCTTCGGCCATCAAGATGCGTGAAGCGCTGGGCTTGATCCAGGAACGCGCCCCTTGGCTGGAGATCGACGGTGAAATGCACGGCGACACGGCTTTGGACGAGGCCTACCGCCAGCAACTGATGCCGCGCAGCACCCTCACGGGCGAGGCCAATTTGCTGGTGTGCCCCAACATCGATGCCGCCAACATCGCCTACAACCTGCTCAAGGTCGCGGCGGGCAACAACATCGCCCTGGGCCCCGTGCTGCTGGGTGCGGCCAAGCCGGTGACGATCCTGACGCCGTCAGCGACGGTTCGACGCATCGTCAACATGACGGCAATGACGGTGGCGGACGCCAACGCAGTGCGTTAAACAAAACCCTCGATTAAAGCACAATCTGTCAACCCCCCACCAAAAGGCCCCGGATGCGCCCTATTTCGCGCTCCGGGGCCTTGAGCTTTTTGGGGGTTTTCTGTAGCATCACGGCTTTCACGAAGAGCTGCATTGCTGACTGATCAAGGCTGGAAACACAGCATCATGGTGACCCGTCTGACCCCAAGGGAAGCTGCATCACACAGCCGTCAAAAGCTGATGCAAGCGCTCTGCGCCATCGTGCTGGGTGTCACTGCTTTAGGGACCACCAGCGATGCATGGGCCCGCCGCACACCCGCAGTGGAGGCCTATCAGGCCCATCCGTCTGTCGTGCCTTTGTCCAGCTTGCCCCGGCAAGCCCAAGAGGTTCACAGGCGCATTCTGGATGGCGGCCCATTTGCCTACGCCAAAGACGGCATCGTTTTTGGCAACCGGGAAAGGTCTCTCCCGCGTCAGCCTCGCGGCTTTTATCGTGAATACACCGTCCGCACGCCGGGCGCCAGAGACCGCGGTCCCCGGCGCATTGTGTGCGGAGGTAAAGAAATACAAAGACCCGAAACTTGTTTCTACACCGAGGATCACTACAACAGCTTCTATCAAATTGATCCTCAGCGCTGACATTTGATTTCGTGTCGCCCTCGCTCTTTTTTTGTTCTTTCCTTGACCCTCTAACTTAGCCCCTAAGGGCACTGAGCCATCTCAATGCACCAGGGGCCCCAAGCGATCATGTTGTTGCAATCCGTTCGACCCAACATCGTTCAATCCATCCGCGCCTACCGCCCGGAAGACTTGCAACTGGCGGCCCAAGCAGCTGGCCAACACTTCCTGTACACGAACCTGAGCGAAGCTCAGAACAAACAGGACGTGCTGGACATCATCGCCCGCGACTTCCTGTTCCCGGACCACTTCGGCAAGAACCTGGACGCCCTGTACGACTGCATGACCGACCTGGTCCACAAGTCCGGCCCTCAGCCTGGCTTCGTGGTGGTCGTGGAATTGCTGCCTGACGGCGCCAAGTTCGACCGCGAAACCCGCGAGCAGTTGCTGGACGCCTTCCGCGACGCCGCTGATTTCTGGGGCGAGCGCAAGATTGCCTTCCGCGTGTTCTACTCGATCGCCGTGTCGGGCAAAGAATCGGCTGGCAACTGGGACAAGGCTGAAGTCGCCCAAAATGACGCGGCAGCTGCCAAGCCCGTCAAGGTGCCCAAGAACGCCCCTCAGCCGATGATCATGAACCTGCCCCCGATGAGCAGCGCCTTTGACACGGCCATGCTCTTGGTCGCCGCCTGAATCGCGGCCCTCTTTCAGCCCAGCAGCGCTGAAAGCCGCCCCGACGAGGGGTGATGAAAACGACCCAGCCCCTCTCGGGGGTGTGGGTCGTTTGTCATTTCAGCGCTCGCCTCACCGTCAAGGCAGATCCGATTCCGGCGGTGGCGCACTGGCCGCGCGCGGCCCGATGGTGGCGCCCAAGCGTTTGCGCACACTCATGGGCACCCCATCAATCAGCTGGGCGTAGACCACCGCATTGCCCAGTACCTTCTTGACGTAATCGCGGGTCTCATTGAAGGGGATGTTTTCCACCCAGGCCGCAGCGTCCTGCTTGGCCCCTTCTCGCCAACGACGGGGCCGCGAGGGGCCTGCGTTGTAGGCGGCCGCCGCCATGGCTTGCGAGCCACCCAGATCGTCCAGCACAAGCTTGAGGTAGCCCGCGCCAATGCGCAAGTTGGTATTGCGGTCGGTGATCTGATCGGCGCTGTAAGGGATGCCCAGCTTCTTGGCCGTCCAGGACGCCGTGCCCGGCATGACCTGCATCAATCCCGAAGCCCCGACGTTGGACTTGGCCGCCACGATGAAGCGCGACTCCTGCCGCATCAGGCCGTACATATAGGCGGGATCCAAGCCCACATCGCGCGCGGCCGCCAACACGTCCCGCTTGAAGGGCATGGGGAAGCGTTGGGTCAGGTCCATCTCCTGACGGGTTTTGTCGCTGGTGTTGATGCAGCGATCCCAAATGTCCTGATCGCAAGCCACCGAGGCGACCGCCATGAGCTCGCGGTCGCTCATCCCACCCGGGCGAGCGTAGCCCACCGTGAAGTTCCACTCGCGCACAGCTTCATTGCGCCAACCCAGGGCAAACAGGCGCAGGGCCCGGTCAATGCCCGGCAAGGCTTTGGCTTGCGCCAACTCGACCTCGTTGGGCGCGGCAGGGCGAGCAGGCGGCTTGATCGGCCCGCCATACAACTCCTCACCCGCCAATTGACCATAAAAGTGCAAGGGGCTGGCAATGCGAGCCAGCAGTTCGCGCCCTTGTTGCCGGACGGGGTCAGAGGCCGCGCTGCCCGCACGCGCCATCACGGCTCGCGCCTTCCAGTACGTCCAGGCCGAATCGGTCAGTTGCTCCGGCCCCATGGCGTCGACAGCCTGCTCCACCAAGATCCAGCGAGACGTGTCACCGGATGTCGCAGCACGCGCCCCAGCACGCACCATCCAGGCCAAGGTGTCGGGCGACCAGTTGGCCGCCGCTTTGGGCGCCAGCTGCAGCGCATTGACGTTGGCCAAGGCTCGGTCAGCCAAGGCCCGCTCGAAATACATTGGGGCATCGCTGGACAGGCGCCAGGCTTGTGCCCGGCCCAATTGAGCCCAGGCCCAGGCCGCCTCGTCGGCGGACCATTTCCAGCGAACCCGTGCGGTGGGCTCGTTCATGGCTTGCGCAGCGGCATTGGGATCGATGTTGGCCCAGCGGATGAAGGCCAGCAGGTTCAAAGGGCCTTGGGCCTCAGGCGGGATGGCCAGCGGCAAAGGGGTGAGATTGGGCCGGTTTTTTGCGGCCTTGCCCTTGCTCTTGCCACGGGCCTTTTTGCCCGCAGTCGACGTGGGGCCGATGGATGCACCAGGGGGCTGCTTTTGTTCCTTGTCCGCCGCATTCACCAGCGCCTTGCCCGATGCTTCATTGGGCGCCAGGAAGGCCTGGGGCTGCGACATCAAGCGCGAAATCGCCTGGCTGATCACGTCTCCCATCAAGCTGCCGCTTTGCTGCACCACATTGGCCCGATCCATCTCCACAGCCAGACGCAGCTTTCGCCAAACGTCTTCCGGCGCCAGCACCCCGGCCGCCCACAGGCCCTGCGCCATGGCATGGCAGCCTCGGTCCACATCCTTTTGCGCCCACCAGGCTTGACGCGCCTGCTCGCGCCAGTCGCCCGGGCCTTCCATCAAGGTGCCGCCTTGCTGGCGCGCCAGCACGCCCCAGCACACCACCTCGCGGTCATCGTTCATGCGAAAGCTGGGCTGGATGCGCAAAAAAGTGGCCCAGTCGCCACGATGCCCCAGCTCTTGCAACCAGTCATTGCGAAAGCGATCGGCCACATAGCTGTCGGGCCAGCGGGCCAGGAATTCATCAGCCTCCGTGCGCCCCAACTCAGTCAAACGTGCAGTGACCCACCAGTAGTCAGCCCAGGGCGCCAATGGGTGATTGGCCTCGATCAAGGCATCGCGTGCCGCACGCAAGCGTGCCTTGTCTCGCACACGCCAGGCCTCGCGAGCCTCTTGGAAGGTCGCATCGTCCCCGCCCCCTGCCCTGGCTGGCGTCGGCCACGCAGCCGCGCCCCAACCCACGAGGGCCGCCAGCGCCACCGCCATCAAGTGCGGCCTCACTGCATACTTGCTTGTTCTGATCAATTGATTTGCCTTGTTCCCTCTTGCCATGCCCGACACCACCGCCCTTGACCGCCCCGCCTTGCGTCGCCAACTGCTGTCTGCCCGCCAGGCTTGGGCCCAAACGCCCGAAGCGGCTGCCGCCCAAGCGCAACTGCAAGCGCGGGTGATGGCGGTGCTCGCTCAACTGGAGCCGATGTGTCTGGGTCTTTACTGGCCCATGCAGGGTGAATTTAACCCAAGGGACCTGGCCTTGTCGGCCAAACAGCAATGGGCTTGCCACCTGGCTCTGCCCTTTGCCCGCCGCACCCCGGTGGACATGCACTTCCGAGCCTGGGATGGCCAGACACCGGACACGCAAGACGAGTGCCGCATTCCCAGCAGCAGCGGCAAGCCTGTCGAGCCCGATGTGGTGCTGGTGCCCTGTTTGGGCTTCACCCAAGCCGGTTTTCGATTGGGTTATGGCGGCGGCTACTTTGACCGCTATCTGGCCGCCCACCCCGGCGTGACGGCCGTCGGCGTAGCCTGGCAGCAAGGCTTGCTGGCCGACGGGATCTTGACGCCCGAGGCACACGATCAGGCTTTGGTGGCCGTGCTGACGGAAAACCAGACATACAGCGGCTGATCTGTCCGAAGCCCCCTTGTTCAAGGGGAAATGCGTTGCACGTCCTTCGCTTTCAGTGCTTACCCCCTGATCCGGACGGAGGGGCCAACAGTACAACGCTGTCATGTGGGTGTCGTCAATCCGCCCACCCCAAGACAAGGACAACACTGTGAACAAGCACGTCTTCCCATTGCTGGCTGGCCTGGTGGCCGCTTGCCTGGCCGCTACCCGCGAGCGCCAACTATTCGCAAATCATCACCTTTGGCGACAGCCTGTCTGACAACGGCAATTTGTTTGCCTTGACTGGCAAGCCTCCGGCCCCTTACTTCAATGGCCGCTTCTCCAACGGCCCCGTGGCCGTGGAAGTGATGTCGCAAACCTTGGGCCTGAGCCTGACCGACTTTGCTTACGGCGGCGCGCAAACCGGTCTGGGCAACCTGCTCGGTGCGGCATTGAACGGCACAGGCGTAGCTGGCCAGATCGCGCACTATGGCGCCCTGACGGGTGGCCATGCTGACGCCTCGGCCTTGTTCGTGGTGTGGGCGGGCCCCAATGACTTCTTTGCGGGCAACAACATGCTGAACCCCAGCACGCCCTTCAACGCGTCGACCAACCTGCTCAACGACATCCAGAACCTGTATGGCCTGGGCGCCCGTGACTTCTTCGTGCCGCTGATGCCCAATTTGGGCGTGACCCCCACGGCCTTGAAGACCGATGCCTCCGTGCCCGGCTTTGCCACGCTGGCCACGGGTCAATCGGCCATCTACAACGGCTTGCTGAGCACAGGCTTGGCCAACTTGGGCACGACCCTGTCGGGCATCAACATCAAGACCTTTGACACCTCAGGATTCATGAGCGCCCAGATCGCGCTGCTCAACAGCCAAGGCAAAGACACCACCCATGCGTGCTTTGACTCGTCGGTGCCATCCCTCTGCGCCAACCCCAACAACTACCTGTTCTGGGACGGCGTGCATCCCACCGCGACCTCGCACTATGTACTGGGCAAGGCCTTTGCCGCTGCGGTGCCTGAACCAGAAGCCTACGCGCTGATGCTGGCGAGTCTGGCCGTCGCCGTGGCCGCCAAGCGCCGCCAAGCCAAGGCAGCAGCCGCACAGCAAGCCTGATTCAAGCAGGCATCCAGGCAGCCGGCACAACCGTGTCGGCTGCTCTCCCTCAGCCGCGCAGCCTTGCATCGCCCAGCCATCGCAAGACAATCCCTGACATGGCTTGAATGGGTGTTGTCTCCCTGGCTCTTGCGGCCCGCTGGCGATATAACCGGCTGACGCAAGAGACAGATGGGTGCATGAAGTTGGAAACCGACACGTCTAAATTGCTGGCAGTGGATCCGTGGTTCTCCAAGCTTCCGCCCAACCTGCAGTACAAACTCCTCGCCATGGCAGTGAAAAAGCAACTGCCTGCCGGGCAGAGCATCGTTCACCGAGGACAAGCCAACAGCGGCATGTACTGCCTGGTCGAAGGCGTGGTGCTCGCCATGAGCGAGCTGGAGCCGGGCAATGAAGGCGTGATGGCGCACTTCGCGCCTCCTGCATGGTTCGGTGAAATCGGCCTCGTCGATGGCGGCCCCTACACGCACACCATGAAGACGGACTCACCCTCGACGGTGATGTTCTTCCCCCGTGCTCATCTGCTGTCTTTGCTCAACGAAGACCCAAGCTTTTTGCAGCACCTGGCCTTGCTGTTGACGGCCAAGCTTCGCATTTCATTTTTCGTGCTGGACGAGTTGGTCAAACCACCCACCGAACAGCGCGTCGCACGCCGACTGTTGATTCAAGCGGCCGGATTGGGCTTGAGGCAAGCCTACCAATCCCACATTGACATCCACCAGGAACAACTGGCACAAACCTTGGGCATGGGCCGCAGCACGCTCAACCCGATCTTGCGCAGATGGAGCGATGCGAAGTGGATTCAACTCACGTATGGCCGCATCACCATCTTGAACCTGGATGAACTCAAAGCCCTGGCCGGTTATGAGACCTGGCCCGAGGTCTACAAGGATGCGTTGAACACGCCTTTGCCAACGATCACGCGAGGCTAAGCACAACTCCTGGTGCGCCCAGGCATTGGATGTCACGCATAACACCCAGACAATCGCCATCATCAGTAACCCGGCCTTTGTCCAGGGCTGGACAGATGGATTGAAGCCAAAGCCGCACGATTCAACTCTCAACCAAATATAGGAGAGAGACTGATGTCGTTGCGTACCGCCTCTAAAGGTCTTTTGCACACGCTCGCTAGCGCCGCCACTGCCGCGCTCATGTTGCCCAGCGTGTCTCAAGCTGCCACCTCGCCCGCTGATGATCCCTTCTACCAATACACGGGCAGCACGCCTTTGGCCAACATCGCGCCAGGCACGGTGCTCAACACCCGCACGGTCGACTACAAGATCATGGGCTTGTCTCTGGGCTTCAAGGCCACGCAACTGCTGTACCGCTCTACCGATGCGCAACTGCGCCCCGCCGTCAACGTGACCACGGTGATCAAGCCCAATTGCTTCCTGTACTGCCCCAACAAGAACAAGGTGGTCTCGTACCAATCGTTCTACGACTCACTGAACCCCGCAGACGAACCATCTTTCGCCATCGCTGGCGGTAAGTCGCTGGGCGACCTGATCCCCGGTGTTGAAACCGCCTTGATCGCCCCTTTCTTGATCGGCGGACACACTGTGATCATTTCTGACACGCAAGGTCAGAAAGCCGACTTCGCCGCCGGCCCCGAGTACGGTTTCAACACCCTGGACTCCATTCGCGCCGCCAAGAATTCATCGGCGATCGGCCTATCCAGCAGCGCCAAGGTGGCCCTGATTGGTTATTCGGGCGGCGCCATCGCCTCTGAATGGGCCGCCGAACTGGCTCCCACCTATGCGCCTGACGTGAACAAAAATCTGGTTGGTGCGGCCATCGGCGGTGTCCTGGTTCACCCCAACCACAACCTCGACTATGTTCAAGGCACACCCACGTGGGGCGGCATTGCCCCGATGGCTTTGATCGGTGTGGGTCGCTCCTACGGCATCGACCTGCCTCAGTACCTGTCTGACAACGGCATGGCCATCTACAACAAGATGCAAAAGGCCTCGATCGTCAACGTGCTCCTTCAGTACCCTAACACCTATTGGAAGGACATCGTCAAGCCCGAGTACGCAGACCGCACCAAGCTCAAGCCTTACGTCGATGCGGTCAACAAGATCGTGATGGGCACAGGTGGCACGCCCACCATTCCGATGTTCATCGGCCAAGGCACGGGTGGCGAACTGGAAGGCACCCCTGCCTCGCCCATTTGGGGCAAAGGTGACGGCGTGATGCTGGCCGGTGACGTTCGCACGCTGGCTCGCCAGTACTGCGCCAAGGGCGTGCAGATCAAGCACGTCGAGTACTCCTTGAGCCACTTCACCTCGATGGTGGAATGGTTGCCGCAAGCCATGCTGTGGGTCAATGACCGCTTCGGTGGCTTGTTCGGCACCACCGTGGCCGTGCCCAACAACTGCTCCAGCATCCAACCTGGCAATGCGCTGGAAACGGTGGTTTACACCGGCTCCTGAATCTAGCAGTCTCTAAAGAATGAGGGGCGGGGCGGTGTTGAAACCGCCCCGCCCCTCATGTCTTTTTCAACGATCAGAAGCGGTAGCCAACGCCTGCTCCCACCAAGATGGGGTTGACCTTGATGGTGCCCAGGTCAGAGCCCGCGCTGTCACGCAGCTTGGTCTTGATGCCCACTTGCTTGATGTCCAGGTTGATGAACACCTGAGGCGCCACCTGCACGTCCATACCCGCTTGCAAAGCCAGGCCGAAGCTGCCACGGTCCACGTTATAACCAGAAGGCAGGTTCACGCAGGTGATGTTGGTGTAGTTCAGGCCCGCACCCACATAAGGACGGAACTGGCCGTTGGGAACGAAGTGGTACTGAGCGGTCAGCGTGGGAGGCAGTTCGCGCAAGGTACCGATCTTGCCACCATGTGCACTGGAACTCACATCATGCTGTTGAGGATAGGTCAGAATCAGTTCAGCAGCGATATTGGGCGTGATGTAGTAGCTGAAGTCCACTTCAGGAATCACCTTGCTGTTCAGGCTGATGTTGGTGATGCTGACAGTATCGTCATTGGCAGGCGCCACGTCCACGGCACGCACACGCACTTCAAAATTGCCTTCGGCTTGCGCAGCCACAGGAGCCAGGGCAGCAGCAGCCAGAGCGGCAACGAACAAACGAGACAGGGCGGTTTGGGTCTTCATGGTCAGTCCTTCTTGTGAAGCAATGAAACGGTTGGATCAACTTCTGCGCTGATCCATGTGTTCATTGCATCAAGACCGACCCGGCCCAGACTTGCTTTGAATCAAGTCGCCCCCGCGATCACCCTGCTCAAACCACGGGATTACCCGGCCTCTTGATTCAGATCAGAAAAACGCGACGCGTTTAAACCACATCAAGCCTTCAGGCCAGTTTCAGGCGTTCGCACAGGGCCTTGACGGGGCCCGCCTGGTTCATGGTGTAGAAGTGCAGCCCCGGCACGCCGCCCGCACGCAGCTTCTCGCACAGCGCCGTCACCACGTCCAGACCGAAGGCCTGGATGGAGGCCTTGTCGTCGCCAAAGCTCTCCAGACGCGTGCGGATCCAGCGCGGGATCTCGGCCCCGCAGGCGTCCGAGAAACGCATCAACTGGGTGGAGTTGATGATGGGCATGATCCCGGGAATGATGGGGATCTGGACGCCCGCCTTGGCCACGTCATCGACAAAACGGAAATAGGCGTCGGTGTTGAAGAAGTACTGCGTCAAGGCCACATCGGCACCGGCCTTGACCTTGGTGACAAAGGCTTGCAGGTCAGCGGCCGGGCTCTTGGCTTGGGGGTGCATCTCGGGATAGGCGCCGACTTCGATGTGGAAGTGATCGCCCGTGGCCTCACGGATGTAGGCCACCAACTCGCTGGCGTAGCGGAACTCACCAAAGCCACCGTAGCCGCTGGGCAAGTCACCGCGCAAGGCCACGATGCGTTTGATGCCATCGGCCTGGAACTCTTCCAGTTGCGCCTTGACCGACGAACGGCTGGCGCCGATGCACGAGAAGTGCGGCGCCGCATCACAGCC
>JAGWTE010000049.1 GCA_028869095.1 Burkholderiales bacterium
GCATGCCAGGTGGTGACGCGACCGGGCGAGGGGATGAACTTGACCGGGTCTTCGGCGTTGATGCGCACCTCGATGGCATGCCCGCGCAACTCGATCTGGCGTTGTGTGAAGGGCAGCTTCTCGCCAGCGGCCACGCGGATCTGCATCTGCACGATGTCGATGCCGCTGGTCATTTCGGTGACGGGGTGTTCCACCTGCACGCGGGTGTTCATTTCAATGAAGTAGAACTCGCCGTTTTCGTACAAGAACTCGAAGGTGCCGGCGCCACGGTAGCCAATCTTCTTGCAGGCCGCAGCGCAGCGCTCGCCCACCTTTTCGATGACGCGGCGGTTGATGCCGGGCGCAGGCGCTTCTTCGATGATCTTTTGGTGGCGGCGCTGCATGGAGCAGTCGCGCTCGCCCAGCCAGACGGCGTTCTTGTGTGTGTCGGCCAGGATCTGGATCTCCACGTGGCGTGGGTGCTCCAGGAACTTTTCCATGTAGACCTCGGGGTTGCCGAAGGCGGCTCCGGCTTCGGCCTTGGTGGTCTGCACAGCGTGGATCAGCGCGGCTTCGGTGTGGACCACGCGCATGCCGCGTCCACCCCCACCGCCAGCGGCCTTGATGATCACAGGGTAGCCCACAGAACGGGCGATCTTGATGATCTCTTTGGGGTCGTCGGGCAAAGCGCCTTCCGAGCCGGGCACGCAAGGCACGCCCGACTTGATCATGGCTTGCTTGGCCGAGACCTTGTCGCCCATGATGCGGATGGACTCGGGGGTGGGGCCGATGAAGGTGAAGCCCGATTGCTCGACGCGCTCGGCGAAGTCGGCGTTCTCGGACAGGAAGCCATAGCCGGGGTGGATGGCTTCGGCATCGGTCACTTCCGCCGCCGAGATGATGGCAGGCATGTGCAGGTAGCTTTGTGCCGAGGGGGCGGGGCCAATGCACACGGCCTCGTCGGCCAGCTTGACGTACTTGGCGTCGCGGTCGGCTTCGGAGTAGACGACGACCGACTGGATGCCCATTTCGCGACAGGCGCGTTGAATCCGCAGAGCGATTTCGCCTCGATTGGCGATGAGAATTTTTTTGAACATGGTGCTCGGCTCCATCGCCCTCACTGGGCTGCGCCCAGCGGGCAATTTGGCTTCGCCGCAAGGCCTGCGGCCTTGTCGCCTCGGTTGGCGATCAGAATCTTCTTGAACATGGCGTGGGTCCCGCCTTATTCAATGATGAACAGGGGTTGGCCGTATTCAACAGGCTGGCCGTTTTCGACCAGGATCTTGGTGATGGTGCCGTCCTGGTCTGCTTCGATCTCGTTCATGATCTTCATGGCTTCGATGATGCAGACGGGCTGGCCAGCCTTGACGACGTCGCCGACTTCGGCAAAGGCCTTGGCGCCAGGGCTGGAGGCGCGGTAGAAGGTGCCCACCATGGGCGACTTGCAGACGTGGCCGGTTTCCGCAGCGGGGGCGGCTTCGACCGCCACGGCGGGGGCCGCAGGCGCAGCGGCCATGGGTGCGACACCGGCTGGGGCTTGCATCATGGGCATGGCCACGGCCACGGGGGTGGCGCCCGCCTTGACGATGCGGACTTTGCCGTCGGCTTCGGTGATTTCCAACTCGGACACATTGGATTCAGAAACGAGGTCGATCAGGGTTTTCAGTTTGCGCAAGTCCATGATTTGCGATCTCCAGCAAAGCGGTCGAGCCAAAGGCCCGGGGTAAAACAGAGCAGTGAACAGGTCAGTTCGACGGGTGTTCAGTTGCGAGCGGGGGCGCCCAGGCGTTCCAAAGCCGCGTCCAGCGCCAATCGGTAGCCAGCCGCACCCAATCCGACGATGACGCCTTCGGCGATGTCGGAGAAATAGGAGTGGTGGCGGAAGGGTTCTCGTTTGTGCACGTTGGACAGGTGCACTTCGATGAAGGGGATGGCCACGCCGGCCAGGGCGTCACGCAAGGCCACACTGGTGTGGGTGTAGGCCCCGGGGTTGATGATGATGAACTGGGTGCCATCGGTGCGTGCGGCGTGCACACGGTCGATCAGCGCGCCTTCGTGGTTGCTTTGGAAGGCAGACAGCGAAGCGCCACGCGCGCTGGCGTGTTGCGTCAGTCCGGTGTTGATCTGATCCAGGGTGGTGGCCCCGTAAACCTGCGGCTCGCGTGTGCCCAGCAGGTTCAAATTGGGGCCATGGAGGACAAGGATCTGCATGCGTCTTTGGCTTTTGGACCGAGGTCGTTAGGCCAAGAAAGTGAACGTAGGTGCATTTTACGCGCAAATGCCGGCAAAACCCTTATTTTGGTAAAAACAGCTTGGAAGCCGGTGCCGGGCTCGTCGGGCGCCAGTGTCCGCAAAGACTGCACACTTGTCAACCAAAGGCGTCAAAGCGACTTGGCCACCCGTAAGCCGTAGTTCATGGCGCGTTCGTTGGGCGCATCGGTATAGCGCGAAGAAACCTGAACCGTCGAAGGGGGGCCGTAGAAGGAGCCGCCGCGCATGGCGCGCTGGTCATGGTCTGGTCCGCTGGCGTCTTCCACCCATTGCCAGACGTTGCCCAGCATGTCGTACAGGCCAAAGGCATTGGGTGCAAAGCTGCCGACCGGGGCGGTGGATCGGTTGTCCCAGGCGCTGCCGCAGCCGTCGCAATTGGCGTTGTTCTTGCCGGCCTTGGGGCCCCAGTAGTACTCGGTCTGGGTGCCGGCGCGGGCGGCCACTTCCCATTCGTTGTCGGTCAGCAGGCGGTATTGGGCGCCGGTCTTGCGGCTCAGCCAGGTGGCGTAGGCTTTGGCGTCTTGCCAGCTGATGTTGACGACCGGATGGCGCCCGCGACCCCAGCCTTGGTCAGCCGGCACGTAGCCGTTGCAGCCGCCCTCGGCCACGCAGGCGTCCCACTCGTCAAAGGTGACCGCATATTTGCTGACGGCCAGCTTGCCGGTGGGCAGGGGTTGCATCTCGGGGCAGGCGTCGCAGTCTTTCTCGGGCATCTTGCCCAAGGCTTCAATGGTGTGGTTCAGGGCGGCCAGGGCGTCGCCATAGTACTTGCCATTCTTGCCGGCCACCATCAGGTACTTTTCGTACATGGCCTTGGCGCGGCGCACGCTGTGGACGTGGGCCAGGGCGTTGCCGTAGTGAAAGTAATAGCTGTCGGGCAGGGCCACATTCAAAGCGGCCAGCTCTTCCATGCGTTGGACTTCGAGGGGGTAGTCCTGGGCCTCACGGGCGGCTTTGAGCAGCAGGAGCAGGCGGTCGGCTTCCATGTCGGGGGGCAGGGACCAACTGGGTTGCGTGATGACCGTCAGGGCCAAGGCCAGCAGGATCGAGGGGACGACTTTCTTCATGATGCGCAGGACTCAATCGGGCTGATGGTGGGTGCTGGAAGCGGTTTGAACGGTGGCGTTGCCCTGAGTGGGCGAGGGGGCGGCATCCAGCAGGGCCATGGTGGGGCGGCTGGTTTGTGAGGGGGCGCCCTCATCCAGCAGGGCGGCCCAGCGGATCAAGGTGGTGTGGGCTTCTGCGGTTTTGTCAGGGATGCCGGCTGCGGTCGGGGCCAGGCACAGGCTGGCCGCTGTCACCGAGGGGGCAGCCGCGCGGCTGTTTTCGACTTGGCAATAGTGGTCCAGCGCGCGCACGGCACCATCCAGTTGGCCCACCAGGGTGCCGGCTTTGCACAAGCTGGCGCTGGCTCGTGGGTCGATGGACAGGGATTTGACGCCCAGCTTGTACAGGGCCATGGCTTTGAGCGGGTCCAAGGTCTGGTGCGGGCTGTCTGGGCATTGGCCGGGTGAGAACAGCCATTTGTCCATGGGGACGCGGCCAGCGCCCGTCCACGCGGTTTTGTTTTGCGTGGTCACGGCCTGGGTCTGGTATTGCAGGAACTGCAGGGGGGCGTTGGCCGAGAAATCGGCCAAGGCCGTGCCGCGCAGCTGCAGGGTGACGGCTGACAGGGCTTTGGCCACGGGGACGGGCAGTCGATCCGGCGTCCAGGGCTTGCTGCTGCCGTCGGGCTGGGACAGGGTCCAGCTGGTGGGGGTCCAGATCAAGCCATAGCTGGACAAGGGCACGTCCATTAGGGCGTCAATCTTGTAGCGCAGGACGACGTTGGCGCACAGGCGCGTGATGCGGGCATGGCCGGTGTCCACGCACAGGGGTGTGCTGGGTGTTTCGCCCTGGCTGACGGCAGCGGCCCAGGCGCCGCTCAGGGCGCAGCTGGCGGCCCAGAGGGTGAGGGTGCGGACAAGAGGCTGGAACATGCTGCGCGACCAAAACGAGTGAACTGCAGCGTCCGAGTGTCAGGGGCCGGGGCGCATTTGCGAAGCCCTTCTATCCCTGCTTCCCCCTCAATCGAGCGGCCGGGATGTCCAGCATAGGCAGGGAACTTAAAAGCGGAACCAGGGTCAATGGCCGGCTGCCCAGGCTTTCAGATCGGCGTAGGTCGTGCCGCCTACTTTGCGATGCAGGATGCGGCCGTCGGCCCCAATCAACACCGTGAACGGCAGGCCTCCGGCCGTGTTGCCCAGCGCTTGCGACAGCTCGGTGCCGCCAAAGCCGGCCAGGCCGATGTCAAAGCCCACGGGCACTTTGGCCAGGAACTCGCGCACGGGTGTGGGACCGTCGACCGCCAGGCCGATGACGTGCCAGCCTTTGGGCTGCATGTCGCGATGGAAATGGTCAATGTCCGGCATCTCCTTGACGCAAGGGGGGCACCAACTGGCCCAGAAGTTCAGCAAGATGGGGTGGCCCTTGTGATCGGCGAGCTTGAGGGTTTTGCCATCGGGGGTGTCAAAGGTCTGGGTCCAGAAGTCGGCTGGCAGGGCATCGCTGGCGACGGTGGTGGATGCAGCAGCCTGAGGCGTGGCTCCGGTCGCGCTTGTGTTTGCGGCTGGGGTGGCCGCGTTCACTGTTGCTTGGCTGGGCGCCGAGTGCGTGGACCACCATGCCCCCGCGACGGCCGCAGCCGCTCCCACCACAGCGAAGATCAAGGCGGGCAGTTTGGATGGGCGATCAGACATGGTGTTCACGGTGCGGGGTTGGATGGAGCTTGCGCATCTAAAAGAGCCTGGACCGCAGCGAGATCACCGCGCTCGGCCATGCCGCGCGAGCCACCTTTGAGGGCGCCCCGCAGGTCATCCAGATCCAGGATGGTCAGGTGCAGGCCAATGGGTTCGTTCAATTCCGTGCAGGGAATGGTCAGGCTCAAGCGGTCGACCTCGGCGCCCCGTGGCCCCATGGTCGAGCCCACGTCATACGGCAGGCCTTGGTTGATGAGCTGGATCTCGGCGGACTTGCTGTCGTCGCAATACAGCTGCAAGTGGATGTCGTTCAAGCGCGTGGCGGTGCCGCGCCAGACGGCGCCGGTCAGGTGCGGGCGGAACTCGGCCAAGCGGTGCATCCATTCCACGGCCAGACGGCGCAGGGCACGCAGTTCGCCCGGTTGGGTGTCGGCGCAGAACACCGACAGGTACTCATGGACGGCTTCTTCCAACTGGTCGTTGTCGGGCAGTTCGGCCCGGCCATGCAGACCCAACTGTTTGACTGCGCGGCGTTTGGCAGGGCCGTATTCCAGGCCTTCTTCCACCACCAGGCGCGCTGCGGTGGCGGCAATTTCAAGTGCAAGGTTGGAGGACATATCAGGCGGCGCGCACCTCCACGGGCACGGCGCTGAAGGCAGCATTGCCGCTCAGGCGGTCGGTGGCGCGGTCGTCGGTCAAATCGTTGATGCTGGCACCCGCATGGGCTTGGGCCACACGCAGGTTCACGCCGGGGCGATTGTGGCCCCAACCGTGCGGCAGGCTGACCACGCCGGTGCGGATCTGGTCGGTCACATGCACAGGCACGGTGATCTGGCCCACGCGAGATTGAATCTGAACGGCCTGGCCATCTTGCAATTGACGGGCCGAGGCATCTTGCGGATGCATCCACAACACACAGCGGTTTTTGCCAGACACCAGGCGCGTGGTGTTGTGCATCCACGAGTTGTTGCTGCGCACATCGCGTCGGCCGATCAGTTTGAGTGGCGGCCCCTCTGCCTTGCTCATGCTGGCGCTCAGGAAGGTGGCTTGCACCAAAGGCAATTCCTGGCGGATCAACGTGGGCAACAGGTTCACGCGGCGCTTGCGTTTGCTCAGCGAGGCGACCAGGGACGGCTTGAGCGGCCCCAGGTCGATGCCTTCGGGGTGCGCCAGCAATTGGTCCATCGTGATGGACGATTTGGCGCGCTTGAGGCCGATCTTGAGCAGGCGCTGGGGGCTCAGGCGGGCCATGATGGCGCGGCTGGCCATGCCTTTGACGCGTTGCAAGGCGCGGCCCTTGTCCAGCGACCAGACGCGGCGGGCATAGCGCTGCGCCAGCTCGCTGTAGATCTGCCAGTCATGCAGGGCGCCGGGAGCGGCTTCGACGATGGCCTCGTTGTAGCGCGCCACATTGCGCACGGCCAGGTGCAGGAAGACGAGGTCGTAGTGATCGTGTTCCACAAAGCAGGTGGGGGGCAGGATCACATCGGCGTGGCGCGTGGTTTCATTGAGGTAGAAGTCGATCGCGACCATGAAGTCCAAACCCTGGAGGGCTTGGTCCAACTGCTGGCCATTGGGTGTGGACAGCACCGGGTTGCCGCAGGATGTGACCAAGGCTTTGATTTGGCCTTTGCCGGGTGTCAGCATTTCTTCGGCCATGACCGACACGGGCAATTCGCCGCCAAACTCGGGCGCGCCCCGCACGCGGCTGCGCCAGACGTTGTGGTGGCCTTTGCCCATCAAGCCCATCTGGATCAGGTTGATGGCCGGGCTGGTCAGCAAGGCGCCGCCTTCGCGGTCCACATTGCCGGTCAACAGGTTGATGACCTGGATGGCCCATTGGCACAGGGCGCCGTGCTCCTGCGTGGACACGCCCATGCGGCCATACACCATGCCGCTGGCGGCTTGGGCCAAATCGCGCGTCAGCCGGCGCGTGGTGGCGGCATCAATGCCGGTGTGATCGGCGGTGGCCTCGGGGCTGTAGGCGGACACGGCTTGGCGCAGTTCTTCCTGACTGTCCAGCAAGGGGGCCCAATGACCGGGCTGGACCAGGTCCTCGTCAAACAAGGTGTAAATGACGGACAGCAGCCAGGCGGCATCGCTACCGGGATCGATACGCAGATGCTCGTCGGCAATCGCGGCCGTTTCGGTCTGGCGTGGGTCCAGCACCACCAGTTTGCCGCCGCGTTCGCGCAGGGCCTTGAAGCGGGCGCGGATGTCTGGCGCCGTCATCAGGCTGCCGTTGGAGGCCAATGGGTTGGCGCCCAAGACCAGCATGAACTGGGTGCGGTCCACATCAGGGATCGGCAGCGCAAACTGATGGCCATAGAGCCAATAGGCGGCCAGGTGGTGCGGCAACTGGTCCACCGACGTGGCCGAGAACCGGCTGCGCGTCTTGAGTTGGTTGAAGAACAAATGCCCGTGGGTGACGTTGCCCCAGTTGTGGATGCTGGGGTTGCCTTGGTACACGGCCACGGCGTTGGCGCCATGCTGTTCTCGCACGCGGGCCAGGCCGTCGACCACCAGCTCAAAGGCCTGATCCCAGCTGATGGCTTGCCATTGGTCGCCCACGCGGCGCATGGGTTGGCGCAGGCGGTCCGGGTCTTCGTGCAGGTCTTTCAAGGCCACGGCCTTGGGGCAGATGTGGCCGCGTGACAGCGGGTCTGCCTCGTTGCCTTTGACCGAGATGATCCGCTGGTCTTGCACCTGAAAGGTCAGGCCGCAAATGGCTTCGCACAGGTTGCAGGCCCCGTGGCGGGTTTCAATCGGGCCGCTGGGTGGGGCTGAGGGAGCGTGGTGCATGGCGAGCCTGCTTGGTGTGAAGTGCAGAAGTGCAAAAAGGCGCCATGGATGCTAACGGATGTTGTCCAAGCTTGCTGGGCGTGGTTTATCTGGGTTGCGCTCCCAGTGGTGGCACCAAAGAAAACGCCCGCTGGGTGCGGGCGTGATCGGTGCATGGGCCGGCGGCCCCAAGCTGGCGGATCAGGATTCGCGACGCAGGGCCGGGAACAGGATCACGTCGCGGATGTTGGCTGCGTCGGTCAGCAACATGATCAGGCGGTCGATGCCGATGCCGCAGCCGCCGGTGGGGGGCAGGCCGTATTCCAGGGCACGGATGTAGTCGGCGTCGAAGTACATGGCTTCTTCGTCGCCGGCATCCTTGGCGCTGGCTTGCGCGGCGAAGCGGGCGGCTTGCTCTTCAGGGTCGTTCAACTCGCTGAAGCCGTTGCCGTATTCGCGGCCGGTGATGAACAGCTCAAAACGCTCGGTGATGGCGGGGTTGGTGTCCGAGGCGCGGGCCAGGGGCGAGACCTCAACCGGGTAGTCGATGATGAAGGTGGGTTGCCACAGCTTTTCTTCGACAGCGGCTTCAAACAGGCCAAATTGCAACTCGGCCAGCGACCAGCGTGCCGGCGGCTCTTCACCCAATTGCTTGAGCTTGGTGTGCAGCACTTCGGCGTTGTCGGCTTCGGCTTCGGTCAGGCCGGCGTGCTGGACCAGGGAGTCACGCACGGTCAGGCGGGCGAAGGGCGACTCCAGGTCCACTTCCTTGTCTGCGTAAGTCAGCTTGGCGGTACCCGCAGCGGCGCGGGCGGCGTGGCGCAGGATCTCTTCGGTGAAGTCCATCAGGTCGCGGTGGTTCCAGTAGGCCGCGTAGAACTCCATCATCGTGAACTCGGGGTTGTGTCGCACGGACACGCCTTCGTTGCGGAAGTTGCGGTTGATCTCGAATACGCGCTCGAAGCCACCCACGACCAGGCGCTTCAGATACAACTCAGGTGCAATGCGCAGGAACATCTCCTGGTCCAGCGCGTTGTGGTGGGTGGTGAAGGGCTTGGCGTTGGCACCACCGGGGATGGGGTGCATCATGGGCGTTTCGACTTCCAAAAAGCCGTTGTCCACCATGAATTGACGGATGGACGCGACCGCCTTGGAGCGAGCCACAAAGCGGGCGCGCGAGGTGTCGTCCACGATCAGGTCGACGTAACGCTGACGGTACTTCTGTTCCTGGTCGGTCATGCCGTGGAACTTGTCGGGCAGCGGGCGCAGGGCCTTGGTCAACAGGCGAATCATGCTGACCTTGATGGACAACTCGCCCGTCTTGGTCTTGAACAGCGTGCCCTCGGCGCCCAGGATGTCGCCCAGGTCCCAGTGCTTGAAGTCGGCCAGGCGTTCGGCGCCCACGTTGTCCAGGGTCACGTAGACCTGGATGCGGCCGGTGGCGTCTTGCAGGGTGCCAAAGCAGGCCTTGCCCATGACGCGCTTGAGCATCAGGCGGCCGCCGACGCAGACCTGGACGGCCTGGCCTTCCAGCATTTCGGCATCGGTGCCGTCGTGGGCGGCGTGCAGGGCGGCTGCGCGGTCAGCGGGCTTGAAGTCGTTGGGGAAGGCGATGCCCTTGGCGCGGATGGCGTTCAGTTTCTCGCGGCGCTCTTCGATCAGTTTGTTGGTGTCCACCAGGGCGTCGGCTGATGGCGCGTGGGTGGGTTCTGTCGCAGAGGGCTTGGGAGAATGCTGAGGGGTCGTCATGATGGCGGCAAGAGTGAGGTCGGCCAAACCTTCTATTGTATAGAGGGGGCACCCGCAGGGGGCCTCAGGCGAAAAAAAACCGACCCCACGGGGCCGGTTGGAAACTCACCACGGTGAGGTTTTCCTCTGGATTTTTGATGCTGTGTGTTTGACCAAGAACGACATTTCGTGATGACGTTCACATATCTTTACGTAATGTAACGAACGGGTCTCGTTTACCGATCTAGGGTGAACCCTGGTGGGAAAAACAGACACTTTGCAAAAAACAGCAACGGCCGCTCATTTTTCAGCGTCGCTTGGCTGGCGTGGCCTGGGTGACAATCCCACCCCATGTCCGCCACGCAGCCCCCCTCTGACTCCAAGCCGTCCGGTCGAATGGCTCGCTTGGGCCGTGCCTGGCAGGCGGTACCGAAAGCGGCCTTGGGCAATTTGGTGGCCAAGTTGTTGATGGTCAGCCTGGGTTTGGCCATCACCGTGTTGGTGGCCCGGCAAGGCCCGATGGTGCAGGGCGCTTTTGCCCTGTTTGTGGCCGTGGAGTCAGGCTTGCTGACCCTGTTTTCGGGCCTGGGCTTATGGCTGGCGCGGCAAATCTCGCAGCGTGCACCAGAGACGCGTCTGGCACTGCGTCCCATGTTGCGCGGCGTGCTGCGGGCGGCGGTGGGGTTGGGGTTGGTGGCCTCCGTGATTTTGGTGGGGGTGTCGTGGTGGGCGACGCGCCTGCCCTATTCCCAACTGTGGTTGCTGGCCTTGGCCGCGCCTTTTTTGCTCTTGGTGCCGACTGCCACCGGTTTGTGGCTGGGGCAGGGGCGCATGTGGCCGATCAATGTGGCCCAAGTGGCGGCGCCTGCCAGCGTTTTGCTGGGGCTGTCAGGGGTTTGGTGGCTGGGGCAGGGCCAGACTCGGCAAACGCCCATGGTCTTGCTGGTGCTTACGGCGTGGGTCAGCGGCAAGTCCCTGGTGGCGGTGCTGACGGCGATCTATGGCTTGCGGGATGCGGCCCAATTGGACGACGCTCGGTTGGACGAGGCCCACCACGCACGTGAGAGGGAGGTGGGCCCCTCCTGGTGGTCTGCCTGGCCGTTTGTGGCCACCATTGGGGTCACCAATGTCATCAGCCTGCTCAACTACCGGGTGTCGCTGTTCCTGGTTGAGCGGTTTCATGGCCTGGCGGCCGCAGGCACCTATTCCGTGGCGGTGACGGTGGCCGAGTTGCTGTGGTTGCTGTCCTCATCGGTGACGGTGTCGGCCTACGCCCGCATTGGCCATCCGGATGTGCGCATTGCCTCGGCCATGACGGTGCAGGCCGTGCGCATTAACGTCTTGTCCACCCTGGTGGCGGCGCCGATCTTGCTGAGCGTGGCGTGGTGGGCGCTGCCCCTGGTGATGGGGCCGGCCTATGTGGCCTCTTTGTGGCCCCTGGCGGCCTTGTTGCCCGGCGTGGCGGCCTATGCGGCAGCGTCCAGCTTGTCGGCGTTCTATACCAACCACCTGGGCAAGCCCCAGCTGTCCGGCGCCATTGCCGGCCTGTCCCTGCTGACCAGCTTGCTCATGGGGTTGATGCTGGTGCCGGTTTGGGGGCCGACGGGGGCGGCGATGGCGTCCAGCACGGGCTACTTCCTGGCCATCGCGGGGGCTTATGCGGTGTTCCTGCGGCAGGCCGGTTTGCCGCTGCGGGCGCTGTGGACTCCCTCACTCACGCGTTTGCCCGAACCCGCCTGACAGAAGTGCGGCCGCGATCGGGGACAATGTCGTCCCATGTCCTCCCTCATTCAACGACTCAAGCACCCCGTGGTGCGGCTGCTGTCGGTGTTCACCGGGCCGCGCATTTTGTACGGCTGGCGCAACGCCGGGGGGGCGTATTGCCCTCACACCCGTGTCAGCACCCACACCTGTTTTGAGGGCGTGGAGGGCTTGACCCTGGGTGACCACGTGTTCATCGGGCACTTCAATCGCATCGACGGCTCCAATGGCTTGGTGATTGAAGAGGGCTGCCAGATCACCAACTACGCGTCCATCCTGACCCACTCCAGCCACCGCTCGGTGCGTGCCAT
The DNA here is from genome assembly GCA_028869095.1 of Burkholderiales bacterium. Classification (GTDB taxonomy): domain Bacteria; phylum Pseudomonadota; class Gammaproteobacteria; order Burkholderiales; family Burkholderiaceae_C; genus Aquabacterium. The sequence continues at coordinate 11,570 of JAGWTE010000049.1, forward strand.
GGGACGGCGTTATGTGCGCGAAGCCAAGCCCTTGGGCTATGTGCGTCGCGCCACCCGCATCGGAGCCTACAGCTTCATCGGTCCTCACAGCGTGATCGCGCCCGGCGCCCAGATTGGCAAGGGCGTGATCGTGCAGGGCTACAGTTTCGTCGCTGGCGAGGTGCCTGACTTTGCCATCGTCGGCACCAAGGTGCCAGGCAAGCGCGCGGTCATCATGGGCGACACCCGCGACCTGGATCGTGCCCTGCTGCAGCGCCACCCCGAGTTGCATGATCTGTATGCGCACTGGGCCGGCAAAGACAACCTGCGTCGGGCGCTGCAAAGCACCGGTTCGCGCACCGACACTCGCCCTGAATCGGATACAGACCGGCCATGACCACACCCGTGCGAATTCTGTTTTTTGCCGATGCGTCGAGCGTTCACACGCGCCGATGGGTGGCCGCGGTGGCCGAGCGCGGCGGCCAGGCCATCGTGATCACGCGTGAGCCTGGCGAGGTGCCGGGGGCGCAAGAGGTGATCCCGCTTTTGCCGGGCAAAGACAAGTTGAGCTGGTTCAAGGCCATTCCGCGCGTGCGAGCCCTGTGTCGCGAGGTGGCAAAGCGTTTTCAGCCCACGCTGGTGCACGGTCACTATGTGACCTCCTATGGCATGTGGGCCGCGGCGTGCGGACTGAAGGTGCCCAAGGTCTTGACCGCGTGGGGCTCGGACATTTTGGTCACGCCACGTGAGAGCCGCCTGATGCGCATGGTGGTCAACTGGTCGCTTCACCATGCGGACCTGATCACCGCTGATTCCATGGACATGCTGGCGGCCATTGCCCGCTATCACCCCAGCGCGCCCTGCCATCAGATCTTGTGGGGTGCGGATACTGACAAGTTCGTGCCGGCAGAGCCCGCGTCCACGTTTGACGTGGTCAGCTTGCGCACCTGGGAGCCCAACTACAACATCGATGTCATCATCGACGCGTTTGCGCAGTTGGTGGCAAAGCGCCCGCAAGCCCAGGCGCGTTTGCACCTCTTGGGCGGTGGCCTGTTGAAGGACGCGCTGCAGCAACAAGTGGCGCGTTTGAACTTGCAAGACCAGGTTCAGTTCCACGGCCGTGTGGGCGATGTCGAGATGGTGCAAGCCATCCAGCGCAGCCGCGTGTCGGTGTCCATCCCGGCCAGCGATGCCACCTCGGTGTCGGTGCTCGAATCCATGGCCTGCGGCCTGCCCATCATCGCGTCTGACCTGCCGGCCAATCGTCAATGGCTGGATCAGCGCGGTGGCTTCATCGTGCCCGTGGGCAATGTGGAGGCCGTGACCCAGGCGCTGTTGACGGTGTATGACGCACCCGAGCAAGCCCGCGAAATGGGCGCCTTCAACCAACAACGCATCGAGCGTGAGGCCTCGCGCCGCGGCCAGATGGATGCCATGTGGCGCCTGTATCAAAAGCTGCTGATGCCCACCAATGTGAAAGTGCGAGAAAAAGCCCGTGCTTGATCTGAAGACCACCGGAATCCAGGCGCAGACCATCTCGGTCATCGTGCCCTGCCGCAATGAACGCGAGCACATTGATGTGTTCTGCGCCAGCGTGTTGGAACAACAGATCCCATCGGGCTGGGACATCGAAGTGCTGATTGCCGATGGCATGAGTGACGACGGCACGCGCGAGCGCTTGTCCCACTGGGTGCAAGAAGACCCGCGCTTTGTGCTGATTGCCAATCCCGGTCGCATCGTGTCCACCGGCTTGAACCGGTGCATCGAGCGCGCCAAGGGCAGCTTCATCGTGCGGCTGGATGTGCACACCGTGTACGCCCACGATTACATCGAGCAATGCCTCAAGACCTGGCAGCGCACCGGTGCTGACAACGTGGGCGGACCTTGGCGCGCCATGGGTATGCCCGGGCAGCCCGTGCAACAGGCCATTGCGGCGGCCTTCCAGTCCAAATGGGTGGCCGGTGGGGCTTTGTCACGCGACCTGGATTACGAGGGCGAGGTCGACACCGTTTACCTCGGGTCCTGGCCCCGTCAAACCTTTGAACGCTTTGGCGGCTTTGACGAAAACCTGGTCCGCAATCAGGACGACGAGCACAACCTGCGCATTCACAAAGGCGGCGGGCGCATCTGGCAGTCGGCCTTGATCCGGTCCACCTACCACCCGCGTGCCAGCATTGGCGATGTGTTCCGTCAGTACCGCCAATACGGCTACTGGAAGCCCTTTGTGATGAAAAAGCACGGCCAGGCCGCCGCTTTGCGCCACTTGGTGCCTGGCTTGTTTGTGGCCACGCTCATTAGCCTGATCGTGTTGATGTTGGGCTTTGGCGGGCTGACCTTGTTGGCGCAAACGGCCACGACCTTGAGATGGGTGTCAGCCTGGGGCACGGTGATCAGTGCGGTGGCCCTGATGGCATTGACGCTGAGCTATGGCCTGGCTGTGGGCCTGGTCAGCCTGTCGATTTCGCGCGAGCTGGGCTGGCGCCTGCTGGGTAAGCTGCCCGATGTGATCGCCGCCTACCACGTGGGTTATGGCCTGGGCTCCATCCGGGGTTGGCTGGATGTGTGGGGCCGCGGCCGCCCAAACCCTTCGTTTGGCCGTCTGACCCGTGGCGCAGCCAACAACCGTACCTGACGACAAGAGTGATGTGATGAGTCAAACCCCATTTTTGCCCTTTGCCTTACCC
>JAGWTE010000255.1 GCA_028869095.1 Burkholderiales bacterium
GCCAGCGAAGTTGCTCTCCGTTTGCGTGGTAAGCACAAGGCCATTTACACGCCTCACGTGGACACCGGCGATTTCATCGTCATCGTCAACGCCGACAAGATCCGCGTCACTGGCACCAAGGCCAATGACAAGGTGTACTACCGTCACTCTGGCTTCCCTGGCGGCATCTATGCCACCAAGTTCAAGGACATGCAAGCCAAGCACCCTGGTCGCGCCATTGAAAAGGCCGTCAAGGGCATGCTGCCCAAGGGTCCCCTGGGCTACGCCATGATCAAGAAGCTGAAGGTTTACGCAGGTAGCGAGCACCCGCACACCGCCCAGCAACCCAAAGCTTTGGAAATCTAAGGATACGCCATGACCATTGGTAACTGGAACTACGGCACCGGCCGTCGCAAGTCTTCTGTCGCTCGCGTCTTCATCAAGAAGGGCACGGGCCAGATCGTCGTCAACGGTAAGCCTGTCGAACAATACTTCGGCCGTCAAACCTCGATCATGATCGTCAAGCAGCCTCTGACACTGACCAACAATGTCGAAGCTTTCGACATCAAGGTGAACGTGCACGGCGGTGGCGAATCCGGTCAAGCCGGCGCTGTGCGCCACGGCGTGACCCGCGCTCTGATCGACTTCGACGCTACGCTGAAGTCTGAACTGAGCCGCGCCGGCTTCGTGACTCGCGACGCTCGCGAAGTCGAACGTAAGAAGGTCGGTCTGCACGGCGCTCGTCGTCGTAAACAGTTCAGCAAGCGCTGATCTGCGCCCTCCATCGTCTGGTTCCCAGACGATCCAAAACCCGCCCCGGTACAAGCCCTGGCGGGTTTTTTCTTGGCTGTGCTCAGATCAGAACGTTTGCTGATAGCGCATACCCAGCACCCACTGTTGCGGCGCTTGGCTGTCGTGGTCAGGGTGCACGCGCAAAGCCAGGGCCGCGCTCAAGGTGCCGCCCCATTGCGGCATCGGCATGGCGTACCGGGTTTCGGTTGTCCATTCCCGTGTGCTGGGGCGCAAGTCCACCACCTTGGTGTCAAATTGCGGGGCGCCGTTGCCGTCCACTGCTTTGACCACGCTGTAGGTCAGCTTGCCCGTTTGGGCGCTCAACGGGGCCTTGAAGCTCAGGCTCCAGCGGTCGCCTTGCCGCCACAGATCGCTGCGGGTCAGGCCCAGGCCATAGGCACTGGCGCGAATGGCGGTGGCATCCAGCAGCATGCCGGTGGCTTGCAGGGCAGAGGTCTCTGTTTGGCTCCAGGATGCAGCGAAGGCCCATTGCGGGGCCAGCAGATAGGCGCCGCTGACGGTCAAGCCCTGCGTGTGCGTGGCCTGGTTCAAGCCCATGGCGGCGTTCGAGTAGCCACCCAGCACACCTTGCTCAGCCAAGTCGCCTGACGAGATGTTGAAGGCATGGCGCTCGCCGATGTGAGTCAATTCCACCAGGCTGACATTGCCCGATGCGGCGTTGTACCGCTTCGACTGCAAGGTGGCCACGCGAGCCTGCCAGCCGTCAGCCAAGGGCGCACCCAGCGCGGCGAAGCGATGTTCGGGGGCAAAGTTGGCCAGCGGGTTGCTCAACAGGCCGTCCAGACCGCCCAGGCGAGAGCCCCAGGTCGAACCCATCAGACCCAGCGTCAAAGCCGATAGGCCGCCGTCGCCCGCGCTGAATGAGTAGCCCGTTGCTGAGCGGTAAGCCACAAAGCTGTTGGCGCTGGCCGGCAAGTGGTTCCAGGCGTCGCCCGAGGCGTTGGCATTGCGTGTCGCAGAGACGGACGGAGAGGGTGCGGTGATGGTGTTCAAGCGCATCAGGGTGCCGCCATCTGCCAGAACCTTCTCTGAGGTGTCCAGCAAGCGATCGATGCGGCCCAGTACGCTGTCCAGTGTCATCACGCTGTGCGCAGACAGTGCGGCGCCTTCATCGCTGGTGAAGTTGCGGCCATAGTCGTCAAACACCTCGGTCGAGACGCCGCCAAAGGCAGAGGGGGTCGATACGGCAGGTGGGCTGCTGGCAACGCCGGCGGTGTTCAGGCTGATGCGGGTGCCTGTGCCGGTGATGGTTTTGTAGTTATAGGCGCCGATGGGCGAGAGCGCCCGGTTGACGTTGAGCATGCCGTGCCCGTAGATGGCGTCCACGCCAGGAGCGCCCAGGTCGTCGGCCGTGTTGAGCAAAATGGCGGCGACCTGGTTGGCGCGCAGATAAGGCCAGTAACCTGTGACCAGCGCAGCGGCACCTGATACTGCGGGGGCGGCCATGGACGTGCCTGACATGTATTCATATCCGGTACCGTAGGACGAAATGATGTTGGTGCCGGGGGCCACGATGTAGAACTGTGCAATGTCCCCTGCCCGATTCGAGAAAGAGGCCAGTTTCCGGTTGGCGTCCACTGCGCCGACCGAGATCATGGTGCCGTTGGCCCACGACTCTTTGGCATAGCGCGAGGGCCAGTTGGGGTTGGCCAGGCCGCCGTTCCCGGCCGCGATGACGATCACCGCCGAGTTGGTCGCCGCCACGCGCTGCAGGCCCGTGTCTCCGGTGGGGGAATTGGCCCCCAGGCTCAGGTTGATCACCCGGGCGTTTTTGGCCATCGCGTAGTCCAGCCCGGCTGTGACGGCCGAGGCGGGCGCGGTGCCACCACTGAAGACTTTGACGGGCAGCAGGGTGGCGGCAGGGGCGACACCGTACATGCCCGTCAGATTGGCTGGAGCGCCCACAATGCCCGCCACATGGGTGCCGTGACCATCGCTGTCGGTCACGTCGGTGCTGCCATTGGTGGCGTTGTAGCCCGTCACGACGCGTGGGTTGTTCGCGAACTCGGGGTTGGACAGATTCAAGCCAGTGTCCAGCAGGCCCACCACCACGCCTTGGCCCAGGAT
>JAGWTE010000256.1 GCA_028869095.1 Burkholderiales bacterium
CCGCCGCTACGCAGCCCAGCAACGTGATCCGGACAAGCGCTGTGACAGGGCCAAGCGCGATGAGGTTTTGGTGCCTCAGATCGAGCAGGTCTGGCAGTCCAATATGCAGGTCTATGGCGCCGATAAGGTGTGGCTGTTAGTGCCGACCGAAAATTGACCAGCTAGAGAGCGAAGTGCCGATTCAAAATTGACCAGGGTGTTCAACTGGCCTGCTGAAAATTTCAGCAGGGTCAAGAGGTGATCACCATGGACATGATTGGCAAGGTCAGGCGCATGAGGATGCGCGACCAACTCTCTCTGAGTGAGATATCGAAGCGTACGGGTTTAGCGCGAAACACGGTCAAGAAGTGGCTCAAGGCGCCAAGCGATTTGGAGCCCAAATACGAGCGGCAGAGTGCGCGGGGCAAGTTAACCGACTTTGAGTCGACGCTGGCGCAGGCATTGAGTGCTGACTCGCACCGCCCCAAGCAAAGCAGGCGAAGTGGTCGAGCGCTGTTTACGCAAATTCAGGCGCAGGGCTATCGGGGTGGCTACAGCGCGGTCACGGATTACATCAGGCGGTGGCGAACGCAAGCCGACAGCAGCCCGACCAAGGCGTTTGTACCCTTGAGTTTTGAGCTTGGCGAGGCATTCCAGTTTGACTGGAGTGATGAGGCTATGGTCATTGGGGGCGTGTACTACAACGTGCAGGTGGCTCATTTGAAGCTGTGCGCCAGCCGAGCCTTCTGGTTGGTGGCTTACCCAAGCCAAGGTCACGAGATGCTGTTCGATGCACACACGCGGTCCTTCCAGGCGCTCGGTGGTGTGACGCGCCGAGGCATCTACGACAACATGAAGACGGCGGTAGACAAGGTCAAACGTGGCAAGGGGAGGATCGTCAATGCCCGCTTTGCGGCCATGTGCAGCCACTACCTGTTTGATGCGGACTTTTGCAACGTAGCCTCTGGTTGGGAGAAAGGTGTTGTTGAGAAGAACGTGCAAGATAGCCGTAGGCGGATCTGGATTGAAGCTGGCACGCGACGCTTTGCCTCCTTCACCGAACTCAATGCCTGGCTTGGCGAGCGATGCCGATCGGTGTGGGCGGATACCGCGCACCCGATCCACAAGCAGTTCACGGTAGCGGAGATGCTGGAGTTGGAGCGAGGGCATTTGATGTCCATGCCTGCACCCTTTGACGGCTACGTGGAGAAGATGGCCCGGGTCAGCAGCACCTGCCTGGTGGCAGCGGCACGCAACCGCTATTCCGTGCCGTGTGAATGGGCTGGTCATGTGGTGAGCACCCGTGTGTATCCCAATCGTGTGGATGTGGCTGCGGGAGATGCGGTGGTAGCCAGCCATGCCCGACTGACGTGCTACGGGCAGACCAGCTATGACTGGCAGCACTACATAGATCTGGTTCAACGCAAGCCTGGGGCATTGCGTAACGGGACCCCCTTCCTGGATTTGCCTGTGCCCTTGCTGCGCTTGCGCCAGTCATTACTCAAACACTCGGGTGGTGATCGTGTCATGGCTCAGGTGTTGGCGGTTGTACCGCAAGCGGGGCTTGAAGCGGTACTGGTCGCGGTCGAACTGGCGCTGGAGGGTATGACCCCGGGCGGCAATATCAGCGTCGAGCATGTGCGCAATGTGCTGGCGCGCTTGAACAACCCAGCCACACCCGAGCAGGCTCAGACCGCCTTGCAGCTGACTCAGGCACCTAAAGCGGATACGGCACGGTACGACCGACTGAGGCCAACCCATCTGGATGATCAGGAGGCCAGCCATGCGTGACACAACACAAGACGTGCAAGCCCAGCTCAAACACCTGCGACTGAACGGGATGGCGATTGCCTGGGGTGACCTGATTGAGCAAGGCGGAGACACGGCGCTGGATTCGTCACGCTGGTTGATTGAGCATTTGCTACAGGCAGAAGACGCTGACCGGGCCATGCGATCGATCGCGCATCAAATGAAGTCTGCTCGATTCCCAATGCATAGGGATTTGGCGGGATTCAACTTTGATGTCTCCCAGGTAGACCGGGCGTTGATACAGAAGTTGGCTGATCTGTCGTTCACAGATGATGCGCAAAACGTGGTGTTGATTGGTGGGCCAGGGACAGGCAAAACACACCTCGCCACCGCGCTGGGCATCTCTGGTCTGACAAGGCACAGCAAGCGAGTTCGCTTTTACTCCACAGTCGATCTGGTCAACGCGCTGGAGCAGGAAAAGAGCCAAGGACGTGCGGGCCGCATTGCTTTGAGTCTGGCGCGAATGGATTTGGTCGTGCTTGACGAGTTGGGCTACCTGCCATTTAGTCAAGCAGGTGGTGCCTTGCTCTTCCACCTGCTGTCCAAGCTCTATGAGCACACCAGCGTGATGATCACCACCAACCTGACGTTTGCTGAATGGTCCACGGTATTTGGCGATGCCAAGATGACCACGGCACTGCTGGATCGCCTCACGCACCATTGCCACATCATCGAGACGGGCAATGAGTCATACCGGTTCCGGCACAGCTCCAAAGAGGCCAAGGGGCGCATCAAGTCCCGGGAGCAAAGCAGGAAAGCGCAGGCTGCACAGAGCGGCGAACTGACATTAGGAAACGAAACGATTTGAGCGTCTTGCCAGTAGATGCAAACAATTCAAAGGAGCCTACAAAACAAGAAACCACCTATAGTTATCCACAGCTGACCCCAACGAGGGCAGCTTCAGCCCCTGGTCAAAATTCAATTGGCACTGGTGGTCAATATTGGATCGGCTCTAACAAAGTGCCCACCGATCCGAATCTGGGCGTCGACCCCGATGCCTTGGCCGCTGTCTTGCAGAGCCATCGTGTCGCCGCCTGCTGGCTCATGCCCAGCTTTCAGAACC
>JAGWTE010000050.1 GCA_028869095.1 Burkholderiales bacterium
AAGACTTTGATGTTTCGGTAAGACGGCTTGGTGCTTAAGGTGTATTGCATCTCTTCAAACACCAGCCAGAAATGCCCCAGACTGATTTCTTTGATGCGATGAAAGTAGAGGTATTTCGAAGGGACCGATGGGAAGTCGATCCTTCCGTCTGTCAATTGGGCATAGACCTGTTGCAGGTCATAGAACAAGGCATGACGGGTGTGAATGTTGTGGGTCAATCGATCATCCTTCTTGAGGGAAAAATGACCCCAAATAGCCAAACCACCCAGCACCCATAACCAAGGGGTGGACAGAATGGCTGACAGCACATGAATGACCCCATCCAGATCAAAGAAGTAAAAGGCTAATCCAAGGGCTAGGCAAGCCACAAGGAGGATGCCTAAGGCCAAGAACACCCTGAGGTAGGCCAGCACAAAGACTGCGATCAAGATTCCACCGGCAATCGAAAACATACCCATCCCTTGATGACATTCCAAGGAGTGTAGGGAACATTGGCACAAAGACCAAGGGGACAGTCTCTTTGGCTCGTCTACAAAGCAAAAGAGCCCAAGAAACGTGTTCTTGAGGTCTTCTTAGGCCTTCGGTCACCCGACTAAAACGTCAACACGTTTTGAGAGGGGCTTGGGTCGATTGGCCTTACTTCTTAAGCTGGGCCATCAAGCCCGCCAGGAACACATCCAGCCCGACTTCCACCACCACATCAGGCTTGCGGCCATCCAGCATGTCCGCACGGTCCAACTCGACCAGCCCATGCAGATAGGCCCACAGCGTCATGGCCAGGTCTTCAGCCGCCCACGGCCCCTGCAAGCCATCCACCAAAGCCAGCATGGCATCCCACAACTGCTGATGGCTCTCGGGCTCGTTCGACTCGTCCTTGCAGTAACGCATCTTGAGCTCGTACAAGGCCGGCCGTTGGCGGGCAAATTTCAAGTAGGTCTTGGCCACCGCGCGGATGGCGTCCACGCCCGCTTTGTGTCCCACGGCCTTTTGCATGGCCACCAGCATCATGCGCCCCGCCTCGTCGGCCATGGCCACTTCCAGGTCTTCACGGCTGGAGAAGTAACGGTACAGGGCATTAGGGGTCACCCCCAATTCCGTCGCCAAGGTCCGCATGGATAGTTGGTCCAGGCCACTCGCCTCAATCAAGGCAATGGCGCTTTCCAAAATGGTTTCTCGGCTGATCTTCTTGGGGTAGGACATCGTCGTAATGTAACCCGCTTGACGCGCATCCGGCAAAAGATGTACGCTGTACACCATGCACACCTTTACCGTAAACGGCAAGACCGTCAACCTGGACGTTGAAGACGACATGCCCCTGCTGTGGGCGCTTCGTGATGAGCTCGGCATGACCGGCACCAAGTTCGGCTGCGGCATCGCGGCCTGCGGCGCCTGCACCGTGCACATCGACGGGGTGGCCACGCGTTCGTGCGTGATGCCCGTGGTGGCCGTCGCCGGCAAGTCGATTCAGACCATCGAATCCCAAGGCGATCCCATCCTGGCCAAATTGCAAGCCGCCTGGGTCGAGCACCAAGTGCCGCAATGCGGCTACTGCCAGTCGGGCATGTTGATGGCCGCCACCTCGCTGCTGCGCCAGAACCCCCACCCCACTGACGCCGACATTGACGAGACGATGACCAACATCTGCCGCTGCGGCACTTACCAGCGCGTGCGTGCAGCCATTCATACCGCTGCGGGCAATGCCCTGGGAACCAAGGGAGGCCAGGCATGAGCCACTCCCTCACCAAAAGCGGCCTCTCGCGCCGCCAGTTCCTGATCGCCGGCACCGCCGTGGGTGGTGGCTTGCTGGTGGGTTGTGCCTCGCCCTCCGCGGAAAACCGCCTGGGCTCCAAGGCCGACTTCCCTGAAGCCAATGGCGAGATCGCCCTCAATGGCTGGGTCAAGATTTCGCCAGACGGCAAAGTGACCGTGGCCGTGCCCCGCTCTGAGATGGGCCAGGGCGTGTTGACCTCCTTACCCATGTTGTTGGTTGAAGAGCTGGATGCCCGCTGGGAAGACGTCGCCGTCGAGCAAGCCCCCGTGGCCAAGATCTACGCCAACACAGCTTTGCTCATCAACGTCATCCCCTTTGGCGTGGACGATGACAGCTGGATGGCCCGGGTGGCCCGCTCCACGGTGCAGCGCATGGGCTATGCCTTGTCGCTGCAAGTGACCGGCGGCTCCAGCAGCATCCGCGATGCCTGGGAGCCCTTGCGCCTGGCTGGTGCCACGGCACGCGCCATGCTGATCAAGGCGGCTGCGCAAAAGTGGAAGGTCCGCGCCGATGATTGCGTGGCAGAAAACGGCGTGGTCACCTACCCGGCCACGGGCCACAAGCTGAGCTTTGCCGAACTGGCCAAAGACGCCGCCGCGCTGCCCGTGCCACAAAACGTGCCCTTCAAAGACCCCGCCAAATACAAGCTGATCGGCAAGCCGGTCAAGCGGGTGGACATTCCGTCCAAGACCAATGGCTCGGCCCAGTTCGGCATTGACACGCGTGTCAATGGCATGGTGTATGCCGCCATTGCGCAGCCGCCGGTGTTTGGCGCCACCGTGCAGTCGTTCGATGGGGCGGCGGCCAGCAAAATGCGCGGCGTCGTCAAGGTGCTGCAGATCCGCGATGGTGTGGTTGTGGTGGCCAACAGTTGGTGGCGTGCCAAGCAAGCTTTGGCTGAGGTCAAGGTCACCTACAAAGCCACGCCGCATGACAAGCTCAGCTCGGCTGACATCCGCAAGCAGTTCGAGACCGAAATGCAAGAACGCTCGGGCTTTGGCTTCGTCAACAAGGGCGACGCCGATGATGCGCTGAAGGCCGCTCACAAGGTGGTCGAGTCCACGTACTGGGCGCCCTACCTGGCCCACGCCGCCATGGAGCCGCTGAACTGCGTGGCCCAGGTGCAAAACGGCAAGGAAAGCGGCAAGGTCGAGGTCTGGTGTTCGACCCAAGTGCCCTCGCTGGCCAAGTGGAAGGCTTCGCAAGTGGCCGGGGTGGACATGGACCAGGTGACCTTGCACGTGCCCCTGCTGGGTGGCGGCTTTGGCCGTCGCCTGGAGACGGACATGGTCGAGCAAGCCGTGGCCATTGCCAAAGAGCTGGGCGGCAAGCCCGTCAAATTGGTGTGGACCCGCGAAGAGGACACCCAGCACGACATGTACCGCCCAGCGGCCCTGTCGCGCTTTCGGGCGGCGGTGGACAAGGACGGACGTGTCACGGCCTGGTCCAACAAGCTGGTGGCGCAGTCGATTGGCTACGACACCATGAAGCGCCTGCTGCCTTGGGCTGCGGCTGACACGCCAGACAAGAACCAGATCGAAGGCGCCTTCGACATCCCCTACAACTTTGACAGCATCTCGGTGCGTCAGGTGCGGCCGCAAACGCCTGTGCCAGTGGGATCGTGGCGCAGCGTGGGGCACTCGTACAACGCCTTCTTCACCGAGAGCTTCGTCGACGAGTTGGCCTACGCCGCAGGCCAAGACCCCTACCAATACCGCCGCAGCTTGCTGGACAAACACCCCCGCCATCGGATCGTGCTGGACACCGCCGCCGAGAAAGCGGGCTGGGGCAAACCGTTGCCAGCCGGCATGGCGCGCGGCATTGCCCTGCATGAATCGTTTGGCTCCATCTGTGCCGAAGTGGCTGAGGTGTCCATCGTCGACGGCGCCGTCAAGGTGCACCGCGTGGTCTGTGCCATCGATTGCGGTGTCGTGGTCAACCCCGACACGGTGGAAGCGCAGATGCAAAGCTGCATCGTCTTTGGTCTGAGCGCCGCCCTGTTTGGCGAGATCACTTTGGCCGATGGGCGCGTGGAGCAAAGCAGCTTCCCCAGCTATGACGTGGTCCACATGGCGCAGATGCCCAAGGTGGAGACCCACATCGTGCGCAACACCCATGCACCCGGCGGTGTGGGCGAGCCAGGCACCCCGCCCATTGCGCCCGCCGTGGCCAATGCGCTGTATGCCTTGACCCAAAAGCGCATCCGTTCTTTGCCCATTCGTCTTTGATCATGCGTAGCAACGACCAAGAAGTGCTGGAACAGGCGCTGCGTTGGCACCAAGAAGGTGTGCGCAGTGTCTTGGTCACGGTGCTGAGCACCTATGGCGCCAGCCCGCGTCCACCGGGCGCGATGGCGGTCATCAGTGAACACGGCTTGATCGTGGGATCGGTGTCGGGTGGCTGCGTGGAAGACGATCTGGTGCACGAAGTGATGCAAGGCGCCTTCTGGGCACGCGAGCCTGCAGGCCATGGGGATGCGGATGCCGCCCCCCTGGTGGCCTTGCGCACCTATGGCCGCGATGCCGCCGAGCGCGACCGCTATCGCCTGCCCTGTGGCAACGCCTTGCGCCTGGCTGTGGAGGGCGCGTGGCAAGTCCAAGACGTGCAACAAGCGCTGCACACCATCGCATCAGGCCAATCCGTGCGCAAGCACTTGGCCTACGCGACGGGCGCGGTGTCTTTGCTACCTCAGGGGCTGCCCGCATCCGCGCCTGCTCACATCGACTTTGCCGATGACGAACACGGCTTCACGGTCTTGCTGGGCCCGCGCCATCGCCTGCTGGTGATCGGGGCGACCGAGGTCAGCCGCTACCTGCTGCCCATTGCCCAGTCCCTGGGTTATGCCGTGACGATTTGCGACCCTCGGGAGGAATACACCGGCGCCTGGTCCGAGCCTTCAGTGCCTCTGATCCACGACATGCCCGATGACGCCGTGCTGGCCTTTGGCTGCGATGAGCGCACCGCCGTGATCACCGTCACGCATGACCCCAAGCTGGATGACCTGGCCTTGATGGAAGCGTTGAAGTCCCCCGCCTTCTATGTGGGGGCCTTGGGCTCATCGATGACCACCAGCAAGCGCAAGACGCGCCTGCAACAGTTTGATGTGACGGCCGACCAAGTGGCGCGCCTCAAGGGTCCGGTGGGCTTGCCCATTGGCTCGCGCACACCAGCGGAGATCGCCGTGTCCATCGCCGCCGAGTTGATCCAGGTCCGCAGCCTGATCGGCACGCCCGATTGGCGCACGGAACGCCCTAGCTGGATACCTGCTACAGAGACAACATGCTTGCTGGACTGATCTTGGCTGCGGGGCAGTCCACCCGCTTTGGTGGCGACAAACGCCAGGCTTTGCTGCCCTCGGGCCAAAGCATGCTGGACACCGTGTTGACACGCTATCGCACGGTGCTGGAGCGATTGGTCGTGGTCATCCCGCCTGATGACACCTTTGCCTACGAGCTGTGTCTGCAACGCGGCGCCGAGCCGGTGATCAACCCAGAGGCACACCTGGGCATGGGGCGTTCATTGGCCGCAGGCTTGGCCCACATCCAGACCTGGCCCCATGCAGCGGATTGGGTCGGCGTCGTGGTCGGTTTGGCTGATATGCCTGCCGTCCCGCCCCTGCTCATCCATCAAATCGGGATGCGTCTGCTGCAAAGCATTCACGAAGAGGCCCCCGGCCGCCCCGTCGCCCCTACCTACCAGGGGCAGTTGGGACACCCCCGTGGTATCCCGGCCCACCTGTGGCCCGCCTTGATGCAACTGCGCGGCGACGAAGGCGCCAAAGCCGTGTTGAACTGGTCGCAAGCCATTCACCTGGAGGTGGACCAGCCCGGTGTGCTGATCGACATCGACACGCCGCAGGATCTGCTGCGGCTTTGATCTCGCCTCGGCCCGGAGGATCAACCTTCGCTCAATGGGCCAGCGAGAAGTGCACCCGCTGCGGGGCCCCCTTGTCGCTGATGCCATCGACCGTCAACTTGGAGGCCACCAGGAACAAGCGGTCCACAGGCACATGGCCTTGCTCGTCCAGATACTTCTTGACAGCCAGGGCCCTCGCATCGGCGATGGATTTGAACCAGATCTCGTCCACCAAGGCGTGCTGCAGCATCAGTTTTTCCATCTCGGCCACAGGCAGTGACTTGGTCATGCCCAAGGCGTTGGTGGGCTTGTCAAAGGGCTCGGACAAGTAGGCGCGCTCCAGGTATTTGGGGTATTCCTTGTCGCTGACCACGATCTGCTCAGAGTTCGCGGCCTGGCCTTGCTTGACCAGATCGGCCACCTTCTGCGCCTTGACCCGGCTGGCCACGTAGGCCCGCTTGGCGCCATCTTGTTCAGTGGCGGGATCGACGCGGCCGGACAGTTCCAGCTTCAGGGCTGGGCGGTCCAGCAGCACCTTGACCATCGTGTCCAACTTGCCTTTGGCCTCGGCAGACAACTCGGTGGAGCCTGGCGCAAAGGTGACATAGCCCAACTCATCGGTGTTGCCACCAAAGGCCGATGCCAGCATGGTGAACGGCGCAGTCACAGCCTTTTCAATCAGATTGACCACCACGCGCCACACCAACCCGCCCACACTGAAATCCGGATCAGACAGCGTGCCAGAGATGGGCAGATTGACATCCATCTCACCCTTGCTGTTGGTCAGCAAACTGATTGCAAACAAGACAGGCAGCTTGATCGCATCGGGGCTGTCGACGTGCCCGCCAAAGGTCAGCTGGTTCACATAGACCTGGTTTTGCGCATCGAGCTTGCCGTTGTCGATCAGGTACTTCAAGTCGACCGAGAGCTTGCCCTTGGTGATGGGGTAGCCCGCGTACTTGGCGGCATAAGGCGTCAGGCGCGTCAACTCAATGTCAGTGGCCCGTGCGGCCAATTGCAAGTACAGCTTGGGCGCCAGGGGGTTGACTTTGCCGCTGATCGACAGCGGACTGTCGTGGTCAATGCGGCCCTTCAGGTTCAGGTCGGCAGGCTGGCTGCGGTCTGATGCCAAAGCCGAGACCGTGCCATCCAGGTCCGTCAGGTTGGCCGCGTAGTTGGGTTTGATGAAGTTGTCCGAGAAGTCAACCCGGCCGCCCTTCATCACGATGCGGCCAATGGCAATGTGGGGCGAGGGGCCTGTGGCCACGGCCATGTCTTTGCCCAACTTGCCTTTGGGATCAGGCTCGGCTTGGGTCGCCGTTGCGGCCTCAGGCTTGGCCTCGCTGGCTGCGGTCTTGACGATGTCTTGCAGATTCAAACGGCCGGTCGATTTGACGATGATGCGGGCAAAGAAGTCATCCAAGCCGATCTCGCCCACGCCCAAGTCCAGCGGGTGGGCCTTGGGCTTGTCTTGGTAGACCACCTGCAAGCTCTTGAATGACAGGCTCTTCCAGCGCAGGAAGTCATCGCCCCCGGTTTTGTCGACACTGCGCAGGCCACGCACCGAAGCATCGCCATTGAAGCGGATGAGGGGCGGCTGGCCCGATGGCAACTGCAGGTCCAGCTTGCCATCGCAAAACAGCTCGCCCCGTGTCAGGGCCACATTGAGTTGGTCGGCCACATAAGGCTGGGCGGCCGTCAACTCGACACCATGGATCCCGACTTGCAATTGCGCGGCCAAAGCCTGTTGGGCCTGAGGCAGGGTCAGCAGGCCGTCGAGCAACAGCTCGCCGTGGTCGTTGTGGCGTGCGGCCAGTTTGACCGGCAAAGGCTTGTCGGTGAACTGCCCCTTGGCCATGCCCAGGCCGGACAGGCTCAATTCAATGTCGGTCAGGTCCTGCGCGCGGGGTGCTTCGCGGGCGGGCACGGCACCGTCCAGCCAATGCACGCGGCCTTCGTGAATGTCCAATTGCGCCAGGCTGAACTGCACGCTGCCTGCTTGAGCGCTTGTTTGAGCGCCTGCAGGGCCACTGGCTGTGGCCGCAGGCTTGGATGCAGCCACTGAAGCAGCAGACGCAGATGCCTGGGGCCGGGTCGCTGCGTCAGCCGAAGCCGCAACCTTCTTGGGCTGGAACGCCTCGACCAAAGCCAGCTTGCCATCGCGCTCGCGCTCCAGCCACACGGTGGGTTGATCCCAGCGCAGCTGCTCAACGGTCCAGCGATTGAGCAAAGGCTCACTGTCTTTGAGCTTGACACTCAAGGCAGACCAACGCAGCAGGGCATCGCCTTGCTCGTCCACCACCGAAACATCCTTCAAAGCGGCCTGTCCTTGCAAATGCAAGCTGGAGCCCTGGTCATCCTGACGGAAGTTCAGCACCAGGCGGGTGTCCAGTTGCGCCTTCTCCAACTGGGCCCCCATCTGCACAGGCGACAAGGCCATGTAAGACGCCAGGGGCAAGCCACTGAGCTCGATGTTCAGCAAGGCATCGCGACTCTTGGCAAAGGGGCGCGTCTTGCCTGTCAGCTTGAAGGGTGAGCCATCCACCTTGGCGCTGAGTTGCGGGGTGATGAACTGGTCGGCCACATAAGGCAGGTTGGAAATGAAGGGCAAGGCCAGCGCCAAGTCCCGCACTTCATGGCGCGTGTGGCTGACCTGGTCATCCCAGGTGACGACGCCTTGTGTCAGCGCAATGTTGTTGACCGAAAACCGTGCGGGCTCACCCGTGCTGGGCTTGGCGGGCTGCGCCGCCAATCGGGCCACGATGTCGCTGTAGTTCCAGCGTTGGCTGTCCAGACGCGCCAGATGCACCTGCGGCGCGGTGACCTGCAGCGAGTCCACCACCGGCGCCAGATGGCGCACGCTTGCCCATGACAGTTGCGTGTGGGCCTGCCCCACCTGCACAAAGGGATGCTGGCCATCGGCCTCATAGATGGTCAGGCCCTTCAAGCCCAGCTGCAATTGCAGCAGCTTGAATTCAACCCCATCCAGGGTCACGCGTCGGCCCAGCGCCTGGCTCAGCTGTTCAACGGCGGCTTGGCGAATCCATTGCGGCCCCCACACATACGAGGCCCCCACCGCCGAGGCCAACGACACCACCACAGCCACGGCGGCGATGCGCCCCTTGCTCCACTTCACTGTCATATCCGACACCGTCCATCATCCAGACCGGCGCCGCATGTGTTCCACCATCGTGGTCACCAATTTGCGCAGGTCATAGGGTTTGCTCACATGCGCCACCATACCAGCCGCATTGCATGCCGCCAACGCATCCCCAAAGGCATGGGCCGTCAAACCGATCACCGGCAACGTGGAATCCACCAACAAGATGCGCCGTGCGGCCTCGTAGCCATCCATCACCGGCATCTGCACATCCATCAAGACCACGTCAAACGCCCCGCCTCCGCGAGACTCCACGGTGTCCACCGCCTCGCGGCCATCGCGCACCATGGTGAACTCAGCGCCTTCCATGGTGAGCAACTCGCGCAAAACGATCTGATTGACCTCGCTGTCCTCCGCCGCCAGCACGCGCACCCCGGCCAAGCTGGGCTGCGGCCGCTCACGCGAGACCGAGGGTTTGATGCTCTGCGACACCCGAGGCTGATGCAGCACACCCGTTGCACCACGCAAAGGCAGGTAGACCTCAAAGCGGCTGCCCACGCCAGGTCGGCTGCTGGCCTCGATGCGGCCCCCCATCAACTCCACCAGGCGCTTGCTGATGCTCAAGCCCAAGCCCGTCCCGCCATAGCGGCGTGTCGTGGATGAGTCTGCCTGCTTGAAAGGGGCAAACACCAGATTCAACTCGTCCGGCGCCATGCCAATACCCGTGTCCGACACCGCCAGGATGACCCCGGCCCCCACAGACCGGGCACTCAACTCCACCGAGCCCTTTTCCGTGAATTTGACCCCGTTGGACAAGAGGTTGAGCAAGACCTGTTCAATGCGCAAGGCATCGCCCTCGATGGTCTCGGGCGTTCCTGGCTCGACCATCACGCTCAAAGCCAGGCCTTTGGCCTGAGCGCGCGAGACCACCATGGCAGAGGTTTCGTTCAACAAGGACCGCAGGGACACCGGCTGACACTCGATGGTCAACTGCCCCGCCTCCAACTTGGAGATATCCAGAATGTCATTGAGCACGCCCAACAGCAAGCGACCTGAATCCAGAATGGTCTCGAACGTCTTTTGCGTCGGCTGCCCCGCACTTTCCAGATAACCCAGTTGCGCCAAACCCAGCACGCCATTGAGCGGGGTGCGGATTTCATGGCTCATATTGGCCAGGAATTCGCTCTTGACCCGCGCCAGGCGTTCGGCTTCTTCGCGAGCGGCTTCGCGTGCCTGGTCCAGTTCACGCTGCTCGGTCACATCGCGAATGACCGCAATGGCTTCGCGCTCGGCCAGCGGCAACAGGCGTGCTTCATAGACCTGAACCGCCCCATTGCCACGCGCGGCAGGCAGCTCATACTCGATCACGACCGAGTCCTTTTGCAGCACCTGCCCCAGCGCCTGGGTCAAGCGCTCGGCGCCCTCGGGCGGCAAGCCCTGTTGCAGCTTCATGCCCCTCTTGAGTGGCAACAAGGTCACGCGCTGGCCCACACCAGCGCGGTGGTCCAAGATGGTGCCATCCAGACCCAGCCGGTAGTACTGGTCAGGCAAAGCCTGAAACAGGCTGTTGAGCTCGGCCGTGCGCAACGAGACGGCCGACTCCAAGCGCTCATTGTGATAAGCCAGATTCTTGGCCGCCTGCTTTTGCAAGGTGATGTCCACAAACGATTCCAGCTGGAACAGGTCATTGGCCAGATTGATGCGGGTGGCCGACCAGACCACATCGCGCATGTCTCCATGGTGCGTCGCCATGCGCGTCTCCAGCCGGTCGATGTCCTCCCCCCACTTCAGACGCTGCACAGCCTCCAATCGGGCATGCACGGCATCGCTGTCCCAGATCTGCAACTCGTCGACATGTCGCCCCACGATGTCCTGACGATCCCGCCCAATCATGCGCAACCAGGACTCATTGACATCCACCACAACCTGATCGTCCAACCGGCACAGCAACATGCCGATGGGACTGGTGAGGAACATCTGCGAGAACCGCGCTTCACTTTGAGCCAAGCGCGTCTGAGCCTCAGCCTGAGCCTGGGCAGCCTCACGCGCTTCGATGGCCATGCCCACGGTCACCGCCAGACGCTCGACCAACTCGCGAATCTGCTCGTCAAAAAAGGCCTCGGTCGGGGTATACAGATTGCAGACCGCGCGCACCCGTCCATTGACTTTCACCGGCAGCGACACCAGGGAGCGAAACCCCGCCGCCAGCGCCTGCGCTCGCCAGGGCGCCATGCTGGCGTCGAGCTCAATGTTGTCGCAATATTGCGGCAAGCCCAGGTGATACGCCCGTGAGGTGGGCCCTCGGCTCTCGGGCTCCCCCCCCAGGGGCAACGTCAAAGTCTGGGCATATTCGGGATGCTCACCGGCCCAGCACAAGGGCAGGATGCGAGCTCCTTCGGCATCGGGCTCGCCCGCCCACGCCAGCTTGACGCCGCTGTGCCGGACCACGATGTCACACACGGCCTGGTACAAGGTGCGGGCATCGGCCTTTTGCGTCACCACCTCGCTGACTTGCAGCAAGACCTGGTACAGACGGTTGAGGCGATCAATGCGCTGCTCGTTGTCGCGATGCTGCGAGACATCCCGCGCAATTCCCAAAATGCCGATGATGCGCCCCTTGGCATCGCGCATGGGCGTCTTGATGGTCTCCACGTGTTCGACGTGCCCATCACTGGCATAGGTCAACCGCCGATCCGACACCACCGGGCCTTGCGCAGACAAGGCCTCTTCATCGCTGAGACGAAAATTCTCGACCACCTCGGCCGGCAAGAAATCCTGATCCTGCTTGCCCACGATCTGAGCCTCTGGCGCACCGAAGAACTGCTCGAACCGCGCATTGCACAGGCTGTAATACCCCTTGAGATCCTTGAGCCAGACCAGATCCGGCAAGGTGTTGATCAAGACCCGCAGGAAACGTCGCTCGTCTTGCAAGGCCGCCGTGCGTTGCCGCACCATGCGACGCAATGTGAAACCCCACAGCAGCATGCCCACCGTCAGAACGGACAACGTCAAACCACCCCACCACGCATAACGAAGCCAGGGGCGATAGTTGATTTGCGCGCCCATCCATTTGGTGCGCAGCGCCTCCATCTCGGCCTCGCTGATGTCGGCAAAGCCAGCCTCCACCCGCTTCAACAGTTCAGGATTGGCTACGCGGTAGGCACGATGGAACTGCCCCGTGTAGAGCACAAAGGCCTTGTGAAAACGCTGGTCAATGCCCGCCTTGTACAACAGGTAATCGCCGGGCGGGCCATCCATGCAGAACACGCGCAGGCGAGATTGCGCGGCCTCTTCGACCATGGCGTCATAGCTGTCGTAGCGCTCGTCGACCAGCACCTTGGCGTTGCGCAAGGTCTCCCCGCATGCATCACCCGCTTTGACGCCAACCAAAAACCCCTGCAAGGTGCCGATGTCGGTCACCCCGCCAATGCCCTGATCCGCATAAATGGGCACTGGCACATCCGCATAGGGCGCTGAAAACTTCAGGTATTTTTCTCGCTCAGGCGTCTGGAAAATGGTGTCGATGACATCGCCCTTGCCGCTGTCAAACACGCGCTGAGCCTCGGCCCAGTCCATGGCCACGATGTGAACGGTTGAGCCAGTTTTCTTTTCCCACAGGCGCCACAAGTCCACCGTCAAGCCCGTCAGCTCGCCGTTGGCATCTTTGAAGACAAACGGAGGGTAATGCACGTCCGCCAGGACGGTGATGTCCTTCGGGGCCGCAGCAGCATGCACTCCGATCGATATGAGTAGGCCTACAGCCAACCACAACCAACGGCGTCTGGCTAATTTCGTCAAGGGTAGGGATTCCTGATTGGTGTGCAGATTCACTTTCTACCCCAGCCCCAAGACTGGCGAAAGGGGGGAAAGCAGCAAGGCCCGCTGAAGCACGATCGCTTCAGCGGGCCCTTTCACCAGATTTGACGTGGATCAGACAGGCAAAGCCGGATAGTCAATGTAGCCGTGGGGGCCCACGCCACCGTACAGCGGCGCGTCGGCAAACAGTTCATTCAAAGGCGCCTTTTCCTTGAAACGGCGTGGCAGATCGGGGTTGGAAATCATCAAGCGACCAAACGACACCAATTGGCCACGACCTTCTGCCAAGGCGGTTTCAGCCATTTCTTGGGTGTAGCCGTTGTTGAGCATCCACACACCGTCGTACAGACTACGCAGCTTGTCATAGTCAAACGGTGCGTTGTCGCGCGGGCCACCGGTGGCACCCTCGACCACGTGGATGTAGACCGGCTTGAGCTTGTTGAGTTCGCGCACCACGTGTTCGAACAAGGGCTGAGGCTGGCTTTCGTTGGAATCATTCACCGGCGAGACCGGCGAGATGCGAATGCCCACGCGATCGGCACCGATTTCCTGCGTCACCGCACTCATCACTTCCACCAGGAAACGGGCGCGGTTTTCAATGCTGCCGCCGTAAGCATCCGTGCGCTTGTTGGCGCCATCGCGCAAGAATGCGTCGAGCAGGTAGCCGTGTGCGCCGTGGATTTCCACCCCGTCAAACCCAGCTTCAATCGCATTGCGAGCCGCAACACGGAAGTCGTTGACGATGCCGGCGATTTCGGCCGTTTCCAGCGCACGCGGCGTGGAGGTGTCGGTGTAGCCCACACCGGGGATGTAAGTCTTGGCCTTGGCCGCGATGGCCGATGGCGCGACCGGGGCTTGCTCGCCCGGCTGGAAGGCCGTGTGCGACATGCGGCCCGTGTGCCACAGCTGCACGAAGATGCGGCCACCACGTTGGTGCACGGCATCGGTCACCTTGCGCCAGCCAGCGATTTGCTCCGGCGTGTGCACGCCCGGCGTGGCGATGTAACCCTGCGCTTGCGCGGACACCTGGGTGGCTTCCGCAATGATCAGGCCCACGCTGGCACGCTGGGCGTAATACTCCACCGTCATCTCGCCAGGGACATTGCCCTCGCTGGCGCGGTTGCGGGTCAAGGGGGCCATGACCATGCGGTTGGCCAGCTCGATACGACCCAGCTTCAAAGGTTGAAAGAGGTTTGCAGTCTCGGTGTTTGCCATGGATTTGCTCCAATCATGGGGACAAAAAATTCAGGGACGGAAAAACCAGTCCAGCATCAGCTCGACCGTGTCCTTGAGGGGTTGAGAGGTGTGTTCAATCTTCATGCGCAGCAAGGCGCCTTCCCAGGCATCCCAAAAGAAGGCCGACAGCTGCAAGGCATCCCGATCAGCACGGATCTGCCCTTTGTCTTGCGCCAACTGGATCAAGGCACCCAGCCGAGCCCGCCAATCCGACATGGCGCTGCCCAACACGGCCCGACAGACGGGGCTGGACTCCGCCACCTCGGCGGCGAAATTGCCCACCAGGCAGCCGGGGCACACCGCCTGCTCGTGATGCCGGATGAAGCGTGCAAAGAGATGGCGCATCACCTCGATCGGATCGTCTTGCGGCTTGACGGGCGCGTCTTCCAGACAGGCATCCCACGCACGTCCGACCCA
>JAGWTE010000257.1 GCA_028869095.1 Burkholderiales bacterium
CGATGATGGCCTGTGTCGGACACACATCCATACAGGCGCGACAACTGCCGCAATGGGCGGTCTCAGGCTCGGTCAGCGGCAAGGGCACATCAATGAAGATCTCGCCCAAAAAGAAGAACGACCCGGCCTGACGCGACAGCAGCAAGGTGTGCTTGCCGCGCCAGCCCAAGCCACTGCGGGAGGCCAGTTCCACCTCCAACACAGGGGCTGAATCGGTGAACACGCGAAACCCGTAAGGCCCGACCTCATCAGCCAGGTGCTGAGCCAAGGTCTGCAAACGGGCGCGCAAGACCTTGTGATAATCCCGCCCCCTTGCATAGACCGACACAGCCGCTTGCTCAGGCGCACCCAGACGATCCCATTCGATCTGTTGCCAGTCAGCAGGCAGCGAGTCAGGCAAGTAATCCATGCGAGCAGTGACGACCCGCACGGTGCCCGGAACCAGCTCTGCGGGCCTCGCACGCTTGAGTCCATGGGCCTGCATGTAGTGCATGCCGCCATGAAAACCCTGCTCCAGCCAGGCCAGCAACCCAGCCTCAGCACTTGACAAGTCGACATCAGCTACGCCAATCTGTGAAAATCCCAGTTGTGTAGCCCATTGGCGCAGTTTTCCCATGATGGCCGACGCATCCAGCTCCGGGTGGGCTGGGGTCAAGTTGTCTTGGGGGCGCTGTTCCTGATTCATGTGACGATCGTAGCAAGCCCTGACTCATCTTCTTTAGGACCCACGCAAGTCGACTTCGTCTGGAACGATGAAGGCGATTGCGCGGTCACGGCCGCCAAACTGGCCAAAGCCATGGCGCCCCAATTGGGCCATGGCGGATCGGCTGTGGTCGAACTGCATGGCACGCTGGGCGCAGGCAAAACCACCTTCACACGGCACTTATTGCGTGCTTGGGGGGTTGAAGGCCGCATCAAAAGCCCCAGCTATGCAGTGGTAGAGCAATACGACAGCCCGGTTGCGCGGGCTTACCACTTTGATTTTTACCGTTTCAATGACCCCCAGGAGTGGGAAGACGCCGGTTTTCGCGACCTGTTCGCCAGCGCTGGGCTCAAGCTGGTGGAATGGCCAGACAAGGCCGCGGGCTTGCTGCCCCGCCCGGACCTGCGCGTCGTGATCGAACCCCTGACCGAAGATCGTCGCCTGGTGCGCTTGAAGGCCGTCTCAGCCATGGGCCACTATTGGCTTTCGGTGTTGACAGATTCTGTCAATGAGACATCATTTGAAACGACCGCGCCCAGTGTGTTTCAAGGAGGGCCCGCTCATGAGTGAACACCGCGATCGGGATCACCAGAAAACGCCCGCCCAATCAGCCGGACGTCGCCGGTTGCTGCAACAAGCCCTGGGCGGCAGCTTGGTGCTGCTGCTCGGCCCCAAGGAATTGGCCTGGGGCGCTCAGTTGCTGGCGGTCCGTGTGTGGCCTGCGGCAGATTACACGCGCGTGACCCTGGAGTCGGACACAGAGTTGAAGGCTCAGTACTTCTCCGTGCCCAACCCGGATCGATTGGTCATCGACGTGGAAGGGTTGGAGCTCAATGCCCAACTGCGCGAGCTGGTTCGCAAGGTATCCAGCGACGACCCCTATATCGCCGGCATTCGCGTGGGACAAAACCGGCCCAAAGTGGCTCGCCTGGTGATTGACCTCAAGCAGACCATCAAACCCCAGGTGTTTGGCCTGGCGCCTGTGGCGGCTTACCAGCACCGACTGGTGTTTGACCTGTACCCAACCAAGGCGGTCGACCCGCAGTTGGCCTTGCGTGCACCCACCGCCACGCCGCCTTCTGGATTGACCACACCTGCGACACCCGCTGCGGCCGCGAGCAATGCTGGCAGCAACGGCGCCACAACGGTCGCAGGCGCGACAGACGCCGGCGCGTCCAATGCCCCGGCCCGCCCCGCCGTGCCTGGCAGCACGCAATCGGCCAACGCCGCCAACAGTGTCAACGATGCTTTGGGCGACTTCATTGGCGACCTCAAACGCAAACCCGGTGACAAGACCGCGGTGGCCAAGGCCAATCCCAAGGTAGACGGCCGCGACGCCGACAAGGCGGACCGCGAACCGGTCGTGGCCGACGCCAACACCGGCGTGGCCGGCCGATTGGGTGCTCAGCGCCTGGTCATCGTGGCGCTGGATGCCGGCCATGGCGGCGAAGACCCGGGCGCAGTCGGCCCCAGTGGTTTGTTTGAAAAAGACGTGGTGCTATCCGTCGCCAAGAAGCTGCGCGCGCTCATCAATGCCCAGCCAGGCATGCGCGCCATGTTGACGCGCGAGTCAGACTACTTTGTGCCCCTGCAAGAGCGCGTCGTCAAAGCGCGGCGCGTGCAGGCTGACCTGTTCATGTCCATCCATGCGGATGCCTTCCTGGACCCCAAGGCCCGAGGGGCATCGGTGTTCGCGCTGTCTGAAAACGGGGCGAGCAGTGCCGCAGCACGTTGGATGGCCCAGCGTGAAAATGCCAGTGACATCGTCGGCGGAGTGAACATCAAGGCCAAGGACGCGGGCGTGCTCAAGGCCTTGCTGGACATGTCGACCACGGCCCAGATCAAGGACAGCATCAAGCTGGGCAACGCCATCCTGGGCCACCTGGGCAAGGTTGGTCGCTTGCACAAAGCCCACGTCGAGCAAGCCGGGTTTGCGGTGCTCAAGGCGCCGGACATCCCGTCCATCTTGGTGGAAACGGGCTTCATCTCCAACCCGGAAGAAGAGTCCAAGCTCAACGACGAGGACTACCAGAGCCAACTGGCCGACGCCCTGCTGCTGGGGATCCAGCGCTACTTCGCCAAGAATCCCCCGCTGGCTCGCAATCGCTCGGT
>JAGWTE010000258.1 GCA_028869095.1 Burkholderiales bacterium
GGGTTTGATCGGTGCGTGTGCGGCCACCCAGGGTGCTCAACCGCTCGGGTGTCCAGGGCAGGGCGCCAACCAGTGGTAAACGGTCTGGCGTGGTGGCGCGCCAGCCCGTTTTGCCCCAGGTGCTGTCGTCTGTTGCCAGGGCGTTCAGGGCATCGTCCAACATTTCGGCGGGCACGATTTGCAAGGCCCCCAAGCGCAATGCTTGCCCCAGGTTGTGAATGTGATCTGCGGTGCGTACCTCAGCGCAGGTGTCGTGGTGCTGGGTCGTGGCGCCGCATAACAGTCGGCCATCGGGCAGCGTCAGGGTGTAGCCACTGCCTGCCACCGGCAAGCGCGGCAGTTGGGCCCGCCCAGTACTCACGTCTGGACTCAAGGTGGTGACCTGCCCGCGAATCGGGGTCAAGGGGCAGGGTGGCACAGCCTGTTCAGGGGCCAAAGTTTGCAAGAGCGCGTTGACCTGATTGGCGCAGGTCAGCACCAGGCTGTTCGCTCTAAACGGTTCAAATCGCAGTGTTGATGCCGATGTGGCGGCCTGAGCGGAGGTGTCTTCCTCAGTCCACACTTCCCAAGCGCCACCGCCAGTCTCGTCAGCCTTGTGGATGCGTGACACCTTCTGCCCAAAGCGCTCGATCAAGGACACGCCATGTTGGTTCGCCCAGGCGCGAGCGTCGTCCAAGAGCAGTTGAGCCAAGCCCGCCGGGTGCAACCAGCCCGCTTGTTTGAACAACCAGCCGCCACTGGGCACATCCATGCCCGCCACGTCAAGCGCCTGTTCACGATCCAGCCATTGCACGTAGTCAGCCGGCAAGGCCAATTTGTCGATCAGGGCTTGCGCATCGGTGGGTGAGGTCTTGGGATCCAGCCGCAGCAAGCCTTGGCTTTGCCCCGCCAGCCGGCCCGATTCAATCCATGGCGTCGCCAGGGCCGAGATGGCCAAAGCGGCGGCGCGATGAGCTCGGGCGTGGATGCCGTCCTCGCCATGCACGATGCTGTGAAACAAACCGCCTGGGTTGCCTGATGCTTCTTGCGCAGGCCCCGGTTGCTGGTCAATCAAGGTGACTTGCCAGCCTTCACGGCACAAGGCCCAGGTGGCCACGCAGCCGGCCAGGCCCGCACCCACAACGATGGCGTGACGATGGGCCGCTACGGGGGCGGCCTGGTATCCACCGGGCGGCGGTGCTGGTGTGTGCCGAGGCGCATACACCGCCTGGATCATGTCCCGCTTGCTGGCAAAGCCTGGCAAACGCGACACCGCAAAGCCTGCTTGCGTCAAACCGTCTCGCACGCTGCGTGCCACGGTCCAGGTGGCGGCGGTGCAGCCCGGTGCAGCCAAGCGCCCCAGCCGGGACAGCATGGCCTCGTCCCACATTTGTGGGTTTTTAGACGGCGCAAATCCGTCCAGATAAAAGGCGTCCACCTGCATGACCAGGCTGGGCAGCACGTCGGCCACGTCGCCCAGGCCCAAGAGCAGGGTGACTTGCCCGCCTGCATCGTCAAAGTTCAGCGTGTGCAGACCGGGCGTCAACACGGGCCAAGCGGCAATCAGGCGTTCAGCCAAAGGCAGTGTGGACGGTGTGGCCGATGCATGCACCCGGCGCAAGTCCGCCAAACTCAAAGGGTGTTTTTCAATGGAGACGAAAAACAGGTGCCGGCAGCGCTGCGGGTCAGCGCGCCATGCGGCCCAGGTTTCCAGGAAGTTGTTGCCCAGCCCAAAGCCGGTTTCCAGGACCACGAATTGATCGCGCCCCTGCCAGCGTCCAGGCAAGTTGTTGCCCTGCAAAAACACGTATTGGGCCTGCGCGGCAGCGCCCGCCTCACCGTGGTACAGGTCGTCGTACAGAGCCGAATACGGCACCCCCGGCTTGTCGCCGGAGGGGTCTTCGCCCAACTGGGCCACATCCAAACGCATGAACGCTGAAACGCTTTGATTGCCTCTGAGTGGGCTTACTGGGCCAGCCAGCCGCCGTCCACGTTCCAGGCCGCGCCACGCACGTTGTCGCCGCCGGGCGAGCACAAGAACACAGCCAGGTCACCCAGTTGAGCCGGGGTCACGAACTGCAGCGAAGGCTGCTTCTCGCCCAACAAGTCTTTTTGGGCTTGATCCAGGCTGATGCCGCCTTGTTCGGCCTTGGCATCGATCTGCTTTTGCACCAGCGGGGTCAACACCCAGCCCGGGCAAATGGCATTCACGGTGACGCCCGTGGTGGCCGTTTCCAGCGCCACGGCCTTGGTCAAGCCGACCAGGCCATGCTTGGCTGCGACATAAGCGGACTTGCCTGCCGACGCCACCAAACCGTGCGCCGATGCCAGGTTGATGATGCGGCCCCAGTTCTTGGTGCGCATGCCGGGCACGGCCAAGCGCATGGTGTGAAAGGCCGAGCTCAGGTTGATGGCGATGATCGAATCCCACTTTTCTGCGGGGAAGTTTTCAACCGGGGCAACGAACTGAATGCCGGCGTTGTTGACCAAGATGTCAACGCCGCCAAACTCGGCCTGGGCGTAAGCCATCATGGCCTCGATCTCGGCGGGCTTGCTCATGTCGGCGCCGTGGTAACCCACCTTGATGCCATGAGCCTTGCCAGCAGCCAGGACACTGGCTTTGGGGGCTTCGACATCGCCAAACCCATTCAAAATGACGTTGGCGCCTTGAGCAGCCAGCTTTTCGGCGATGCCCAAACCAATCCCGCTGGTGGATCCGGTAACGAGGGCAGTTTTTCCATTCAACATTCGGGGCCTCCTGTCGGCAAGAACAATCACAATGTGAGATCGCCCCATTATCTGACGACGCATCGACATGACCAGCCA
>JAGWTE010000259.1 GCA_028869095.1 Burkholderiales bacterium
CTTACCCGGACTTCAGCCAAGCCCTATCTGTGCATCTCGTTTGAAACACCCCGGGCCCGGGGTGGAATGCGTCACGGGATCCTTGTTTGATTCGACTCAGGACCAGACACGCAAGGCTGCCTACAATCATGGAATGAGTGCCTCTACGAACCCCGCTTCCCCCTCCCTGCCACCGCTGCACAACGACAGCTTCCTGAAAGCTTGTTTGCGCTTGCCCACCGACTACACCCCGGTGTGGTTGATGCGCCAAGCGGGGCGCTACTTGCCTGAATATCGCGCCACGCGCGAGAAGGCGGGCAGCTTCATGGGTCTGGCCACGCAACCCGATCTGGCCTGCGAGGTCACGCTGCAACCCTTGGATCGCTATGCCTTGGACGCCGCGATCTTGTTCAGCGACATCCTGACCGTCCCTGATGCCATGGGCTTGGGTTTGAGCTTTGCTGCCGGCGAAGGCCCCAAGTTTGCCAAGCCCGTGCGCGATGAAGCCGCCGTGAAGGCGCTGGCCGTGCCGGACATGGACAAGTTGAAGTATGTGTTCGATGCGGTCGGCACCATCCGCCGCGCGCTGAGCGATCAACAAGGCGTGGGGCGCGTGCCCCTGATCGGCTTCTCGGGCAGCCCTTGGACTTTGGCTTGCTACATGGTCGAAGGCGGCGGATCAGACGATTACCGTCTGGTCAAGACCATGATGTACCAACGCCCCGATTTGATGCATCAGATCCTGGCGGTCAATGCCGACGCCGTGGCGTTGTATCTGAACACGCAGATTGAAGCCGGCGCCCAGGCGGTCATGATTTTTGACTCCTGGGGCGGCGTGTTGGCCGATGGCGCCTTCCAAGCCTTCAGCCTGGCGTACACGCAGCGTGTGCTGGCTCAATTGAAGAAAGAGCACAACGGATTCCGCATCCCTCACATCGTGTTCACCAAGGGTGGCGGCACATGGCTGGAGCAAATTGCTGCAACGGGTTGCGATGTGGTGGGCCTGGATTGGACACAGAATTTAGGACAGGCACGCGCACGCGTGGGGCACCAAGTGGCGCTGCAAGGTAACCTGGACCCGATCGTGTTGTTTGCCCAACCGGAGCAGATTCGCGAACAAGTGATCCAGACGCTGGACAGCTTTGGCGCACCACGTAACAGCGATGGCAGCACCGCTGGCCACATCTTCAATCTAGGACACGGCATTTCGCAGTTCACGCCGCCTGAGCACGTCAGTGTGCTGGTGGACACCGTGCACGCGCATTCGCGCAAATTGCGCGCCTGATCAAGCCTCGTTCCGGGTGGCAAGCAAAGCAGCCAACAGGATCAAGCTGCCACCAACGATGATGTTGAGCGTCAAAGTCGCATCGCCTGCCCACACCGATGACACCGAGGCAAACAACACCTCGGTGAGCATCAACACCGAGGTGATCTGAACTGGCAGGTGTGACGCACCGTATTGCAAGGCCAGGTTGGACAGGAAGAACGTCCCACCCAAGGCCAGCACAGGCCCCACCCAAACCCAGTCCAGTGCAGGCCAGACAGGCACCACGCCCTGCCAACACAGCACCAGGCCCAGCAAGCCCGGCAAGGTCGTGCACCCGACAAACATGGCAAACGCCCGAGCCGATGCCGATTGGTGCGCCTGTTGGCGCAGCAACACATTGGTCAACGCGAAGCCCATGCCGCCAAGCAGCCCCAACGCATCGGACAGGCCCGAGAGATGGGGCCATCCGGCGCCTTGCGGTTTGAGCACCAGCATCGCGCCGGCCAGTGCCAAAGCCATGCGCATCATCGCGCTGGGCGTGATGGGCTCATGCAGTAGCCAGCGTGCCAGCAAAGCCGCCCACAAGGGCATCAGATAAAACAGCAACACCACGCGCACCACATCGCCCGAGGTCACGCCCCAGTTGAAGGTGGCATTGGTCACCCCTGCAACCACAGCCAGCCAGATCAAGGCAGGCTGCCGCACAAAGCCCGGGATGACCGACGGACGCCAAACGCCAATCAAGAGCACGCCCAGAGAGAAAAACATCATCGTGGCCCAGATGGGATGCAGGCCCTGCGTCTGCAAATAACGCAGCGGCCACCACGACAAGCCCCAGACCAGGGCATTGAAAATCAACGACAAGGGCGCCATGTACTGCACTCAACGCCTCTCAATCACCAAAGGGGTCAGCTTCATCGCGTCTCGCACTTGACGTGCAGCTTCTGACGCGGCCTCGCGGGTCGCATAAGGCCCCACCTGCAACTTGAACATCGCGGACTCTTTGAACACCGCCATCATGGGCGCCATGGACGCCGCCTCGGACAGCACGCGCTGCTGAAGTCGGTCGACGCCGTCTCGACGGGACAAAGCCGCCAATTGCACCCAATAGCCTTGGGCCGACGGGGTGTAGGCTCGCTCGCGGTCGTCGGACACGGCAGGCTCGGGCAAAGGCGCCACGTCAGGCAAGGATGCGGCTTTGGCCGCGATGTCCGCAATCGGGTCCGCCGCCGGCTCTGCCGCCGCCACATCGGACGGCTTGCGCCAAGCGCCGGTGCGAATGTCGTCGAAGGTCAGGCGCTCGATTTCAACGGTGGCACTGCCGGCCGAGGAGATACCCAGCTTGACGGCAGCGGCGTAGCTCAGGTCCATCACACGCGACGAATGAAAGGGGCCGCGATCATTGACTCGCACAATGATCTCTTTGCCATTGCCCAAGTTGCGAACGCGCGCGTAACTGGGGATGGGCAAAGTGCGATGGGCCGCGGTCAAGCCATACATGCTGAACAACTCGCCGCTGGCCGTCTTG
>JAGWTE010000051.1 GCA_028869095.1 Burkholderiales bacterium
CCCAAGCGCCTGCAGTCGGGGGAGCATCTGTTTTTTCGGGGCGACCCGGCCGATGGCCTGTACGCCGTGTTGGACGGCTGTTTGCGCATTTCGGGCGTGACCGAGGCGGGCAAAGAGGCCATCCTGTCGCTGATCGACGCGCCCAACTGGTTTGGCGAGATCGCCTTGTTCGACGGCTTGCCGCGCACCCACAACGCCGTCGCAGAGGGCGTCACGCGCTTGCTGCACGTGCCCGCCGTCGGCTTGACCCGTTTGCTCCAAGCCAAGCCTCACCACTGGCGCGATCTGGGGGTGTTGATGGCCTTGCGCTTGCGCCTGGTCCTCATCGGCATGGAAGACATGGCCTTGCTGCCCGCAGAAGGCCGTTTGGCCAGGCGCCTGGTCTGGTTGGTGGAGACTTCATCCATGGGCCAGGGGCCGGGCCCCTGCGTGGTGCCCATCAGCCAAGCCCAGTTGGGCATGATGCTGTCGCTGTCCCGTCAAACCACCAATCAGATCTTGCAGACCCTGCAAGACCAGGGCGTGCTGCGTGTGGCCTACGGACGCATCGAGATTTTGGATCGGGCGCAGTTGATGCAACTGGCCGGGGTGTCACAGGGTGAGCGTCAGGTCCTGTCGCAAATGCAGGTGAGCAGCGGGATGCCGAATCGGGACTGAGTCGGTGGTGTCTGAGGGGGCTGAGGGGCGTTGGGCCAACCGTGCTCGCGGCTCGTCTTTCAAGTTTGCGCCCAAGCGGCCGATATCCGGCCATGCTCTATGTTTTGCGCGACGCCTCGGGCGACATCCTCAGCTTGCACCGCACGGCGGTTGCGGGCGCGCATTCGATTGCGGCGGATCATCCAGATGTGACGGCGTTCTTGGGGCGCAGCCCGGACGAGCAGCAATTTGCCTCGCTGGACGCCGGCCTCGTGCGGGTGCTGGAGGATTTGATCGACGTGTTGATTCGGCGCAATGTGCTCAACATCACCGATCTGCCCCCGGAGGCTCAGGCCAAATTGTTCGACCGCAAGCATTTCCGTGAGGACATGCAAGCCCATTCGCTGAAGCTGTTTGGCGACCAGTTGGGCAGTGACGCTCAGCAAGCGTCCGACAGTGCCATGGGCAACCTGTGACGGCCCACTGATCAACCCTGAATCACCCGGTGCGCCAAGGCGGGCAGTTGCGTACGGTACTGCTGCTGTTGCTGGCGATCCAGGTCAGCCAACACCACACCTGGTCCTTCAGGCAGGCAGCCCAACACGTCCCCCCACGGGCCAATGACCAGCGAATGCCCAAAAGTGCGGCGGCCGTTTTCGTGCATGCCGCCTTGGCCGGGCGCGAGCACATGGCACAGGTTCTCAACCGCGCGGGCACGCAGCAGCAACTCCCAATGCGCCAAGCCCGTGGTGTAGGTGAAGGCGGCGGGCAGCACGATCAGATCCAGCGGGCGCGTGGCGCCCAAAGCTCGGAACAGTTCGGGAAAGCGCAAGTCATAGCAGACGCTCAAGCCGACGTGCCAGCTTTGGCCTGAGCGGTCGGTCAGATCAAAGGTGGTGGGCTGGGTGCCGGGCGTCAGTGTGCTGGCCTCGTTGTAGGCGCGCTCGCCATCGTCAAAGCAGAACAGGTGGATCTTGTCGTAGCGGGTCACCCGCTCGCCTTGCGGGTTGAAGACCAGTGTGGTGTTGAACACACGCTGCGCTTCGTGGCTCTGGATGGGCAAGGTGCCACCAATCAGCCAGATGCCGTGTTGACGCGCGGCCTGGGCCAGCATGGCCTGCATAGGGGCCATGTGTGGATCGGGGGCGAGCGCATCAGCCAAAGGTTCAGCAATGGCCAGCTTGTCGGCATCACGCTGGCCCATCAGGCAGAAGTACTCGGGCAAAGCCACCAGCTCGGCGCCTTGGGCGGCCGCTTGCGCGATCAGGTCGCGGGCTTGCATCAGGTTGTCGTCCACACGGGGGGTGGAGACCATTTGGAGGGCGGCAACTTTCATATCGCAGTTATCCTAGTGGGATCTTGTCTGGCAGTGTTCCTTGCCAATATGGCTGACCATACAGCAAACCCAAATCAACAGTGGAGTGAGTGGCGCGATCAGATCCGTGCAGCCGCAACGGATGCGCAGCGCATTCGCGTTCGCGGCAGCGGGACCAAGGATTTCCTGGGTGACACCATGCAGGGCGATGGGGTCTTGCAGACCTCAGGCTGGCGCGGCGTCGAGTCCTATGAGCCGACCGAACTGGTGGTGAAGGTGCGGGCGGGCACGCCCTTGGCCGAGGTCGAATCCTTGTTGTCCACCAAGGGCCAGTATTTGGCTTTCGAGCCCCCACGTTATGGCTGGGCCTCTTACGAGGGGGCCACGATGGGCGGGGTGGTGGCGGCCGGGTTGAGTGGGCCGGGCCGAGTCAGCCGAGGCGCGGTGCGCGACCATGTGCTGGGCTGCACGGTCATGAATGGCCGCGGCGAGGTGCTGCACTTTGGCGGCTCGGTGATGAAAAACGTGGCGGGCTTTGACCTGTCGCGCTTGATGGCCGGCTCGATGGGCACCTTGGGCGTGATCCTGGACGTGACCTTGAAGGTGATGCCGCAGCCGGTGTCCACCGCGACCTTGCGCATCGAGATGAATGAAGCCGATGCCCTGTCGCAGGTCAATCAATGGGCGGCCCAGCCGATCCCGCTGGATGCGTCCGCCTGGTGGGATGGCATGTTGGTGTTGCGCTTGCGCGGCGCGCGCTCGGCCGTGGCCAGTTCGGTGCAGCGCATGTACAAAGAGCGCGGTGGCGAGTTGATCGCGCCGCCCTTGGCCGAGGGCTTTTGGCAAGGGCTGCGAGATCACTCTGACGAGTTCTTCACCCGCGCGCGTGCGGCCGTGGTCAAAGGGGGCGCCCATGGTGTGACCTTGTGGCGTGTGTCCGTGCCGCCCACTGCGGCGCCCTTGGGTTTGCCCGGCGAGAACTTGACCGAGTGGTTCGGGGCCCAGCGTTGGGTGTGCACGGCCGTGCCGGCTGCCACGGTGCATGAACTGGCTGCGCGCGCTGGCGGGCATGCGCAGCCCTTTGTGTCCAGCCAGGTGCAGCCTTTGGTGGATGAGCTCGACTTGTCGCCCGTATTGCGGCGTCTGCACGAGCGTGTGCAGCAGGCCTTTGATCCAGATGGTGTGTTCATGACCGGCCGCAAGTGGGGCTCGCTGGAGTCCGCTCGCGTCTCTTGAGCTTGAGGTAGTTTTTGTCATGCAAACCCAGCTTGCCCCTGCGTTCCAAAACACACCCGAAGGCCAGCAGGCCGAATCGGTCTTGCGCCAGTGCGTGCATTGCGGTTTTTGCAATGCCACTTGCCCCACCTACAAGGTGACGGGCGACGAGTTGGACGGCCCGCGCGGGCGCATCTACTTGATGAAGCAGGTGTTCGAAGGCCAGGCGCCCACACGCATCACACAAGAGCACCTGGACAAGTGCATTGGTTGTCGCCATTGTGAAAGCACCTGTCCATCAGGGGTGCAGTATCACGACCTGTTGGCGGTGGGGCAGGCGCAAGTGGATGCGCAAGTGAAGCGGCCTTGGCGCGAACGCGTCATGCGCTGGGGGTTGATCAAACTGCTGCCATCGCGTTGGTTCAAGCCTGCCTTGTCGATGGGCCGCATGGTGCGCCCTTTGTTGCCCAAGCTGTGGCAAGAGCGCATCCCCTTGTTGCCGCCGTTGGCCCCGCCCAGATGGCCTGATCGCAAGAAGGCCATGCATGCCCGTCAGGTTTTGTTGCTCAAGGGGTGTGTGCAGCGCAGCCTGCGCCCGCATGTGGATGCTTCGACGGCGCGCGTGCTGGATGTGATGGGGATTCGGGCTGGGGTGTCGGGCAGTTCTGGGTGCTGCGGTGCCATTCAAGGGCACTTGGGTGATCTAGCGGGCGCGAAAGAGCGGGCACGGCGCAATATCGATGCCTGGTGGCCCTGGGTGGAGTCCAAGACACCGGCCGAGGCCATTTTGATCAATGCCTCGGGTTGCGGCGCGTGGGTCAAAGACTATGGCTTGTTGCTGGCCGATGACCCGGCCTATGCCGATAAGGCCAAGCGCATTGCGGCCTTGGCCAAGGACCCGGGCGAGTTGCTGCCTTCATGGCTGCCTTTCCTCAAACGCAAACTGGGGCGCAGGCCAGAAGGCACGACGCTGGGCTCGATGACGTTTCATCCGCCTTGCAGCTTGAGCCATGTGCACAAGCTGAGCAGCGCCGCGCAGCCGGGCCCCATTGAGCAAGGCTTGCGTGAATTGGGCTTTGAGGTGAACCTGGCACAGCGCGACAGCCATCAATGCTGTGGGGCAGGCGGCGCTTACAGCGTGACGCAGCCCGAGTTGTCACGCCAATTGCGTGACCTCAAGCTCAAGGCACTGGAAGAGACGGAACCCCATGTGATTGCCTCGGCCAACATCGGCTGCATCGTGCATTTGCAAAGCGGCACGAATACGCCGGTCAAGCATTGGATTGAGGTGCTGGATGAGGCGTTGACGAGGCAGGAGCCGACACCGATTACTTGATGGGGTTAGGGGCGGGGAGATCGATCGGCGTGTTATCGAAAACCACTTCGACCCTGATGCGCGATTTGACTGGGGCGCCATCCAGCATGCCTGGACGGTATGTGAGGCCTACAAAGGCTTTCTTCGCGGCCTCTTCAAATTCGGGCGGCATAGGTGGGCCACTCGAAACGATATGGTGGACCTGGCCCTTTTCGTCAATGTAGAGGGACAGGATGCCTGTGATGCGTGCCACTTCATGCGGCCCCTCTGGAGCGGATACCAGTACGGGGGACAGTGGGACTGGCGGTGCGCTCAGTTCAGGCCTGGGGATGTAGAGTGTGTCGCCACCGGGATCGCCTGTCGAGCCATTGGACGCCTCTGTTTCAGTGGTGGGCACCTTGGTTTCAACAGGCGCAGGCAAGGGGAGGGGCTGCTCTTCGGTTGCTGCTGAGCTGGCGGCATTACTGGGAAGGGGGGCTTCCGTTGCAGGGACAGGATGCCTGGACGTGCGGTCGGGCGAAGACGGCGTTGGCGTGGCTTGTCCCAAGTGCCACACGGGCCACGTAGCCTGGGGGCGCTCTTGTTTGACCTGCTTGCGCACGGGCATCTCCAGCGGTGGCCAAAGGGTCACCGCCAGAGCGTGCGCAGCGAGAGAAAGCGATGCGCAAGTGAGCCAGGCATTACGCATGGGGCAAATGTGAATGGGGCATCACTCTGTCAGTTCACGCCACGAGGTACGATGTGCCGAGCCGGCTGAGGATGTGGTAGTGCCCTTGGCCTGAACGGTTTCAATTTTGCTCTTGTTGTCTTGAACGATCAGCCGCAGGTTTCCCTTTGAGTCTTTCACGTAGCTGGTGCCCACGATCAAGGTCGAGCCACTGAACTGTGATCCGACCGTGGCTTCGGTCAGGACAACACGGCTACCCGTGGCGGCATTCAGGTAATACAGCCACGAGCTACCACCGGACGCACAGGCATCTCCATTCGGTATCGCGGTGGCAATCGCCAGGGCGTTGAGCTGTAAGGCCATGTTCACGAAAATGCGTTCACCTGTGTGTGGCAGATCAACCCACCAGCCCCCCTTATGCCAATCGACAGCGTTAGATGAGATCTGTGCGCTGGTCCCGCTGACAGTATAAGTTTGCTGGACGAAGTTGGTAGAGTCGGCCCTGACATCGCCCCAACCGGTGGTGCCTAAGGGGTCGCGAATGGCGTAAATACTTTGCGTTTGGGTGTCGGTGATGTCGGTGTCGCCCATATATCGGCCGGTTCCAACGATGACAACGGCTTTGCCAGAGACATCGACTGTGACAGGGCGAGTCGTGATGGGCTGCTGTGACGAGCTACTGGTTTGCAGTATGGCTAGATTCAGGGCTGACGCCACGCTGCCATACCGTGCATCGGTATCAAAGCGCCAGAGGTTGCCAAACATGTCGCCACCATAGAAGCGCAGTGAGGTGTTGTCCGTGGCATCTTCAATCCAAGCATTGATCTTGCCCAGCCCGCTGGGCGAGCTCGATGACCCTGCGGTGGTGGCCAGATCCAGCAATTTGGCCCCTGTGGCCGCATTGATCAGATAGAGATGGCCTTTGCCATCGCCTGAGGTATTGTTCAAACCGGATGAAACGGCAACCACCCAGGTGCCGTCCTGGCGCTTCGTGATGATGGGGTTGCCAAAGGTGTAGCCCATGTTGGCATCGGTGAATTCCCACAACAAGCTCGGTGCATTGGGGTCGGTGATGTCCAAAGCGTAGTAGCTGTTGCCACCTTTGTTCAGGCCACCCACCAAAATGGTTTTCCAGTTGCCGCCGATTTTCACGTCACCAATGGCTGGGGTGCCATCTACAAAGTAGCGATGTTGGCTGGCGTAATTCGTGTCTGCCAATTTGTAAAGATTGGGTATGACTGCGGTGGGGACAAAGGCCCAGAGTTCCGCGCCGCCATCACTGTCTGCGGCAGAAAAGGCGTGCAGCATCCCATCGTTGCCGGCCACGTAAACAACGGGCTTGCGGCTGCGTTGTGCCGTGACAAAGTCAGCATAGCCAGCATCGGAATAGTTGAACGTGGGTTTGCTGACATAAACCGGGGCGCCGTTGATGATGTCGCCCAACACGTGTGTGCGCTTTCTGAACAGGCTCAGCGTGCCATCAATTTCATTGGTGCGATCGCCCTTGATGTAGTTGACGACGTTGTCGCCGTTGTTGGCCGCCGTCAGGCTGGCCCCGGTCAGGCCACTGCATTGGCTCAGCAATGAACTGGTGCACAGGTTGTTGAACTTGGTTTTGAGGCTGCTCGTCAGGTTCGAATAAGTGAAGGCTGTAAGGGCCGACGATGAGTTGAAATAGATGGTGCGTGACGAGTAGGTCTTGGCGTCCAGCAAGGCCTGAGCAGACCACAAAGGCGTGTCCGACTTGACGCCGGTGGTGCCATTCAACAGAAAGGCCTGCAAATCGCCAGTCCATTCTTGGGTGGTATAGCTGGCACTGAACAGTTTGTTGTTGTCGCCTGCAACCAGTTCCAGTGTGGTGGTGGCCGCTGCCGCCGCTGCGCCGGCTTCTTTCTTCACGTTTTCAAAAACGCTCTTGATGGCCGTGGTCAGGTCAGACACGCTCATCGCGGAGAAGTACTGCCCACGCCCGTTGACGGCGGCATGCCACAGGTCGTCAATGTTAGGGGCGCCGAATCCATCACCCGGCTCTGGCCAGATTTTGCTGCCACTGATCAGCCCAGCGTAGTCACCCGTGCGTTTTGCGGGATCCAAATAGTTGGCGTCGTAGGCCAGCGTTCCGTTGGTACCCAGACCAATCGTGTACGTGTTCATGTGCTGGAACGTGTTGGCGTCGGTGGGCAGCGGCGTCAAGCTGTTGTTGCAGACGTCACGCGTGGTGCCAGAGCTGGTCGACGAGCAATTGCCGAAAGCGGTTTGGCGCAAATCGGTGTTCCAGTAGTACTCGGCTACGTCAGCCAATGTGTTGGATACCCCCCCGATCGTGACGCTGCTGGAGGTGGGCGTCCCAGCGGTGTAGGCGCCCATTGCTTCTGTGCTGTAGGTGTAAGTCAGCGTTGTAGGAGACCAGTTGGGGTTGGTTTGCGTGGGCGTCGAATAAGAGGTCGCAGCCTTGGAGGAAACACAAGTTGAGGTAGTGGATGTGGTGACGTAATTCGCATTCGTCGGGACACCTGAGTCCGTTGAGATGGTGGTGGTTGATGTACCTGTTTTGGCAACCCAGGAGCTGGTCGTGGTCGCGGATGTTTTTGATTCGCTCAAAAGGCCGTTGATCAAGGTGTCGGTGACGCTGTACGAATAGGTGGCCTGTTGAGGTGTGACGAAGTACTGTGTCTTCGATTCGGTGGCAGTTTGCGCAGAAACCGATTTTTGGATTTTGGACGAGCAGACGCTAGAGGACACGTCTGTATAGACGGTCATGTTGCGAGTAAACCTGATTGATTTCGATTGCGTATTAGACGTTTTGTCTCGGTAGCTGGTTGCCGTATAAGGGGTGACACGTGTGGTCACTGTCGATGCGCTATCCAGCATGGGACGCGACTCGGTGCCATCTTGGTTTCCAACCAAGGTGTTCGAGTTCACCACATAAGGACCATAGCTGGTGGTTTCGATGTCGGCGTTCCAGTAGCCGTCTGTGGACAGCAGCGCGTAGTTGCGCTGACAGGCATACTGCATGGGGTCGTATGTCTGACTGGCTGCTTTGTTGGCAAAGTACCGGCCAGCCTTACTCAGCGCGCCCCGCAAGGGCGTGTAAGAGCTGGGCGCCGCACTGTACAAACTGGAATAGACGCGCGTTTTTTGCGTGGTATCGAAGTCTTTGGTATCTCGGAAGTAACGCGTGCCATCAACAGCATACTTGTCACTGATGGTTGAGAAGCCAACCCGATAACTGTCATCGAGTTTGGCGAGGGCGCGGCCCATGGCCGTGCGCATCAACAAATAGCGTTTGCGATAGTAGGCATACCAGTTGGCATATTTCTGCTGCATGTCTGCCGATGCAGAGTCGAGGTACACCAAGCTGAAAACCGTGCTGCCGCTCGAAATCGACGTGTTGCATTCGGTGTAAAACGGCGTGGTGGTGTCCACCCCGGCAAAGGTGTATTTCCAGCCCATCACGGGTTGGCTCCCCGAGTAAGCGGCGTAATACGAGCCTGCCAAGTTGGTCGTGCCCTTGCTGGTGTTATAGCCGTCAATCCAGGCCGCGGTGTAAGAGGCGTTGCTGTAAGACGAACCATCGGCCTTGACGGGGGGCAGATAAGACTCGGTGGGGTCAAACGCCACCCCATTGCATTGAGGCGACCAATAGCCGAATTTGGACGTGCTGTTCATGTCGTCGGGCATGAAGGCAGAGTCCATACTGCCGGAGTCGTCCAAGATGAACAGCAAATTGGGTTTGGGGTGAACGGCCGCCGTCGTTGCCAATGGCTGGTCCGAGATCAATGTCACGTCCGCGTGCGTTGCGGTGGGCGCCGTCAGCCCGAAAAGGCCACTGAGCAGCGCAGCCAGGGGGTATTTGACACCGGGCCCAGTCAGACCGCTTTGCGACAGGGGGCGGGTGTTGTGATTTCTGTTCATGGTGGCGCTCCGTTAGAAATGCACAATCGTTTCGGTGTAGCTCATCGTGCCGCGCTGGCCTTTGATGCGTGTCAGCACCCGGAAGTAGGTTTGTGCGGTGCTTCCAAAGCGTGCGTACTCTGAGTAATTCAATTCGCCGCGCGCGGTGGACCCCCCGCTGCTGCTTGACATCGGTTTGACGCACACGACGGTGGTGTCAGTTGTGTAGTCGCCAGGCTTGTTGCACATGCGCAAAATGATGTAGTTGGCTGTGTTGCTGTTGATCGTGAGCGCGTCGCTGGCTCTGATGCAAGCTGCGTAAGAACTGCTGCTGTAGGCCGCACAGCTGTCGCCATCCCAGTCGATGAGTTGTCGGGTCATGGCGGTGGGAAACTGCGAGCCCGTGATGTCGAGCACGCCGGCTGCTGTGGTGCCATCGTCCGCAAACTCCTTGGTGCTGGCGTAGTAGCCGCTGGCAGCAATGTGTGCGTTCAAGTTCGTGCTGTTGCTGTTCAGCCAAAAAACAGCCTGGCGTGTGGCTTGGTCGGCCGATTGCGTGGCGTCTTGCTTGAAGCCCAGGTTGCCCAGCAGCAGGGCCCCGGTGTCGGTGTTTCTCACCAAAGCCAGAGCACCTAACATCAGCGCGACCAAGGCGAACAAAGCGAAAATCAAAGAGAGGCCTCTTTGGCGCTTCGCTTGATTCAGGGTGTGACAGGTTGTCATGGCATCCCCCTCTTTCACGAGTTCCAAAGAATGTTGCGAACGGGGACGCTGGTGGAGTACACCTTGTAGCGATAGTGCTTCCAATTCGCGATGGAGCTGACATCCAGCGTGATGCATTTGCTGGTGCCGTGGCAGGTCGAGACCGTTTCACCGTCAGGGGTGATGGTGCTACCAATGTCCCATTGGGGAGATGTGGATGTCACTTCATCTTTCTCGTATTGGCCGCGGGTCACGATGGCCAAGCGGACATTGACGACTTGCCGCCATTCATTGGCATTGGCGGGGGTGACGTGATCGTATTTGTCCACAGATCCATTGCTGTCGGTGTCTTTGCCGTATAAAGCTTGCAGGTTGACCACGTCTTCAAACAAGTCGAGATCGCTGGCGGTGCCGTTGGTGCTGTTGCGAACATTGCTTCGCAAGGTGTAAGTGCTGCTGATCGAATAGGTCTTTTGCACCAAAGAGCCGATGTTGAGCAGGTAGCTGTTTGGCGCGTAACCATCAGCCGGGTAGATGGATGATTGGTTCCATTTATTACCAGAGGGAGGCGCTGTATGGGGTATCCGGGTTTGGCTCAAGGTTGTGGTTTCCGCGCTGGTGTCATTGGTGGCTGCCAGCAGGGTGCATTTGTGGGTTGCATCGATGGCATCAGGCACCGCGATCAATTGATCTCCCGCTTTCACACCCAAAGCGGCCTCCACAATGAAGGAGGTTGCTGTTTGCGGGTGAACTTCGGTGACACGGAAGGGCACTGAGCCCCCTTGTGATGTGCCATAAGTGATCGCAATGGAGTCGGGCACCGATCCGCCTCCATCTGTGATGATGACGGGGGCCAAGGTGAACGTGAATGGCGTGCCACTGGTGTCATACTGGGCATTGATGGGACAGCCTAATGCTGCTTGGTTGCTGGTGAGCCCATAGCCAGACATTTGAATGTCACGTTGCAATTGATACAGTGCCAGCGATCCGGTGAGTTCGGCATTGCTGCCGTTGGAAATGGTTCGGCGCGATTGTTCGGACGATATCAAGGCTTGGGCAATGACGATCACAGTCAGCATGCCCAGCACCGCGCCGATCATTAACTCAATGAGGGTAAAGCCGCCTTGGCTGCGGCGTGTGTGCGAGTGAGAAAGGGCTTGGCTCATGTTAGCTCCCCGCGGCGGTAACGGTGGTCTGCGTGATGTACTTGTGCTGCTCTCCACCTGGATTGGTCCAAGTGATGGTGACGGTCACATCACCTGTGGAAGCTGTTGCCGAAACAGAACCGGTCCCGCTGGGCAAGGTGGAGGCCACTTTGTCCTGCCATTCTTTGCAGAGATTGAGGGTTGCGCAGCCCGATGTGGTGTACGAACTCAGCTGGCTGGTGTTGGCCCAGATTTGCGCAATCAATTCGCTGGCCAAATAGCTGGCGTCGGCTCGCACCTTGGCGTCGACCTGGTTGCGTGTCATGGCCGTTTGTAAACCCACCAGGCCCAAAATGCCGAGGGAAAACAGCAGGATGGCCATCAGCACGTCAATGATGACGAATCCACTTGCAGTGCGATGGGTTGGGGGTAGAGGTTTTGTCAACATGGTCAGACATCTCTGCGGCTAGGGTCGGTTACCCAAAGTGATCTTGCCGTTGGCTGTGATCACGATGCGTAGCGAGCGGGAGGAGCTGCTGTCGACATCGTTGGTGATGTCGATTTGACCAATGGGGTCGCGATCAGGGGGGCCTGGAGTTTTCACAACGGAGCCAAAGCTGTTGAAGGTGATGCTGGTGGCTGCCGTTGTGCCGTCGGACTGCGTGGCTGAGATCGCGACGTGTTTGCCAGAGTCGCCTGTGGTTCGGCCTGTGACGATCATGGGCGTGGTGGTCAACGACGGCGCGTCGTCACAATTGCCTGCAGGAGAGTCAACGCTGACCATCCATGCAGTTCCTGATTCGGATAGCGAGCAAGAAGCCAAGAATTGGTCAGGATCGTCGTTGCTGAGCAGCCAGAACGTGATGGGGCGGTTGCGACGAATCGCCTCTACTCGCGCGGTGAGTATGCCGTTCTGCAAAGACTCCGCTGCGCCACGAATGCGTGTGTTCTTGAACCAGTCTTGCAAGCTGGGCGCGGCCGCCAGAATCAGAAAGCCAAAAACCGCCATCGCGATGGCCAATTCGATGATGGTAAAACCGGCGACTTTGTTACGTGGCAATTTGCCGATCATCAGCATGATGCATTCCTGTTTAGCCAGCACGTTGCGGCGGGAGACAAGGTGACGCTTTTAAACTGAGTAGTCGTTCTGTTGCCGTTTTGATCAATCGTGTATGTGTTGCCTGTCGCTGATCCACTGCTGCCGGTTGCCGTGATTGTGTAGGCTTGACCGCTGGAAGATGTGCTGCACGCGTAGCTGAAATAAGTTGTGGCGGTGAAACCGTTCCAGCCACTGGCTGATGAGTCGTTGGCGCAGGTGGTTCCGGACGCCCCGTAATTTCGGTTGTCCATGTAGTACT
This sequence comes from Burkholderiales bacterium, assembly GCA_028869095.1. Taxonomy (GTDB): domain Bacteria; phylum Pseudomonadota; class Gammaproteobacteria; order Burkholderiales; family Burkholderiaceae_C; genus Aquabacterium. The sequence continues at coordinate 12,248 of JAGWTE010000051.1, forward strand.
GCTCCATCTTGGCTCGGAGGGTGGACAGTTGCGCAAAGCCTTCTTGGATCTGGCCTCGGCGAACATAGTCTGTGTACGAGGGATAGGCGATTCGGGCCAAAATGCCCACAATGGCCACCGCGATCATTAACTCAATGAGCGTGAAACCCGAGGCCTTGCGGCGTTGCAGTACGGACAGAGAGAGGGCCATGGCGAAACTTCCTTCGTTCGAGGACATGATGACTTCGTCCGAACGATTCTAGGAAGCGGTCCCTGGGCAGGAAGCGCGGAAAACTGTGCGAAAACAGACGCTTTAATGCGCTTTTGTAGCGTGTTTCCAGATGTTTTTTGCAGATTTCCCCTTGCCCGTGTGGGGCATCAAGGGGCAGGCTGCCAAGCGGGCTTCAGCGGGCCGTAGGGCGCGACGGATCGGCGCACCATTCACTCCAGGATCCGGCATACAAGCGCGTCCCGGTCAGCCCTGCGACATCCATGGCCAGCAGGTTGTGGCAAGCCGTCACGCCTGACCCACATTGGTGGACGCACGATGCTAAGGGCTGTTGGCCCAGAAGTGCCGTGAATTCTTCACGCAGTTGCGCAGGGGATTTGAAGCGGCCGTCGGTTTGCAAGTTGTCTTTGAAGAAACGGTTGATGGCACCGGGGATGTGGCCGCCCACCGGGTCCAGCGTCTCATTCAAGCCTTGGAAACGGTCCGGCGCCCGGGCGTCGATCAATTGCAAGCGATCAGGGCTGCCCAGCGCGGCCGCTACCTCGGCGATCTGAATCACTTGCTCAGGACGGACGCGATCCGCCGTCATCGAGGTGGTCGCATGACCGGTGGCTGGGGGTGCGGTCTCCACCGCGCCACCCATGGTCACCCATTGCTGCCAGCCACCATCCAGCACCGCGCAGTGTGGATGGCCCAACCAATGGGTCAGCATCCACCACAGCCGGGCGGCCATCATGCCGCCTACATCGTCATAGGCCACCACCTGGGTTTGATCGGTGACGCCCCAACGCTGCAAGGTTTGCTCAAACGCCTGCGCATCTGGCAAAGGGTGGCGACCATTCGAGCCCGTCTTGGGGCCAGACAGGTCGCGGTCCAAGTGGGCGTAATGCGCGCCTGGGATGTGCCCTTGGCGCCAGGCGGCTTCACCCGCCTGAGCGTCCGCCAGATTGAAGCGGCAGTCCACCACCACCACCAAGGGCTCACCTTGAGGCGCCTGTTTGATTCGGTTGGCCAGTTCGGAGGCTCTGATCAGGGTGTTCATGGGGGGCGGGGCTGCTGCTGGGGGCAAATGACGAGACGGTGATCAGAACAGCGCCATGCTGAGCTTGCGGCGATATTGGTCGATCAGCGGGTCGTTGGCGATGACCTCTTGCTTGCCTGCAATTTCGAGCTTGGGCTTGCCATCGT
>JAGWTE010000052.1 GCA_028869095.1 Burkholderiales bacterium
TACCAAGCGTGGAAGGCCAAGCGCACCAACAACCAGGTCGTCAACCAGCTGCTGACCCCACCCGCTGGCGCCCAAACGCCCACGGAATCGGCTGAAGTCAAGGTGCTGCGCGAGCGCTTTGAGCAAGGTCTGCAAACGCTGCGCAATGCCCGCTTTGAATCGACGCAAGGCGTGTGGAACAAGGTCGCTGCCAAAGCCGGCAAGCGTTACCTGTATGAACTGCCCTGGTACATCATCATTGGCGCACCGGGCTCGGGCAAGACCACGGCCTTGCTCAATTCTGGGCTGCGCTTTCCGCTGACCGGCGCCACAGGCTCGACGGGTGGCAACCAGGGCGTACCCGGCGTGGCCGGCACCCGCAACTGCGATTGGTGGTTCACCGACCAGGCCGTGTTGATCGACACCGCGGGCCGCTACACCACCCAAGACAGCGACCACCAGGCCGACCACGAGGCTTGGTCCGGCTTCATGGGCTTGCTCAAACAAAGCCGCCCCCGTCAGCCTGTCAACGGCGTAATGGTGACCGTGTCGGTGACGGACCTGTTGACCAAGTCCGCCGCCGAGCGTCAACAGCAAGCCAACGCCGTACGCGCCCGCGTACAAGAGCTGCACGAACAACTAGGGGTGCGCTTTCCGATCTACCTGATGGTGACCAAGTGCGACTTGCTGTCGGGCTTCATGGACACCTTGGGCGAGCTGGACAAAGACGGCCGCGCCACGCCTTGGGGCTTCAGCTTCAAGCTCGATGCGCAGCAACACAGCGACACCTCGGCCTATGGCGCCGAGTTCGACGCGCTGGAAAAGCGCCTGACCGATGGCCTGATCGATCGGCTGCAGCTGGAACACGACCCCGCACGCCGCGCCCGCATCTATGGCTTCCCACAGCAGTTCAGCGGCTTGCGTCATGTGCTCAAGGAGTTCATCGACCAGGTCTTCTCGCCCTCGCAGTTTGAAGCCCACCCTATGCTGCGTGGCGTGTACTTCATCAGCGGCACGCAAGAAGGCACGCCGCTGGACCGCATGCTGGGCGCCATCGCCCGCAGCTATCGGCTGGAGCGCACGGTGTTGCCGCCCAACCAGGCCAGCGGCAAGGCCTTCTTTTTGGAGCGCTTGCTGCACGAGGTCGTCTTTGCCGAAAGCGAGCTGGGCAGCACCGACCTGAAGTGGGAACGCCGCCGCGCGCAAATCGCCATGGCGGGCTATGCCCTGATTGGCGTGCTGGCCACCACCTGCCTGATCGCCTGGGGCGTCAGCTACGTCAACAACCAACGCTACGTGGCCGAAGTCAGCCAGCGTGAGCAAGCCGTCAAGACCTTGCTGCAAGCCACGCCCAACCGCGCCTCGGCCGACATCCTGGTCTTGATGCCTGCGCTCAAGGCCACGCGTGACCTGGCCGTGGGCGAGGCCGACCGCGATGTGCCCTGGTCTCTGGGCTTTGGTCTGTACCAAGGCCGCAAGCTGGACTCCGCCGCGCGTCAGGCCTATCAACGCATGCTGGTGGATGCCTTACTGCCACGCATTGCCCTGCGTGTGGAAGATCAAGTCAAGACCAGCATCGACAACCCCGAGCTGCAATACGAAGCACTCAAGGCTTACCTGATGCTGCACGACCCGCAGCACTTTGACGCGCCAGCCTTGAAGGCTTACTTTGCGGCGGACTGGGACTTGAACCTGCCTCGCAGCGTGACCACCGAGCAGCGTGCCGAGTTAGCGTCCTACCTAGACGACCTGTTGGCCCAAGGCCCGGCTGTCTCGCCCCTGCCGGAAGACCGCAAGCTGGTCGAACAAACACGGGGCCGCCTGGTCACCATCCCCTTGCCGCAGCGTGTGTACTACCGACTCAAGCAACAAGGTGTGGGCGAGGACATCCCCGAGTTCACCGTGGCCAAGGCGGCAGGCAGCAGCGCGGCACTGGTGTTCATGCGGGCCAGCGGTGCACCCTTGACCAAGGGCGTGCCGGGCTTGTTCACCTTTGATGGCTATCACAAGGGCTTTCAAAAACAGGTTGAATCGGCCACCAAGCAGTTGAGCGAAGAAGAGAGCTGGGTGCTGGGTGTGCAAGACAGTGCCCGTGCCCAATCGTTGCGCGACCCACTGGCCATGAACCGCCTGACCGATGACGTGCGCCAGGTCTACCTGACCGAGTACGCCACCGTGTGGGAAGGCTTCATCGCCGACATCCGCATGCTGCCCACCAACAGCCTGCCCAAGGCCGTGCAAATGGCGCGCGTGCTGTCCAGCCCAGACTCGCCGCTCAAGCCCCTGCTCAAAGCCTTGTCGCACGAGACCACGCTGAGCCTGTCGCAAAGCAAGTCTCTGGTCGACAAGGCCCAGGACAAGGCCGAGAACGCCTTGGACAAGTCACGCGAGCAGATCGCCCGCATCTTTGGTGACAAGCCGCAAAGCTCGCCTGTCGCCGAGGGGCGCCGCATCGAGTCCATCGTGGACGACCGCTTCCAGGCTCTGCGCGAGATGGTGACCAGCCCCGATGGCAAGGGCCCGGCCCCCATCGATGGCACCGTAGGCTTGATCAACGAGGTCTACACCTTGTTGACCGCCACCGAGACCGCCGTGCAAGGCGGCAACGTGCCACCGGCCTCGGACGTGCCCAACAAGGTCAAGGCCGAAGCGGCCCGCCTGCCCGAGCCCTTGCGTTCGCTGCTCAACAACCTGTCGGTCAGCGGCACGGCGGCCGCCCTGGACGCCACGCGCGCCAACCTGGGCCAGGCCATCAAGTCACAGATTGGCGAGTTCTGCCAGCAAGCCATCTCAGGCCGCTACCCCTTCGCGCGCGGCAGCAATCGCGATGTGACGCAAGACGATTTTGCCCGCATGTTTGCGCCGGGTGGCTTGATGGACCAGTTCTTCCAACAGCAGCTCTCGCGCTTTGTGGACACCTCGACCCGACCCTGGAGCTTCCGCCAATTGGAAGGCGCGTCGATGGGCACGGACGTGGGCACGCTCAAGCAGTTTGAGCGCGCGGCGGCCATCCGCGACACCTTCTTCCGCGCGGGCGGCAATGTGCCGGCCTTGCGCCTGGACTTCAAGCCCGTGGAGATGGACGCCACCATCACCCAGTTCATCCTGGACGTGGATGGTCAATTGGTGAAGTACGCGCACGGCCCGCAGATCCCCAACACCGTGCAGTGGCCGGGCCCACGCGGCAGCTCGCAAGTGCGCATCACCTTGTCCCCCGTGACGACCACCGACAGCGGCGCCGTGGCCGAGGGGCCCTGGGCCTTGTTCCGGCTGTTTGACCGGATGCAGCTGGCGGGGGCGGGTGCGCCTGAGCGCTTCAACGTCACCTTCAATGTGGGCGGGCGCAAAGCCACCTTCAATGTCACCACCAGCAGTGTGCAAAACCCCTTCCGCTTGCGCGAGTTGAGCGAGTTCGCCTGCCCGGGAGGCCTGTGATGCCCGGACCGAGCGAGCCCGCTGGCTGGTATGGCAAGTTGCCCGCTCTGGGCGACTTCAGTGGCCGCCGCCTGCCGACCGAGTTCGTCTCGCGCTGCGACGCGTGGTTGTCGCAAGGCATCCAGACCAGCCGCGCCCAGCTGGGCGAGCGCTGGCTGCACACCTACCTCACCGCCCCCATCTGGCGCTTTGCCTGGAGCCCCGGCATGGCTGGCTCATCCTGGTGGGTGGGCGTGATGATGCCCAGTGTCGACAACGTAGGGCGCTACTTCCCGCTGGTGGTGGCACAACCTTGCGCGCACGCCCCTTTGCACGACGGCCCGCACAATGCCCTGGATGCCTGGCTGGATCACATCGGCCAAGCCTGCATGTCCACACTGCAACCGGGCACGAGTGTGGACGCATTTGAATCGCAATTGGCAGCGGCCCCGCATTGGGACGCCGGTCAACCGGATGTCGGCCCCACCCTGCGCCGTTTGCTTGGACGGGATCGTTACGACGCCCACCAAAGCGTGGCCCTGGGACCTTGGTTGCGCGGACTGGCGCGGCAGTCGCTGCTGAACAACCTACAAGGACACAGCCTGTGGTGGCTGGCCCAAGGCACGCACGGCGGCAGCAGCATGAGCGTGGGCCCTGGCCTGCCCAGCGCAGACCAGTTTGTCGAACTCTTGCAAGGAAGTTGGTAAGCGTCCATGAGCACTCCTGATCCCTCGACCCAGTTGGGGAACCCCCTGCCCATCGGCCACCGCCTGCACGAATTCGTCATCGAAGGCCTGGTGGGTGAAGGCGGCTTTGGCATCGTCTACCTGGCCCGCGACACGCAACTGGAGCGCACAGTCGCGATCAAGGAATACATGCCCGCGTCTCTGGCTTCGCGCGGGGCTGACTTTCATGTGCAAGTGCGCTCGGAACGCTACCGCGACACCTTTGCCCTGGGCCTGCGCAGCTTCGTCAACGAAGCCAAACTGCTGGCCCTGTTTGACCACCCCGCGCTGATCAAGGTCTACCGCTTCTGGGAAGACAACGGCACCGCCTACATGGTGATGCCCTACTACCAAGGCCCCACGCTCAAGACCTGGCTGAAGGAGCATGGCACCCCGCCCGATGAGGCCTGGCTCAAAGGCATGTTGAGCCCTTTGCTGGAAGCGCTGGAGGTGATCCATGCGGATTCTTGCTACCACCGCGACATCGCCCCCGACAACATCTTGCTGCTGGGCCCCAACAAGCCCTTGTTGCTGGACTTTGGCGCCGCACGCCGCGTGATCGGCGATGCGACCCAAGCCTTGACCGTGATCCTCAAACCCGGCTATGCGCCCATTGAGCAATACGCCGAAGTGGCGTCCATGAAGCAAGGGCCGTGGACCGATGTGTACGCCTTGTGCGCCGTGCTGTATGCCGCCATCACCGGCAAAGCCCCGGTGCCCTCGGTGGGCCGCATGATGAAAGACGAGCTGGTCCCCATCAGCGAGCTGGCTGCGGGACAGTATTCACCCGCCTTCCTGGCCGCCATTGATGCGGGCCTCGCCGTGCAGCCTGATCAGCGCATCCACGACGTTGCCGCGCTGCGTGCACGCTTGTTTGACGAGGAGCCTGCGTCTGCTCCCGATGCTTTCCCTCCTGCAACCGATGACGACGAGCGCACGCAAGTGTTTGCCAGCCCCCCGCCGGGTCTGCAGGCCCATCTGACGCATGTGGGGCATGCCACCACCGCCCCCCAGCCCGCGCCGACCGCCACGCCAAGCGCCTCGCACAGTGAGTTGCACACGGTGCAAACCACACCCGCCGTGATGCCCTTGAACGAGCGCCCCACCTTGGTGCCACCTCCCGCGGCTTCGACCGCCACCGTCATCCCCACCTCGCCCGCACCGGCCAACAAAGCGGGGCTGTGGGCTGGCGTGGCTGCCGCGCTGGCTCTGGCTGGCGGTGGCGCCTGGTGGTGGGGCCACTCCACGGCACACGTGCCTGCATCGGTATCACCGAGTGGCACGGCGGTCTCTTCGGCACCCTTGACAACACCTGCCGCCAGCACGGTCGGTACAGCCAGCACATCGGCTTCAGGGTTGACAACCAGCGCGCCCCCTGCACGCCCACCGTTCACGCCCGTTGCGGCACTGGAAGACATCGTGCGCCATGCCGACCCCTTGATGTCGGTGAACATCCTGCCCAACAAGTCGCAGGTGGTCATTGGGCAGGACAAGCTGCTGTTCCGCGTCAAATCCAGCGAGCCCGGCTATGTCTATGTCTACCTGGCCGGCACCGATGACGCGCACTTTTATCTGCTCTTCCCCAACGCGATCGACCGCAACAACCACATCGATGCGGACCGGCAGATCGAGCTGCCTCGCAAGGGCTGGCACATCACGGCCGGCGGCCCCCCAGGGGTCGACCACATCGTGACCATCGTGTCGCCCACGCCGCGCGACCTGACGGCCATCGGTTTGAAGGCCAGCGACACGATTCCGGAGTTCGACCTGGATCTGGCCAAGGACCTGTGGGCCAAACACCCCGGCACCGACAGCCCCTTTGTGGGGCCGGCGTTGTGTGAAGCGGGTCAAACCTGCGAGCAACGCTATGGGGCGTCGCTGGTGCGGATTGAAGAGGTGGTGCGCTGAGTTACCGGCGCGATGCGCCAGGAGTTGGCCTTCGCCCCCCTTCGGACAAATGGGCCTTCTCAGGTTGAAGCCATTTGACTCCTTTTAGGGCCATGCTATATGCTTATGGCGGCATATCCAATCCATTTCAAGCTCGCCGACGTCTTGAATGCGACGATCGATTTCCTGCTCACTGATCCAGGTCATTGATGCAATGGTGGCCAAGTAACGCATCGCCACCGTACGAACCTCAATAGATGCCTGAACATGGAATTTGATTTCGAGTGGGACCCGGCCAAGGCGCAATCCAACCAAAATAAGCACGGCGTGGCCTTCGAACAAGCGGCGTCGGTGCTATTGGACCCGCTCGCCCTGACTGTCTTTGATGCCGCACACAGCGACCATGAAGAACGCTGGTTCACCCTGGGCATGGGCACCTTGGGCAAGCTGCTGGCCGTGGCACACACTTTCATGCACACTGGCCCTGATCGGGCCCGCATACGCATCATTTCAGCGCGGGAGGCCACCAAGACCGAGCGCCATCAGTACGAGAACGAATCTCGATAGGTGAACACCATGGGTACACAAACCAATCCGCAAGACACCGACATGCCCGGCGAGATAGACTTCTCAGGTGGCCAGCGTGGGAAGTTCTTCAAACCGGGCGCGCAGATCAACACGCCGGTGTATCTTGATGCCGAGGTACAGAAGTACCTCAGCGCTCGCGCTCAGGCCAAGGGTATCGATATCGCCAGCCTCGTCAACAGCTTGCTCAAAAAAGACATTGAGCTCATTGAAGCTGCAAAATAATTCAAAGCCCAAACCGTCAAGGCCGCCACTTCATCAATTCGCCTGCACATCCGTCACGATGGTGACGCGGCGGTTTTCAATGGCATTGGGGTTGGCCTTGTTGAGCAACTCCGCATCACCCTTGCCCACGGCCTTGAGGCGCTTGGGGTCGATCGAGTGCTGCGTGACCAGGTAGCTGCGCACGCTTTCAGCGCGCTGCTGTGACAAGGTCAGGTTGCCGTCGTGGGTGCCACGCGGGTCGGCATGGCCTTCGACGTTGAACGAGTACTCGGCCAGCTTGTCGTTGCGCAACGCAGCGGCCACCACGTCCAGTTGCTTCTTGGCTTGCGGCATCAACTCGGCGGAGTTGGTCTCGAAGGTGATCAACAGGGAGGCGCTGGCTTTGCGCGGTTTGTCGGCGGCGGCACCCGGCTTAACGGGGTTGTCGCGCTGCACGCGCAGGCTGCGGGTGACCACGGGCGCGTCTTCAGGCGTGAGGGCGTCGACCAGATTGCTTTCGGTCACGGCGTTGCCTTTGAGCACCGTGGTGGCGGCGGGGTCTTCGGCGTAAGCCAAGCCCGCAGCCAAGAGGAAGGCCAATGCAGGCAAGAACTTACGGGTGAGGGAGTGTGTGCGAGTATTCATGTCAGCTCCTGGGCCACAAAGCCCTTCTCTATCACTGTAGCCCGCTCCATTGCTGTGGCATAGCGACTTTTGTCATCTCCAACTCGGCGTCGCGGTGAATCACCTCGCGGCTGGACGGCGTACCCGAAGATCCGCGCCGCTACAAGCCAGCAGCACGGCCAAACACCCCATGAGCGGCTGGAAAACACGAAGCTCGCGAATCAAGCCAAAGAGACCCAAGGCCACCACATAGAGCACCAGGGCGCCACTCAGGGCCATCCTATTGGCCTGCCTCGATTGAACCGACTTCCACAAAAACGTCAGCAAGGCCGCCAAAAAGAAAAGCATCATCAAAGTCAAGGCAGAGGGTTGCGCCAACAAGGTTTTGAAATCATGCCAATTTTCCAAAATGACCCAGTGATTTCCAAAATTTGCGTGATCGGGATCCTGCCCAACACCCTGCAACGATGAGATATTGAACAGGACATGCCGAAGCCCTTCTGTCAAAGCGAGAGAGGCCATTGACAGAGCCAGTCCTAGACAGATCTGGCGAACATCGACGCGCCCCTTTTCCAGTTTGAGCGCCAGACCGCGAAGCACAAAGAAGAACCCGATCAGCATCGCCGTCTCTTTGTTCAACGCAGCCAGCACCACGATCAGCCCCGTCCAGAAGTTGAAGGTTTCACGCAGGGCAAAATAGACCAACAGAACCAGGGTGATCGCCTCGACCAGATCCCACGGATAGGCCCAATAGTGGTTTTGTAACACCCACAACAAAGCGGCCCCCAAGACCGCTAGCGACGCTCGCCCCATCTGCCCGGTGATGCTGAAAACGGCACCGAATACAAACAGATTCAAGGCCAAGAAGCCAGCCTTCATGAACAAATAAAAGGGCTCATTCGCCACGTACCCCAAAACGTGAATGAGGAGTGGCCCCAAGATCCGATTTTGATAGGCCCGCCAATGCGGTGTCCCATCCAACACGCCATAAGAGGCGCCCAGCAGGGCCTCCATGTTGTCGGCGTGAAAAATCCTCCAGTTTTTGTATTGGAAATACGAAACCAAAAAGACCAGCCCCAACCCCATCAACAAAATCAGTGCTTGTTTTTTATTTGGATACCACCCTGTATTCATTGCAAGACGCTCACGATTGAAAAGAACGAGACAGATCGGCCCGGATCGATTGGATGGGCACGGTCCAATCACCCAACTGGTCCTGACGATACAAGGTCGCGCTCGGATACCAGGGGTTGTCGCGACGGTCCAGCAGCCAGCGCCAATCGGGGTTGCGGGCCAGCACAACCCAGGTTGGCCTGCCCATGGTGGCCGCCAGATGGGCCAGGCTGGTGTCCACCGACACGACCAAGTCCATCAGCTGACACAGTGCAGCCGCATCGGTGAAATCCTGTTGTTCAGCACCAAAGTGGGCGATCTCGGGGTGGGCCTTCAGCGTGGCCTGATCGGCTTCGCGTGCGTCTTTGTGCAGGCTGACCCATTGGATGTCGTCGGACAGCAGTGACACGAAGTCCTTCAAGGGGATGCTGCGCTTGTAGTCATCCACGTGATCCGCATTGCCGCTCCACACGATACCCACCCGGGGTTTGCGTTTCTCGCCCAGTCGCGCTGCCCACTGCGCCACTTGGTCCGCAGTGGGATGAATCACATCAGGTGGCAAGGGGATGTGGCTCAAGTCAGTTTTGAACACCAGCGGCAGGCTCAGCAAGGGGCAGTAGAAGTCGTAAGCCGGCAGCGAATCGCCCTGCACAAACAACTCAACGCCAGGCAAGTCGCGCAGCAAGGAGCGCAGGCCCGGCTGGACTAGCAGCAGCACCCTCGCCCCCAACTCGGCCACCAAACGGGCATAGCGGCAGAACTGGATGGTGTCGCCCAGGCCTTGCTCATGACACAGCAAAATGGTTTTGCCCGCCAGGCTTTCTTGGCCGGTCCACAGGGGGGCCGGATAGGCCTCTTGCAGTCCGACCTGATGAGGGCGTTGAAGCCGCCACTCGCTTTCGCGCCAGCCGGTCTCGAAGTCGCCCAGGCGCAGGCAGCACATACCCAGGTTCCAGTGCGCGTCGACCGAATTGGGGTCCAGCTCAATGGCCCGCTCGAAGCTGGCGCGGGCCTCGCTGTAGCGCGTCATGTCGGCCAGGACGGTGCCACGGTTGTTGTGCGGTGAAAAGTAGGTGGGGCTGAGCGCGATGGCCTGATCGAAGTCGCGCAAAGCCTCGTCCAGCCGGTTCAGTCGGATCAACAGATTGCCGCGGTTGTTGTAGGCCTTTTCAGACTTCGGGTCCAGGGCGATGGCCTTGTTGAAGTTCAACATGGCCATGTCCACATCGCCCAGGCGCTGGTAGGCCGAGCCCCGGTTGTTGTGCGCGCCCGCGTGGTTGCGCTCGATCTTGAGCGCCCGGGTCAGCAGGTCGACCGACTGGTGGGCATCACCCAATTGCAATGAAATGGCGCCGGCCAGGTTCAGGGCATTGAAGTGCTTGGGCTGCAGGGCGATGACTTGCAGGTACAGCGGCAAGGCTTGCGCCACTTGCCCGCTTTGATGCAAGGACAAGGCCTGATCAAATGTCGACTGCGCCAACAGGGCGGGCGGCTGGCCAAACAGCCCCATGGGCTTGCCATACGAGAACGGAGCTGATTTCATGGGGTGCAGACCAGCCAGCGGATGCGGCGAGAGGAAACAGAGCCCGCAGTGTACGGTCGCCGCTGGCCGGGTCGACCCCGCCAGGGGTCATCCGACGCGTGTGGTTTCTCCGGGGTTGCCCACCCACACAGCGACGGCGGTGTAGTTGTCTTGGTTGGGCTTTTGCCGCTGAGCAACCAGTTCGGCCATCTTGTCCACCCAGGCTTGGGCACTGGGGGCGTCGAGCAGGGTGTCCTCCAAATCCTCCAGGTCCAGGTGGTCCCACCAACCGTCGGAGCACAGCAGGTAGGCGTCCCCATCCTGAACGGATTCGGCTTGGGGTGACACGTGGACCGGCATGGCCTCTTCCATGCCCATGGCGGCGAGCAATTGGTTTTTGCGCGGGTGGTGGCGCGCTTCATCGGGTTTGATGAAGCCGGCGTCCACCATCTGCTGGACCACGCTGTCGTCGCGGGTCAAGGCGTGGGCCCGGCCCCGGCGCACGCGATACAGGCGCGAGTCGCCCACATGCGCCCACAGGGCTTGGTACCCGCTGGCGTCCAGCCACAAGCACACCACGGTGGCGTGCATGCGCTGGTGCGCCCTGAGACCTTGCTGGCCAGCGTTGACGGCTTCGTTGGCTTGCTCAATGGCACTCACCAGCATGGCGGGGGTGAACTCGGTCGTGCGCTGCAAGACCAGGGCCGTGGTGCGCACGACCAGATCGGATGCCATGGCGCCGTTGCTGTGTCCGCCCGCCCCGTCTGAGACCACCACAAAGCGCAAAGGCCCGTTGCTGCCATAGCGCAGATCGTCTTCGTTGTGCGTCCGGGCCCCGACCTCGCTGCGACTGGCGATCTGGATGGGCATCACGCGCGGCCTCCTTGGCCGGGGGCCGCTTTTTGCGCGCGGCGCTCGGCATCCAGGCGGTCCAGTTGCTCTTCGTAGGCTTGCAAGAAGGCTTTGCCAAACAGGTTGTGGAAGTCTTCTGTGGCCTCGGTGCTGACGGCGCCGTAATGCTGCAGATACAGCTCCCACAGCTTGGCGCGGCGGTTCATCGGCAGGATGCTGTCGAGCATGCTGCGGCCCACGAGTTTGGCTTCCAACTGGTCAGGCTCGAAACGCGCCAGCACGCCTTCCAAAGCGGCGCGCATGCCGGCCATGGTGCCCATGGTGTGGCCCAGCAAGTCGTCCATGGCGTCGTCCACGGCCTCGGGCCCCGACATGAAGCCACGCAGCGGTGGCTGCAGCAATTGCTCCATCGCCGATTGCGTGTCGGGCGAGAACTTCAAGGGGTTGTTGCGACGGGCCTGGATGACGGTGACCTCGGCGCGCATCTCTTGCTTGGTGGCCGCGCGGGCCGCGACCAGGCGCAAGGTGCCATCGACCGAGTGGCGCAGCAATTGCCCCATGACCCGCATCAGATCGGGGTTCAGGCCTTGAGGCGGCACGAAGGACACGCCTGCGCCTTCGCAGAAAGCGGCCCACAGGTCCTGGCTGGCGGCCGTTGCCGCAACAGGGACCGACGCGGCCTGGGGCGTTGCAAGAGGTGTCGCAAGGGGCAGCGTCACAGCCGGCGCAGGGGGCGCAGGGGGCGCCGGGGGAGCGGGTGGCACAGCCTGCGTCGGCGGGGACAACCAATCTGCGGGCGGCAACTCGGCCACGGAGACTTGCGCCAGGGTGTTCACGGCCGGAGCAGGCAGTTGCGGCGGCACCATGGGGGAAAGGGTGACGATGCGCTGGACGCCCGGGTGGGTCGGCGCACTGAGGTTCGATTCAATGATGACCTCAGCGCACGAAGACACGGCTGGCGGGCTCAGGCGTTCCGGCTCTTGTTCGGACTCGGCCATGCGCTGTGCCAGTTGTTCAGCCAAGGATGGGGTCGCACGCGGCAGGGGCATGGAGCCCAGAATCTCGGGCGTGGTGTCGGGCAAAGGGGCTTGTGTCGCCGGCTCGGCGATGGGCATTTGCAGCGGTGGCTCGCCTTGCAGCAGGTGCGTGGCAGGTGCGGCGGGGGTCAGCAAGGCCAGCGGGTCGACCGCGCTGGGCGCGCCCACGGCAGACTGGGCCACTGGCGGCTCGGTCTTTTTGAGGAAGTCGGCCAAGGGGTCGGCCGCACTGGCGCCGCCACTCAGGCCGAACATCTGGTCCAGTGAACTGGGCGCGCCTGCCGGATTGAGTTCGGCCATCAAGTCCAGGTCGCCGGGCAAGCGCGCGGCGGGGGCAGCGGGCGCAGGTGTTGGCTTGGACGATCCCAGCAGGTCCGCAAAGGGATCGAAGTCATCGGGCAAACGGGTGACCGGCGCCGAAGGACTGGACGAGGCCGAGGCGGGCCTGGACGCGAAAGCCGGTGCAGGGGTGGCGGCGGGGCCCAACAAGTCGTCAAACGGTGAGTGGGCTGGCGTGGCCGCGACACCGCCTTGCTGCGCCATCGGGGCCGACAAGCCCCCGAGCAAATCGGCAAAAGGCGACGAGGGTGCCACCGAGACCGAGGGAAAAGGCGCGGGGGCGGGTGCAACCTGCGCTGCCGGTGCACCGAAGCCCCCAGCGCTGACTGCAGAAGCGGGGATGCGGGTCACGCCCGGTGCTTGCGTATCGATACCCGCAATCGGCGTCATCAAGCTGGGATCGGTTTTGGGGTCGAGCCCCGAGGTCACGATCACGGTGCGGCCATCCACCGCAGGGCGCCCTTGGGTGATGGAGCGGGCCGTCTCGTCATTGCGCGACAAGGACACTTGCAAGGCATACGAGCCAATCAAGAGCTCATCACCCTCATTGAGCAAAGCGCCCTCGCCCGGACCGATGGCTTTCTCGTTTTGCCAGATCGGGTTGGCGTTGCCCACATTGAAGAGGTTGTAGCCATCGGCGCTTTGCACCACCTCGGCCTGCAGGCGCGAGATGCGGCGCTCTGGATCGGGCAAAGCCAGGGTGTTGGTGTCCGCTCGACCAATCGTGCCACCTCGTTCGTCGAAGTAGGCAGAGATGGCTTGGGTCAGGGGCTGGCCCGCCAGACTGACGGCTCGGATCAGCAAATGCATGAAAGCTCCACGTTGATCACGTGATGGTGTCGAGCCGACTGACCTTGGTCAATCAACGAAAGTCATGCGGCAGGGGATCGACTCCAATGCAGCCAGATCAAGACCGCCACAAAGATGATCACGATCAAGAACCGGGCCTTGACGGCGGATGTCACGCGCCGAGCTTCGATCAGGTCTTTGAGGCCCAGGATGGCCATGACCACCGCCACCACGGTCAACACCCACTGAGGATCAATGTGCAGCATCCAAACGCTCCTAGCTTTCACTCACGCTGCTCAACCAGCGCTGCTGTCGCCAGGCCGGGGCTGCAATGGGAAACAAACCCGCGGCCGGGTTCAACAAAGCCAGGTATTCAGCCGCCAAGCGACGTTGACGCTGACCCGCTGCCTGCAGCAGTCGCATCAGGTGATCGCGCTGCGGCGCCAGTCCTGCGACGTAACGCTGACCTGGCACCCAACTCACGGCATGGGTCTGCCACCAGGCCTGCACCTTGGCGGCGTCGGGCCAGGGCAGGTTGTCGTCTTCATCCAGCGCGACCTCATG
>JAGWTE010000053.1 GCA_028869095.1 Burkholderiales bacterium
GCCAGCGGCGACTTGCCGGCCAGCTTGATCTGACTTGAACTTTACGGGTTGACCCGCATCTAACGGTCACCCTCCACAGTCTTAGGGGTCAGGAGGCCCTGCACGATGTTCAACATGATGAAAACCGCCGTCCTGATGGCGGCGATCACCGCCCTGTTCATGGCCATTGGCGGCATGATCGGGGGCCGCGCCGGCATGATGATGGCCCTGGTCGTGGCCCTGGGCATGAACTTCTTCAGCTACTGGTTTTCGGACCAGATGGTGCTCAAGATGTACAACGCCCGCGAGGTCAATGCCCAGACCGCGCCGCGTTTTTACGCCATGGTGCAAGAGCTCGCCCAACGCGCCGAGTTGCCCATGCCTCGCGTCTACCTGATTGACGAAGCCGCGCCCAACGCCTTTGCCACCGGCCGCAACCCCGAACACGCCGCCGTGGCGGCCACCACCGGCATCATCGATGTCCTGAGCGAGCGCGAACTGCGCGGCGTGATGGCGCACGAGTTGGCCCACGTCAAGCACCGCGACATCCTGATCAGCACCATCAGCGCCACCATGGCCGGCGCCATCTCGATGCTGGCCAACTTCGCCATGATCTTTGGCGGCGGTCGCGACAGCGAAGGCCGTCCGGCCAACCCACTGGCCGGCATTGCCGTGGCCATCCTGGCCCCGCTGGCCGCCAGCCTGATCCAGATGGCCATCAGCCGTGCCCGTGAATTCGAGGCCGACCGTGGCGGCGCCGAGATCAGCGGCGACCCACGTGCCCTGGCCAGTGCGTTGGAAAAAATCCACCGCTATGCCCGCGGCATCCCGCTGGAAGCCGCCGAGGCCCATCCGGAAACCGCCCAGATGATGATCATGAACCCCCTGTCGGCCGAGGGCATCAAGGGCATGTTTTCGACACATCCAGCGACAGAAGAACGCGTGGCCCGCCTGCTGGCCATGGCCAACGGCACCCGATAACGTCGCCTGTTAATCCCCTAGAAGGCGTCGGCCCTTTGCTCAAGCAAGGGTCTGCAGCAACCGATAGAGCAAGACATCTCCGAAGGTCCCTGGACCTCACTGGCTCGAATCGGTTCTGCTGCATGTTGTCTGATATCCATCAAGCTCACAAAGAATCCCGCTGGCTCACGCAGGGCGCCTGGCTCCTGCTTGGGCTCGGCGTCGTGCTGAGCCTGGGCATGTGGTGGTACGCAGCCCAACAGTGGCAAGACCAGGCGGACGAATCCTTTGAACGCCATGTGTCCGAGGTTGTCAACAAGCTGGAGCGCCATCAACGGCGTTACCTGGACCTGCTGTCTGGCTTTCGGACCATGTTCATGGTCAGCCAGGACGTCCAGCGCAGCACCTTCCACGCCCACTTCCAAGAGCTGCAGACCAAGCAAAACTTCCCAGCCCTGCTGGCCGTGCAATACGCCCCGCTGGTCCGGCAGGACCAACGCCAGGCCCTGGAGCAACAAGTCCGCCAGGACCGCAGCATCGAGTCCCATGGCTACCCTGACTTCCAGATTCATCCTGAAGGCCGCCGGGAGCATTACCTGCCCGTGGTCTTCAACGAGCCCATGCGCACCAACCTGGCCGCCTTTGGCTATGACCAGGTCTTTGAATCGTCACGGCGCATCGTCTCCGATTTGGCGCGCGATTCCGGACAGCCCCAAGCCTCGCCGCCCACCCCGCTGGTGCAAGATCCCGCCGGTGCCGCCGGCCTGCTGATCCGAGTGCCGATCTACCGCCCCGAGGCCAAACTGGACACCGTGGAGGCTCGCCGCCAAAGCTACGTGGGACAAATCAGCGGCATCTTCCGCATCACCGACCTGGTTCAGGCCCTGGTCCATGAACAGGAATGGCCCCAGTGGCATTGGTACATCCAAGACGTCACCGAGGCCCAAGCGCCCCTGACGGTCTTTGACAGCCGTGCGCAGTCACGCCAGTCGTGGGTGCCCTCGCCCCCCATCCGCCCCCAAGACCAATTGACCCGCCACATCCAGGTCGCGGGCCGTCAATGGGCCTTCACCATCACGCGCCCAGCCGCTTACGCCGAGCTCCAAGCCTATCCCTTGGCATTGCTGTTTGGCGGCTTGGTGTCCACCCTGGCCTTGTTCTTGGTCATGCGCAACGCCGCCACCAAACACAATGCGGCAGCAGACATGGCCTTGGAGTTGAGCCACAAAGCGCGCCACAGCGAGGCCCACCTGCGCTCGGTGCTCGATCACACGATTGACGGCATCATGACCCTGTCCACCACCGGACACCTGCTCAGCGTCAACAAGGCCATGTGCGCCATCTTTGGCTTTGCCCGCTCGGACATGGTCGGACGCCACCTCAGCCTGCTGGTTCCAGCCGCTGCACGACACACCAGCGACATGGACACGTATTTGATGAACCAATGCGTGGGGCTGGATGGCGTGGGGCACCACACCGAAGGCCGCCGCATCACCGGCGAAGCCTTCCCGCTGGACCTGTCCGTCGGCACCATGGATGCCGATGGCGAGCGGGTCTACATCGTGATCCTGCGCGACCTCAGCGCACAAAAGACCTTTGAACGCGCCATCCAGGAAGCGCAGCGCCAACTCAATGAAGTCGACGAAATGCGTCGCGTCATCGTGCACAACGCGCCCTATGCCATCGTGCTGCTCAACCCCCACGGCATCATCCAGGCGATCAACCCCGCCGGAGAAACCTTGTTGGGCTACCCGGCCAACCAACTCATTGGCCGCAGCACCACCCAGCGCTTCTTCTGCCCGGATCAAATCACCGCCAAAGCCCACATGCTGTCGATCCGGCTGAACCGGCCCATCGACGAGCTCCACGTCCTGCCTCACCTGGCCGAAGAGTCACCCGGCGTGCCGACCGAATGGAACCTGATCCGAGCCGATGGCGAAACCATCGTGGCCGAGATTTTGGTTAACGTGTTGACCGATGAAGCGGGCAACCGGACGGGCTTCCTCGCCATGGCACACGACGTGACCCAGCGACGCCAGGCCGAAGACAAACTCCAGCACGTCGCCATGCACGACGCACTGACCGCGCTGCCCAACCGCAACAAGCTGCAAGAGCAGCTCACCGCCAGCGTGACGCAGGCCGAACAGTCAGGGCTGAACATGGCCATGATGTTCCTGGACCTGGACCGCTTCAAAAAGATCAACGACACCCTGGGCCACCACATCGGCGACAGCGTCTTGATCGAAGTCGCCCGCCGCCTGCGCAGTGCCATGCGCACCTCGGACATCGTGGCCCGCCTGGGCGGTGACGAATTCGTCGTACTGCTGCCCCGCATCGCCGAACAGGCCGATGGCGAGCGCGTGGCCCGCAAGGTCCTGGATCTGTTCTCAGACCCACTGCGCGTGGGCCCCCACGAATTGCGCGTGACCCCCAGCATTGGCCTGGCCTTGTACCCCCAACACGGACAAGACCCCGCCACCCTGATGCGCCATGCTGACCTGGCCATGTACCAGGCCAAGAATGCGGGACGCAACCGCATCGAGGTCTACAGCAACCAGATGGAGTCACCCACACCCGAGTCCCTGGTGCTGGAAAACGACCTCTACAAGGCCCTGGAACGCGACGAGCTCCGCCTGCACTTCCAGCCCCAGTTCGACTGCACCAGCGGCGCCATCACCGGCGCGGAAGCCTTGCTGCGCTGGGAGCATGGCGGCAAATTGGTCCCGCCGGGCGATTTCATCCCCCTGGCCGAAGAAACCGGCCTGATCATCGGCATGGGCGAGTGGGTGCTGCGACGCGCCTGCCACATGGCCCAGCAATGGCGCGAACGCACGGGCTGGCCTTTGCGCGTGGCCGTCAACCTCTCGGCCGTCCAACTGGAACAGGCTGACATCATTGACGTGGTGGCCTCAGCCCTGCAAGACACCGGCCTGCCCGCCTCGGCGCTGGAGCTGGAAATCACCGAAAGCGTGGTCGTGCGCGAATCACTGCGCGCTGCCGACGTGCTCAACCAGTTGCGCAAACTGGGCACCAGCATCGCCATTGACGACTTTGGGGTGGGTTACTCCAGCTTTGCCTACTTGCGCGAATTGCCGGTGGACCGCTTCAAGCTCGACCGCAGCTTCCTGAGCGCCATCGCGCAATCCGAGGCCGACGCCCGCATTGCCAGCGCCCTGATCGCCATGGCGCACCGGCTGGAAGTGGGCATCGTGGCCGAAGGGGTGGAAACGGCCGAACAAGCGGCCTTCCTGAAAGACCATGGCTGCGATGAATGTCAAGGTTTCTTCTTGGGCCGACCCATGCCGGAAAACCGGTTTGAAGCCCTGCTGATCGAGCACAGCCAAGGCCATCAAGAACTGCTGGACGACCTGATCGCCCGCCACGCAGCCCAAACCAAGTTCCGGATGCGCCAACTGGCCTGAGCGGCCGAACTGGCCAGATCAGCTCAACAGACGTTGAGGGTCAGCGTCCAGCTTGGCCAGCGCGTCGCGTGTGGCCCGCGTGGTCAGGGTCTCTTCCTCTACCGGCACCAGCAGACCGGCCTGCAGGAAGGAAGCCAGTCGGTGCAGCTGGAACAGCACACCACGGCCCGCCGGGGTCACGAACAGTGCCAACTGCTTTTGCAGACCGTGCCAGACCAGTTGCACAGGCTCTTGCTTGCCACGGTAGTCCAGCTGGAACCACGAGCCGATGTGCAACTCACGCGCCCAGCCCACCATGGCCGGCGTGGGCATGGTGCCCCCCTCGGCCACGATCTCCAGGTCATCGCTTTCATGCCCTGACAGGTCGCGCAAGGTTTGCTCGTCCAGCTCCACATCGGCGATGTTGGGCAAGATTTCATCGAGCGCATCCAGGCGCTCCGTCACCGCCTGCAAATGCGCCGACGAAATCGCCGCCGAACGCGCCGAGAAGGCGGCAGCCAGGGCCGAATTCAAGGAATGAACATGCTCGTCTTGCTTCTCGGCCGACAGGCCCGCGCGGGCCATGCCTTCGCGCACCGTCTTGAGCAGAGGAGGCAAGCGACGCAACACATCGGCGCGCTCTTCGCGCGAGGTCTTGGCACTGGCTGACCAGATCAGATCGGCCGCAGCCCGCTTGAGCGCACGCGTTTCCTCGCTGGACGGACTGGTCTGCACCGCACTGTGCGCCAGCACATCGGCCCAGACACGGAACAAGAACTCGCGCACACCCTCATGGACCGGCACGGTTTCCAGCATCTTGCGCAACTCAATGGTGTATTGAATCGCCCAGGTCTCGCGCTGCTCGACCTGCTGCGCCAACGACACGCCCTTTCGGCTGGCCTCGTTCTCGTCGCGGAAGTAGCGCTCCAGGAATTTTTCAAACTCGGTCAACACCGTCTGGAACACGCGCCGTCCGGTGTCGGGATACGCCTCGACCACCTGCACGATGCGACGGATTTCCTTGTGCAAGGTGTCTTCATCGCCCTGCTGGCCCGAAGCAAACCCCATGACACAAGAACCCATGCGGTCGATCAAAGCACGCGCCGGGTGATTGAGCGTCGCAAAGAAGTCAGGTTCGCTGACCGCCACGCGCAACACAGGCATCTGCAAGCGCGCAAACCAGACGCGAATCGTCGCGGGCAAGCGCTCTTCCATCAAAATGCTCTGGAACAGCAAGGCCACCACCTCGATGGTGGCACGCTCGATCGGGGTGGCCGCAGCCTTTTTCAGAACCTGCCGGTTCTGCTGCAGGTCTTGTACCAAGGCCGCAGGTGAGCTGACCGCCCCCACGGCGTCAGAGCGCGTATGACTTTGCACCACGCGCTGCGCGGCGGCGATCGCCTGTCCCAGCGCGGGGCTGACCACCACCGCGGCCCCAGGAACAAGCTGCACAGAGGGATCAAAATCAGGCACCTGGCGCGCCACCACCTGATTGAGCTTGCCCATGGCCGCCTGCGCTTGCGCCGCCGCCCGGGGAGAGAAGCCCTGAGCCTGGGTCATCAGGCGGGTTTCTTCATAGGCATGCCCCAGCGGTTGCAACCCGCTGTTGCCGGAAGGCTGCGTGTTGCCGCCCACCAACTGCCCGGGCGCACTGCCAGGACTCAGGCCTGCCGCACTGGGGCGTACCGCTTGCACGATGGTGGCAGAACTCTTGGCCCGACGAATGAAGGGACGCAAATCGACATCGGGACACACGCCGTTGTCCAGCAACAATCGATTGGCCTCGTGATACGCCTCTTGCGCCCACTGGGCCGCTTCGGTATGGATCACGTTTTGCAAGGTGGACCAATGCGCCCCGGTCAAACCTGACGCAACCCAACTGTCCATCGACCAACGCGCGATCATCTGGGGGCGCAACACGTCGCCCGCCGCTTCGGTCGTGTCCCCGTTCGCCGCACCACTGACCGACTGCAGCCGTGAACTCAAATCGGTGTATTCAGACCCCGCCAGATCGGAGATGGCCTGCGCCAGGCTGGACACCATCAGGCCGCGCTCGACCGCACTGTCGTCCACCAGGGTCAACTGCCCAACCGGCCCCCAGGTTGACGACCCTTCAATGCGGGAGTCCAAAGGCCGGCCAGAGCGCAAGATCTGCAAGGCATCATTGATGCGTTGCTCCAAACCCAACTGCCAGGCCGACAAAGCCGGAGACAAATCCAGCACCAAATCACGCCGCCGCGCATTGAGCGCGGGCTCACCTGCCTGGGAGGCCAGACGGCGCGCCCCTTCGGCGCAGGCATGGGTAAAGCCGCCCGCCCCTCTCAACAGGGCATCCAGGTAGCAAGAGCGGGCCAAGGAGGCCAGCGCGCGATTCGGACCAGGCGTCATGAAACTGGTGGCAAAGGCGGGCACCTCCATGGCAACTCCGCCTGTGAATGATTCATTTCAGCACCACTCTACACCACGGCGCCAGCATGAGGATCGTTGGGATCGACGTCTTTTTTGGCGCTTTTCGCCAGGTCTTCGCGCGTCACGCCCAACCACATGGCAATGGCGGCGGCCACGAACACGGACGAATAAATGCCAAACAAGATGCCGATGGTCAAGGCCAGCGCAAAGTAATGCAGGGTCGGGCCACCAAAGACCAACATGGCCAGCACCATCATTTCGGTACAGCCGTGGGTGATCATGGTGCGGCTCATCGTGCTGGTGATGGCGTGGTCGATGACCTCGCTGGTCGTGAGCTTGCGGTACTTGCGGAACGCTTCGCGGATCCGGTCAAAGATCACCACCGATTCGTTGACCGAATATCCCAGCACCGCCAACACTGCCGCCAACACCGACAGCGAGAACTCCCACTGGAAGAAGGCGAAGAAGCCCAGGATGATGACCACGTCGTGCAAGTTGGCGATGATGGCCGCCACCGAGAACTTCCACTCGAAGCGGAAGGCCAGGTAGACCATGATGCCCAGCACTGTCACGCCCAGAGCCAAGGCGCCATCGCGCGCCAACTCGTCACCCACCTGCGGGCCGACGAATTCGCTGCGTTGCAAAGTCACCGGACGCGCTTCACCAGCCGCACAGACTTGAATCGGGCCCTTGTCGGTGTCTTGCACCTGGACCTGTCCCTTTTCAGCCTGGCACAGCGCGCCATAGACCTTGGCGACCAGTTCGGTCTGTTTCATCTTGCCGCGCAGGGGCAGTCGAATCAACACGTCGCGCGAGGTGCCGAAGTTCTGCACCTGCACTTCGCCCAGGCCCAAAGACTCGACTGCGGCACGGGTCTTGTTCAAGTCGGCACTTTGCGCGTATTGAACTTCGATCAGAGAACCACCGGTGAATTCGATGGACAGATGCAGGCCCCGCGTGAACAGGAAGAACACCGCCGCCGCAAAGGTCAGGAAAGAAATCGCGTTGAAGACCAACGCATGGCGCATGAACGGGATGTCACGCTTGATACGGAAAAATTCCATGTCGATGTCTCCGGCTTCTTATTCCTGGGGTTTCCAGACCTGCCCAATGGACACGGACTTGAGTTTCTTTTGACGGCCGTACCAGAGGTTGACCAGGCCACGCGAGAAGAACACGGCCGAGAACATGGACGTCAGGATGCCCAGGCAGTGCACCACGGCAAAGCCACGCACGGGGCCTGAGCCGAAGGCCAGCAAGGACACCCCCGCGATCAAGGTCGTCACGTTGGAGTCCAGGATGGTGGCCCAGGCGTGCTCGTAACCGGCCGCAATGGCCGACTGCGGCGCCGAGCCATTGCGCAACTCTTCGCGCACCCGCTCGTTGATCAGCACGTTCGAGTCAATGGCCATACCCAGTGTCAAGGCAATGGCCGCGATACCGGGCAAGGTCAGCGTGGCTTGCAGCATGGACAACACCGCCACCAACAGCAGCAGGTTGACCGACAAGGCCAGCGTCGAGAACACGCCAAACAGCAGGTAGTAGATGACCATGAACACCGCGATGGCGGCAAAGCCATAGACCAGGCTGTTGAAGCCCTGGGCGATGTTCTCGGCCCCCAGGCTGGGGCCCACGGTGCGCTCTTCAATGATTTCCATCGGCGCAGCCAGCGAGCCGGCACGCAGCAGCAATGCGGTGTCGGCAGCCTCTTCGGTGCTCATGCGACCCGAGATTTGCACACGACCGCCGCCAATTTCACCGCGGATGACCGGCGCCGTCACGACCTCGCCCTTGCCCTTTTCAAACAGCAAGATGGCCATGCGCTTGCCAATGTTCTCGCGGGTGATGTCGCGGAAGATGCGGGCACCACGGGCGTCCAGCGTCAGGTGCACGGCAGCTTCGTGGTTTTCATCAAAGCCAGGCTGCGCATCCGTGAGGTTGTCGCCGGTCAGCACCACCTGGCGCTTGACGATGACGGGCATGCCGCCCCGCTCTTGATAGCGCTCCATGCCAAAGGGCACAGTGCCGCCCTTGATGGCTTCGATGGCCTCCGCACTGTCCTCCACCATGCGCACTTCCAAAGTGGCGGTGCGACCGATGATGTCCTTGGCCTTAGCGGTGTCTTGCACACCCGGCAACTGCACCACCACGCGGTCCAGGCCTTGTTGCTGGATCACGGGTTCAGCCACGCCCAACTCGTTGATCCGGTTGTGCAAGGTGGTGATGTTTTGCTTGAGAGCCTGCTCTTGAATCGTGCGGGCCGACTGGGGCTTGAGGGAGCCCACCAGCGTCACGTCATCCGATCCGGCGTCCGCGCCGTCCACCCATTGCAGATCCGCCACGGCGTCCTGCACCACGCCACGCGCGCTCTGGCGCACGGCGGCGTCGTGGAAGCGCACGATGACGCTGTCGCCTTCACGGCGGATGCCACTGTGGCGAATGTCCTTGTCACGCAACAAGGTACGGATGTCGCCGGTGAGACTTTCGATCTTCTGCGTCAAGGCCGCCTTCATGTCGACCTGCATCAGAAAGTGCACACCACCGCGCAAGTCCAGGCCCAGATACATGGGCTGAGCGTGCAGCGAACGCAGCCATTGCGGCGAGCGCGACAGCAGGTTCAGGGCCACGATGTAATGCGGGTCCGTCAGGTCCGGATTGAACGCCTTGGTGATGGCATCCCGCGCCTTGAGCTGAGTGTCGGTGTCTTTGAACCGGGCCTTGATGGAGTTGCCTTCGAACTCGACAAAGTCAGCGGTGATGCCGGCTTGCTTGAGCGCGGACTCGACCTGCGCCACGGCATCCGAGTTCAGCTTGACCGTGGCTTTGCCACTGGAGAGCTGCACGGCTGGCGCTTCGCCAAAGAAATTGGGCAAGGTGTAGATCAGGCCGATGAACAAAGCCACGGCAATGATCAAAAACTTCCACCAGGGATAGCGGTTCATGGTCGAGGTCCCTCAGAACTCGTGATGCGAGCGCGCCGAAGGCCGCTTACTTGCTGTAGCTGCCCTTGGGCAGGACTTGGATGATGGCCACACGCTGAACTTGCAGTTCGACGCCATTGGCCACTTCCACGTTGGCGAAGGTTTCACCCAACTTGGTGATCTTGCCGATGACGCCGCCTTGGGTCACGACTTCGTCGCCCTTGGCCAGGGCTTCGAGCATGGTCTTGGTTTCTTTCTGGCGCTTCATCTGAGGACGAATCATCAGGAAGTACAGCGCCACGAACATCAAAACCAGGGGCAGGAAGCTGGCAATGCCACCACCGGCGGCAGGAGCGGCGCCAGCTTGGGCGTATGCGTCAGAAATCAAAAACACGGTGTGATCCTTCAAACAAAGGGCCGATGTACCTCAGGGGCAGCACCGGCCAAAGCGGGTTGATTGTATGCGGGGGGCGTGACCGTTCAGCGCAGGGCTTATGCCGAGTGATCGGAAGGGCCTTAAAAGGGTCAGAGCACGTACTTGACCAGAGGGTGGCGGGTCAGGGCGCGATAGATGTTGTCCAACTGCTCACGGCTGGTGGCCGTGACGGTGACGGTCAGCCCCAGGTACTTGCCACCGCTGCTGGGGCGCTGCACCACGCTGGCGGCGTCAAACGTGGGGTCGAGCTCCTGCACCAGGGCGACCACCGAGTCGACAAAGGTATCGACGTGCACCCCCATGACCTTGATCGGGAAGGCGCTGGGGTACTGGATCAGCGACTCTTCGGGCGGGATGGGAGGGTTCACAGGGAGGTTCATGACACGCTTTCTTTCATTTGATACCCAGCCGGATCGCATCCCAGATGCGTCCGAGCCAGCCCGCGCTGGGAACGGCGTCCAGCGCCACCAGGGGCACGTCTTGCCAGGGTTGCCCCGCCAGGGTCACTTTCAAGGTGGCCACAGTCTGCCCCTTGTTCAAGGGCGCCAGCAAGGGGTCCTGGCGGGTGATGGTGGTTTTGAGGGTCGCGCCTTGTCCGCGCGGCACCACCACCATCACGGGCGTGGAGCGCCCCAGGCGCACGGCCGAAGCCTGGCCTTTCCAGACCGGCGCTTGGGTCACCGTCTGGTTGGCGTCAAAGAGTTTGATGACATCGAAGGCGCTGTGCCCCCAGTTGAGCAGCTTCTGGCTCTCATTGGCACGGGACTCGGGTGAGGTGGCGCCCAGCACCACACTGATCAGGCGACGGGGGGCGCCCCCCATGTCACGCTTGGACGTGGCCACCAGGCCGTAGGCGGACGAGTCGGTGTAGCTGGTTTGCAGACCATCGACGGTCGGGTCGCGCCACAGCAGCAGATTGCGGTTGGCTTGCTTGACGCCGTTGTAGCTGAAGTCTTTCAAGCCGTAGTAAGGCAAGGCTTTGGGGAAATCGGTGATCAGTCGCGTGGCGATGTAGGACAACTCGCGCGCCGTGCTGACATGGCCGGCCGCCGTCAAGCCTTCGGGGTTGCGAAAGGTGGTCGACTTCATGCCAAAGGCCTGAGCCTGGCGGTTCATCATCTCGACAAAGGTTTCAACGCTGCCCGCCACCCCTTCAGCCAGGGCGATCGTAGCGTCATTGCCGCTTTGCACGATCATGCCCTTGATCAGGTCTTCGACCGGGACCCGGCTGTTGGCCGTCAAGAAGCTGCGGGTGGCGCTGCTCATGCCGACGCGCCAGGCGCGGTCGGACACCGGCAGGGTTTGCGTCAACTGCAATTTGCCGCTTTGCAAAGCCTGAAAGACCAGATAGGCGGTCATCAACTTGGTCAGCGAAGCGGGCTCGACCCGCTGGTCGGCATTGCGCGCCGCCAGGGTCTGGTGCGAGGCCAGATCTTGCAAGACGAAGGCGCGCGCGGCCAACTCCGGCGGCACGGGCATGCCCGGCGCCGGATTGGCAAACAGGGGGACGCTGTCAGCCGCTTGTGCGCCCGCCCCCAACAGGCTGGCGAACAAGCACACCGCCGCCAGGCAGGCACGGCGTCGAATCAAAATGGAAAACATGCGGGCCAAATGAGGGTGAAGTCGCCGAAATCAAGCACCCAATCAGGTGCCCTGGGCGTGATCAGGCAAGGCCGCCAGGTGCCGCTTGACGATGTCGCGCAAGCACCCCAACTGACCATGGAAGAAGTGCCCCACGCCCGGCACCACCGTCACCGGCAGACCTTGCGGGCGAGCCCAGTCGAGGATGCTGGCCAGGGGCACGACGTCATCTTGCTCGCCCTCGACCACCAGGGTGTCGGCCGGCACGTCGGGCACGTGGTATTTGCTGGTGGCCGGGCTGACCAAGACCAGGTGATCGGCGGCCACACGCGCAGCTTGCCCGGCTTGAGCCTGCTGCAGCCGGGCAAAAGTTTGCGCCGCCACAAAGCCACCGAACGAGAACCCCGCCAAAGCCAGGGGTAGCCCTTGCACGTCCGGCGCCGCACGGTGGTGCGTGATCACGGACAGCATGTCGGTGGACTCGCCCCGGCCCTCATCCCACGAGCCGGCTGACTGCCCTACCCCACGGAAGTTGAAACGCACCGCCCGCCAACCGGACTGGACAAAGGCGCGCACCAAGGTGTGCACCACTTTGTTGTCCATGGTGCCGCCCATCAAGGGATGCGGGTGCGCCACCACCGCCAGCCCTTTGATGGAGCCAGCCGGGTCTTCGACCACCACTTCGATCGGGCCCGATGGCCCCTCGATCAGACTGGAAACAGGACGGCCCAGCATGTTTGACCGATCAGCGGCCCACGTCGGGCGGCAGGACCAGTCGGTCCACGATCTCGCCCTTGACCAGGTGGCGCTCAACGATCTCGTCAATGTCAGCGTTGTCCACAAAGGTGTACCAGGTGCCTTCTGGGTAGACCACGGCCACGGGGCCACCCGCACAGCGGTCCAGGCAACCGGCCTTGTTGACGCGGACTTGGCCGGGGCCATTGAGCCCGGCTTCGGCCACCTTGGTCTTGCAGTGGTCAAAACCGGCCTTGGCCCCATGGTCGGCGCAACAGTTTTCACCGTTGATGCGCTGGTTCAGGCAAAAGAAGATGTGTCGCTGGTAATAGCTCATGACGGCATTGTAGGCACGGGCTCAGACTGCGGGTCGGGTTGGATCAAACGTCCAGCCAGCCAGACCAAAGCCACATAGGGCCACAGCACACCAAACCAGCGTGACACCCCGTGAAAGCGGATGAAGCGGCCATGTTCCCAGGCTTGCAGCGTCTGAGCGTAGTACGGGTCAACCGGCGCCAGATGAATCAGACCAATCAGCCCCAACAGGACGAGAACACCCAGCGCCGCGCAGGTGGTGCGGGTGCGATCCACCAACACCACGCCGCCCACCGACCCCAGCAACAGGCCCACGACCACGGGCAAACTCACCCAGGTCAGGGCATGTTGCAAGCCAAAGTTAATGGCCGTGGACAAGGTCGTCGTGAACAAGGCCACCAGCACCGCGCCGGACAGCAGCAGCAGGCGCGTGATCCGCGGACGCGCAAAGGCGCAGGCTACGCACATTGGCGCCATCAGACCCAGGGCCACGGTCAAAGATTCAATCACCACCAGCCACTCCGAATGCACGGCCGCCAGGTGGATGCGGTCCCACAGCATCAAGGGGTCTTCCGGCAACAGCCAGGCCTGCCAGGGCGTGTCCTTGGTCCACTCGACCAGCGCCAGGCGCACATGGGGCAGCAACTGACCTTGCCCCAAGGGCAGCGGCGGCGGGAACAGCAGGCCCAAGGGCCACATCCAGATCAGGGCCAGCCCATGGCCGGCTTGGGGGATGAACCACTTCTCGCGCAGGCGGTGCCAGATGTCGACCAGCCCCAAGGCATGGATCGTGACTGCGGCCAGCGCCCCCCAAGCGGCTCCGAGTGTGTTGAGGGTCCAATCCGAAATCGAGGGCACCCGGGCCGGCAGGGTGAACTGGATCAACTCCAGGCT
>JAGWTE010000054.1 GCA_028869095.1 Burkholderiales bacterium
CCAGCGTTGCAGTCCGCGCCACTGAAGGGATAGAAAGGATGCTGAAAGAAGCTCAGCATCAGCACGCGGTCATCACCGGCGAAGATGTCTTCCGTGCCGTTGCCGTGGTGAACGTCAAAATCAACGATGGCGACCTTCTTCAAGCCCCGCACATCCAGAGCATGCCGAGCAGCTACACCCACGTTGTTGAAAAAGCAAAACCCCATGGTGTGGTTGCGCGGCGCGTGGTGTCCCGGTGGACGGATGGCGCAAAACGCATTCTCCAGTCGCCCATCGATCACCGCATCGGTAGCCGCGACGGCGGCACCGGCAGCCCGCCACGCGGCAGATCGGGTTCCCGGACAAGCCCAGGTATCCGGATCCAGCGCACGGGTGTCACCGGTTTCTTCCAGTTGCTGAAGAAAGTCATCCAGCGTGAGCACGTAATTGAGGTCATGTGCCAAGGCCAGATCCGACTGCGACACCATGGGCGCGTCAAAGGGCAACATCAGCGCATCCAGGCCTTGCGCCCTGAGCTGATCCTCAATGGCGCGGATGCGTTGCGGACACTCCGGATGACCCGCACCCATTTCATGAGACAAACAATCGGGATGTGAGAAATAGCCTGTTGCCATGGGTCAGAAAGGAGCCGCACGCGGCGCCAGTTTGGGTTATGGTGGCGAGATGCTTCGCAACGACTTGCACAACGTCATGGCGTCCAGCGCCACCTCTGCGCACAAGGCATCACAGATCGTTCAGCTCATTGATCAGGTTAGCACGATCATTGTGGGCAAGCGTGATCAGGTCACCCTCAGCGTCATCTGCCTGCTTGCGGGCGGGCATTTGTTGATTGAGGACATCCCCGGAGTCGGCAAGACCACCCTGTCGCACGCCCTGGCCAAATCGCTGGGTTTGAGCTTCTCTCGGATTCAGTTTACGGCGGACCTGCTGCCTACCGACTTGATCGGGGTCAGCGTCTATGAGCGCCAGAAAGAAGCATTCGTCTTCCACCCTGGGCCGGTGTTTGCCCAGGTACTGTTGGCCGACGAGATCAACCGCGCAGGCCCGCGTACGCAAAGCGCCTTGCTCGAAGCCATGGAAGAGCGCCAGGTATCGGTCGAGGGCGAAACCCGGCCGCTGCCCTCGCCTTTCTTTGTAATCGCCACGCAAAACCCGTCTGAACAATTGGGCACGCACCCGCTGCCTGAATCGCAACTGGATCGGTTTGCCATGCGCCTGTCGCTGGGCTATCCAGACCCGGCTGCAGAACGGGCCTTGTTGACGGGTGAAGACAAGCGCGAGTCTTTGCAACACATTCGGCCCCTGATGACGCAGGCCGAGTGGCAGCAGTGGCAAGAGCGCGTTGGCCAGATCCATGTGTCTGACAACTTGCTGGACTATCTACAGGCCTTGCTGACCGCCACCCGGGATGGCAGCTGGTTTGCGCAAGGTCTGAGTCCGCGTGCTGGCCTGTCTTTGCTGAAGCTGGCTCGCGCACGCGCGCTGGTGCTGGGGCGAGGCCATGTTTCGCCTGAGGATCTTCAGGCCCTGTGGATACCGGCTGTTGCACACCGCTTGATGCCCTTGTCGCAAAGCGGTCGCAGCGCAGCAGCTCAAGCCCGGGCCTTGCTGGAAGCCACGCCGGTGCCATGAGCCCCAACCCGTCGCTCAAGCGTCGGTCTGATCAGCCTGGCTGGGCTCAGCCCTGGCATGTCTGGTGGCGCAATTGGTGGGACGCTCGGCTGCCGCGGCAGGATCAAATCACCCTGACGCAAAAGAACCTCTACATCTTGCCCAGCAAGGCCGGATGGAGTTTTGCCGGCGTGTTCACAGTGCTCTTGCTCGCGTCTATCAATGAGCAGGTCAATCTGGGTTACGCATTGAGCTTCATGCTCGGCGGGGCTGCATTGGCTGCTCTCTACCAGACCCATGCGAATTTGCACGGGGTCTCGCTGCGTTTGCTACCCCTGCGCAGCGTCCACGCGGGGGATGTGCTCAGCATCCAGGTCGTGTTGACCAATCAACACAAGCGGCAAGGTCGACTGGGGCTTTTGATCACGGCAGGTCCGCGTGCGCCAGAGGGGACGCGAGAAGGTCCAGGCTGCCCACAGGACGTGGAGTTGATGCCTGGCAGCGAGAGTACGGTAGAGCTGGACGTGGCGACACCACACCGAGGCTGGCAGATCTTGCCTCGCATCACCATTGAGACACGTTACCCCCTTGGGCTGTTCCGCGCCTGGGGCTACTGGCGACCACACACCGAAGTGCTGATCTGGCCGGCCCTGGATCCCGCTGCGCCCCCCTTGCCCTCACCCATGGGACAACAACAAGCAGATCGCACACAAGAGCGCGCCCGCCATTCAGAAGAAATGCCCGAAGGGCTGCGCGACTACCGACGGGGCGACCCGCTGCGCTGGATTGCCTGGAAAAAATCCAGCCACGCCTTGGCCTCTGGTACAGGCCTCGTCACCCGCGAAGCCATCACGGGCCGGACGCCAGACCTTTGGCTGAACTGGCAGTCCAGTCCTGGACTCGACAGCCTGGATGCCGAGGCACGACTGAGTCGACTGGCCACATGGTTGATCCAAGCCGAGCAACAAGCTCAAGACCAAGGCCAGCTCTATGGGCTGCAGTTGCCCGATCAAACGATTGCCTGCGACAGTGGCCCGCGGCACCTGCGTCAGTGTCTGGACACCCTGGCATTGTGGGGACACCAACCCAAAGGGCCTCGCGCATGAGCGAGCGCCGCGCCAACACGGCCCTGAGCCGAGAAGGACGAGACACCCTGTGGCTGCTGGGTGTGCTGGCCTTGAGCATCTACCCACACGCAGGCCACATGCCCTGGTGGTGCATTGGCGGCGTCTCGGCCGCCCTGCTCTACCGCGCTTACCTTGCTATCCAAGACGCCGCACTGCCTCCACGGTGGGTGCTGCTACTGGCGCTGGGCATCAGCGTGGCCCTGACCTTCATGACCTTTCGCTCCATTTTTGGACGCGAAGCAGGTGTGATGCTGGTCTCGGTTCTGGCTGGACTGAAAACCCTGGAGCTACGAGCCCGACGCGATGCCTTTGTGGTGACCTCGCTGGGCTTCTTCTTGATCCTGACGCAGTTTCTTTACTCTCAAAGCATCCTGACCGCGGTCCTGATGGGGGCTGTGTTCTGGGGCTTGCTGACCTCGCTGGTGCTGGCGCAGCGTCCGCTGTATCGCCCCTCCATCTGGTCAGCCATGAAAGCATCCGGGCGCACCGTTCTGATGGGCTTGCCGGCCATGCTGATCTTGTACGTACTCTTTCCTCGCATTGGCCCGCTGTGGTCCGTCCCGGCAGATGCCCAAAGCAGCATTGGCTTGTCCGAACATTTGTCGCTCGGACACGTGGCCGAGCTGGCCCAAGACGACGGCATCGCGATGCGATTGCGGTTTGATGGCCCACCACCTCCGCCGAACAAGCGGTATTTTCGCGGCCCGGTCCTGGATCTGTTTGATGGCCGCTCATGGCTGCCTCGTCATGCCAACTCACCGGTGGTGCCAGACCGACTGGCTGAAGACGCGCTTGAAGAGGTCCGCCCACAAGGCCCATCCATCAGTTACCAGGCCACCTTGGAGCCGACGCACCTGACCGCGCTGCCCCTTCTAGAGGGCACGCTGCAATTGCGCTCGACCAGTCAGGTCCCGGATTCCACGCCACAACGACAAGGACTGAACTGGACGCTGCCCTCCGCAGCGAACGAACGCACCCAATGGAATGGCCAAGCCTGGCTGACATATCAATCTGGCCCATTGATGCCCATTGCGGCCTTGCGTGACCAACTTCAACTGCCAGCAGGGCTGAACCCTCGCACACTGGCGTGGGCCCAACATCTACAAGCCACGACAGAACATGGGCAAGCACCACCTAGGGCATTGGCTCATGCCGTGATGCAGCACATTGCCACGCAAGGCTACACCTACACGCTCAGCCCAGGCGACACAGGCATGACGCCCGAGGGTACGCCAGAGCACCACCTGATCGATCAGTTCTGGATGGATCGCCGCACGGGCTTTTGCGAACACTTCGCCACAGCGTTCGTGGTGGTCATGCGTGCCATGGGTGTGCCGGCCCGGGTCGTGACAGGCTATCAGGGCATGGACCTCAACACCATCGATGGCCTCTACGTAGTGCGTAACAACCATGCCCACGCATGGGCCGAGTTCTGGCAGCCTGGCGAAGGCTGGGTCCGCGCTGACCCCACTGCCGCCGTCTCACCAGACCGCATCCAGCGCAGCCAGGCACTGATCAAACCCAGAGAAGGCCTGGCGCGCGCACTGCCCCAACTGGATTCGCCGTTCTGGAAGCACACCAAAGCCTTGCTGGAAGCAAGCAACCACCGCTGGAATATCTGGGTGCTGGAATACTCGCGTGGCAAGCAGTTGGAATTACTGCAGCAATGGGGTTGGGAATCGCCGGACTGGGTCGAGTTGATTCGCCTGTGCGCATCGCTGATGGCGGGCTTGAGTGGCGCCGGCATCATCTGGCTGTGGCTCAATCGCCCCAAGAAAAAGCAGTCCCCCTGGCAACGCCATTTGCGACGAGTTCACCGCAGCCTGATCAACGTCGGATTGACGCCACCGGCTCAAAGCGCAGCGCCTGCGCCCGCACAGACCTGGCATCAAGCCTTGGCCAGACTTCCAATCGCGCCGCATGAGGCAGACACGGTCGCTCGCCTGATGGCTGCCCTGGCCGCATTGGACGCCTTGCGCTATGCCCCTCAAACCGCTACAGCAGGTGAATTGCACAAACAAGGCAAGCAACTGGTTGCGCAAATCGAACAGCTGAGCAAGCAATGGCGACAACTCAGGTCCAGACCACAAGTTCAGGCACACTGAAATCTCGACTGTTTGCCTCCGCCCTATTCATGTCTTTTTCAGGATCGCGCCTCGCTGCACGACGCACAACCGTCTGGCGAGCCATGACCACAGCTGGCTGCTTGACCTTGATGCTCGCGGCCTGCTCCAGCCCACAAAGGCCATCATCAAACTCATCGCCCCCTGGCGCGGCAACCGCGCCTGAGCCACAGGCCAGTGCCGCCACTGCGCCCGAAGCCACAGCGGCAGCCTCGTCTGCATCGGCCCCCACAGCCAATACAAGTCCATCGATAGAAGCCAAACCTCTGCGGCGAAATGGCGCTGACTACGCACAACGGGACGATGCCAGAGCATTGGCCCAAACCATTGCACGAGACCAGCACCTGCCCTTTGATTGGGTTTGGTCTCAGTTGTCGCAAGCGCGTTACCGCGATGCAGTCGCCAAACTCATCATGCCCGCGGCCAGTAGCACATTCAAAAATTGGGCCGCCTATAAAAGTCGCTTCATCGAACCCATTCGAATCCGTGCCGGTCAGGCTTTCATCAAAAACTACGCCACCGACCTCAAGCGCGCAGAACAAACTTATGGGGTCCCGGCATCCGTCATTGCAGGCGTGCTGGGAGTGGAAACCATTTACGGCCGGCAAACGGGTAATTTCAGGGTGCTGGACGTGCTGAGCACCTTGAGCCTGGACTTTCCAACAGGTCGCTCGGATCGCAGTGCGTTTTTCCGCAATGAGTTGGGCGAGTTTTTCAAACTTTGCGACGAGCAAAAACTCGACCCTGTGGCCGTACAAGGTTCATATGCCGGCGCAATAGGCTGGCCTCAGTTCATGCCCAGCTCCATTCGCCGCCATGCTGTTGATTTTGACAACGATGGCCGCATCGATTTACAGCGCAGCCCCGTTGACGCCATTGGCAGCGTCGCCAAATACTTGGCGGACCATGGCTGGCAAACAGGCCAACCCACGCACTACGAGATCACGCCACCGCAAGACGCTGATTCACTGAGCAAATTGCTGGCACCCGATATTTTGCCCACGTTCACCCCCGCCCAAATGAGCGCACTGGGTACGGTATTGCCCCCCCAAGCCCAGGCATACGCGGGCCCACTGGCATTGGTTCAATTACTCAATGGCAGCGACACGCCAACGATGATTGCGGGAACCCACAACTTCTACGTCATCACGCGCTACAACCAATCCAGCTATTACGCCCTCGCTGTGATTCTGTTGGGGCAAGCGGTATCTGCGCCGTAGCGCATTGTGGAATAAATTCACGAGTGCAAAACCGGGAACTTATTTTGCGCTGACGCAATTTGCCTAGTATTGGCGCCAAAACACATGCTTACCGAGTATTCGATTGCAAATTCATTTTTTTTGTGTTTAGAATTCAAGCTCGGCAGTGCCAGATGCAGGCTATGAATAAAAAAGCATCCAGTCATACTGCCGCAAGATCTACCCATAAGTATTCAGCGCCCTGCGTTGGGCATCAAAGGACTCAATATGAGCAACTACCAGGATCTTCTGGCAAAAAAAGCAGCCCTGGAAAAAGAAGCGGCTGACCTGGAAAAGCAACTGCAAGATGCCCGCCGTGCCGAACGCGCTGGCGTCATTGCACAAATCAAATCCTTGTTGGCTGAACATGGTTTGACCGTTGCCGACCTGGGCCTGAAAACTGGTACGGCACCCAAGGCTCCTGGCACATCGGCCAATGCGGGTCGCAAAGTCGCCCCCAAATATCGCAACAGCGCCACCGGCGAAACCTGGACTGGCCGTGGCCTGCAACCCAAGTGGGTTCAAGCCGCGATCGCATCCGGCAAAAAACTGGAAGACTTCACGATCTAAGCCAACGCTGATCGTCCAAACAAAAGGCCGGTATTGCTACCGGCCTTTTTTATTGTCTTTCTTTCATCCATTCAAATGGATCAGGGTTGCCCACCATCCTTGAAGTCCCCTGCCACACCTGAGACAAACTGAGCAGGCTTCAAATAGCGACGCCATGCGGCGTTCACTTGCTCCAGGGTCAACGACTCCAATGCCGCGTCCACGCGTGCGGCTTCCGCAAAGGTTCGATCCAGGTACAGATTACTGGCCCAACCGGCCGCCAAACGCGCATCTTGTGCCCGAGCCAGTCGACGGAAGCTCAGCAAGCCCTTTTTACCTGACTCAAACTCAGCCTGAGTGAAGCCCTGGGCCAGGGCCTTATCGACCTCCTCCTGGAATGCCTTTTCCACCTTGGCACGGTTTTGAGGCGCGAAGATGGCAGCAGACACCCATTGCGAGTTCTCTTCAATCGGGTTCCATTGCACCGCGCTGTACACGTTGTAAGACAAGCCATCCTTCTCGCGAATGCGGTTCCACAAACGCGAATCACCGCCGGCACCAAAGATGTGGTTGGCCAACATGAAGGCCGCATAGTCGGGATGACGATCATTCAACGGCAAGGCCATGCCCACCGTCATGGCGGCATTTTGTTTGTCGGGGGTATTGAGCTGAAGACGCGCAGGCCGCTCAGGCAACAACGGGTTGGGCACCCGCACGAACGGCTCAGGCTTGCTCCACCCGGCCAATGAGCGCTCCAGCGCTTGCTTCACAGCGGCCGCATCCAGATCCCCCACTCCCGCGAACTCAGCGTGCTCAGCCGAGACAAAGCGCTCATGGAAGGCCTTGATGCGGGTCAGATCAACAGCTTGCCAATCAGCCACCATTTCATCAAAGGTCCGTGCATAGCGCACGTCGCCTTTGGGATAAGGATTGTCGTGGCGCGCCAAGGCCTCTTCCAGCACCGCCTCGGGCTCTTTGCGTTGCTCTTCGATCCCGGCCAGGGCTTGACGCCGCACCTCTTCCAGCACGTCAGCAGGCCAAGCAGGCTGTTGCAAGATCTCACCGACCAAATCGATCAAGGCTGGCAGAAACTCGCGCTTGGTCGACAAGCTCACCGCCAATTGGCCCGGTCCTGTGCTCACAGCCACTTGTGCCTGCAGCGCGTCAAACTTGTCTTGAATTTGCTGACGACTCCATTTCGCCGTGCCCTTGTCCAGTAAAGCCGCCATCGCCGAAGGCACCTCACCCCAATTGGCCAGGCTCTGCTCCGTCCCGAAATGCAGCGTCAAAGTCGCCTTGACAGCTTGCCCGCGCGTGGCCTTGGGCAGCAGGGCCACTTTGAGCCCAGCACCCCCAACTGGAATCAGAAATCGCTGAGTCCGGGCATCGATATTGGCGGGACTGGCATCAAAAGCTTCAGCCTGGGCTGCAGTGGCCTGTCCTTTGAAGTCCTTGAGCTGGGCTTGCACATCCACCCGCTCAGGCGCAGGCGCTCGTACCGGCGCTGTCGTGGGCACATATTGCCCCAAGGTACGGTTGGACGTGACAAACACCTGCTGAGCCACACGCTGCACGTCTTCCAGCTTGGCAGCTTTCACACGGTCTCTGAGCAAGAAAAACAAGCGCCAATCGCCTTGCGCCACAGCCTCGGACAAAGCCACGCCGATGTGCTGTGGATCGGTAAAGCCAGCATCCCACTGCTTGAGCCACTTGGCCTTGGCGCGGTCCAACTCTTCTTGCGAAACAGGCTCTTTGGCCACGGCCTCCAACGTGGACACCAAGGCCTGGCTGGCTTGCGCCGGATCCTGTCCTGCTGCCAATTGCGCCCCCATCAAGACGAAGCCCGGATCGGCCAGTCCTTCCGAGAAACTGAATACCCCAGCGGCCAATTGTTTCTCGGTCAATTGTTTGTGCAAACGCCCCGATGGCGCTTCGCCAAAAATCAAACTCAGCAATTCCACTGCGGCAAAATCAGGATGCGATCCCGGCACCACGTGATAGCCGGCATACAGCAACGGCACCCCGCCAACGCGGCGAATGGTCACCGAACGCTCGCCATCTTGAACCGGGTCCAAGGTATACAAAGGCGGCACCGTGCGACTGGGCTTGTGCAGCACACCAAAATACTGCTGCACCCAGGCCATCACCTGTGCCGGCTTGAATTTGCCAGACACGATCAACGTCGCGTTATCGGGTTGGTAATACCGATGATAGAAGGCCTGCAAATGACTGATATCCACGCCTTCCACGTCCGTGCGCGCACCAATCGTTGATTTACCGTAGTTGTGCCATTCGTACATGGTTGCCACGGTTTTCTCGTACAAGATGCGACCGGGATCGTTTTCCCCCATCTCCATCTCGTTGCGCACCACGGTCATTTCACTGTCCAGGTCCTTACGGGCAATGAAACTATTGACCATGGCATCGGCCTGCCATTCAAGATACCAACGCAGATTTTCGTCGTTGGCCGCAAAACTGGCGAAATAGTTGGTGCGGTCATACCACGTGCTGCCATTGGCACGGAACCCTCGCTTATTGAACTCCGACCACACTTGCGGATGCCGTGGCGAGCCCTTGAACAACAAATGCTCCAACAAATGGGCCATCCCGGTTTCGCCATAGTTTTCATAGCGAGACCCCACCCGATAGGTCACATTGACCGTGGTGGTGGGTTTTGAATCATCGGGGATCAACAAAACCTGCAGGCCATTGGGCAAACGGAATTCGCTGATCCCCTCCACCGTACGCAGTGCTAACGAAGCTGGCGCCGTTTGACTGGGCGAAACAGCCGTCGCTTTGGCATAAACAGCTGGCGTGGAAACCATCCACAAGACCGAACTAAGAGCCAGACAAAACAAGGAACGCTGACCAGGAAAGGATTTGGACATACAAGCTTGCACGGTATGGATTGATACCGATGAGTGTATGTCCGCCCCGAGTTAGTTCCCTTGCCCTGTGCAATTGAACAAATTCGACAAAACCCTTACTTGGCGGCGGGCGCAGCCACCTTGGGCGCCAGCATGACGCGGGTCTTGCCTCCCGTCACAACCAAAATCACAGCATCACCAGGGTTGAAAACTTCGGTGCCTTTGGCCTGCACGATGGATCGACGCTCACCCGAGGCCATTTGCAGCAGGATCTCGTAGGCCTCTTCACGCGTGCCAAAACGCTCGACCGCGTTACCCACCACGCCGCCCACCACGGCACCGACCACACCCGCAACAGCCGATCCACGACCATTGCCGCTCACAGAGGCATTGCCGCCCACGGCGCCCACAATGGCGCCGGTTGCGCCACCCACGCCACTTTGGCTGCCTTCAACCGCCACGGTTCGCACGTTCAACACAACCGCATCTTGCACTTGCGACAGCCGCTGAGCGTCTTCAGGCTTGATTACGTCCGGGCTGGTCGTTGAGCAAGCGCCCAAGGCCAGAGCCAAAGCCGCTGCCATAGAGGACAGCGCCATGCGATGGATTCGAGTATTCATACGACAATCTTCCAGCACTGTTAAGGGGATGCGGCTACTTTATCGCAGACGCATCCCGCTTGATGACACAGTGCGTTGGACTCAATCGTCGATGCCAAGTTCCTGAATCTTGCGGGTGATGGTGTTGCGCCCAATCCCCAACTTTTGCGCGGCTTCGATGCGACGCCCACGCGTGAGCTCCAAGGCCGTGTGGATCAAACGGGCTTCAAACTGGCGTGTCAGCGCATCCCACACATCTGCCTGCCCAGACTCCAGTCGGGCTCGCGCCTCGCGCTCCAGATCGTGAAGCCAGGCCGGCACCTCGCCCTCAATGGATGCCGCTGACGGCGCCACAGCGCTGGCGGGCTGCGCGCCATCCGCCGCAAACGGGCGAGCCACAGCGACCGTGTCGTGCAGCGACGAAAGATCACTGGCCCCATTGGCCAGGGCGGCATGACTCTGCGCATCAAATGGCGCAGGCACGGCATCAGGCAATCCGCCCCCGCTTGCCACGGCTGGCAATTCCGAAGGCGATACCAAACCTGCCAAGCCTGAAGACACCGCACGCGCATCGAGCAACTCAGGCGGCAAGTCCTTGGTTTCAATGACCTGTGCGGGCGCCATCACCGTCAACCAATGGCAGATGTTCTCCAACTGCCGCACATTGCCAGGAAAATCAAAGGTCGCCAGTTTGGCCAAGGCAGGATCGGAAATGCGCTTGGCTTCCACCCCCAGATCCTTGGCGCTCTTTTGCAAGAAATAACGCGCCAAGGTCGGGATGTCTTCACGGCGTTCACGCAAGGCCGGCAGACGAAGGCGGATCACGTTCAGGCGGTGGAACAAGTCCTCGCGGAACACACCATGGCGAACGCGGTCTTCCAGATTCTGGTGAGTCGCCGCGATCACACGCACATTGCTCTTGAGCGGATGGTGACCGCCCACGCGATAGAACTGACCATCGCTGAGCACACGCAACAACCGCGTCTGCAAATCAAACGGCATGTCCCCGATTTCATCGAGGAACAAAGTGCCGCCATCGGCCTGCTCAAAGCGCCCGCGCCGCATGGTCTGCGCGCCGGTGAAGGCACCACGTTCATGGCCAAACAACTCGGATTCGAGCAAGTCTTTGGGGATGGCGGCCGTGTTGATCGCGACAAAAGGCCCATTGGCACGAGGGCTGTGCTTGTGCAAGGCACGCGCCACCAACTCTTTACCCGCGCCCGACTCGCCCGTGATCAACACGGTGACGTTGCTTTGACTCAAGCGGCCAATGGCACGGAACACGTCCTGCATCGCTGGCGCCTGCCCCAGCATCTCGGGCATCTGCGTCATGCGCTCGTCAGACACGTCCTCGCGCACGGACTCATCTACCGCGCGGCGAATCAACTCCACCGCTTTGGGCAAGTCAAACGGCTTGGGCAGGTATTCAAAAGCCCCGCCCTGAAAAGCCGACACCGCGCTATCCAGATCGGAATAGGCGGTCATGACGATGACCGGCAAGCCTGGCAAACGGGCTTTCACCTTGGTCAGCAAATCAATGCCAGAACCACCAGGCATGCGGATGTCGGACACCAATACTTGGGGTTCGTCTTCATCCAGCGCCGCCAGGACATCACGCGGATTGGTGAAACTGCGAACCGGTAGATCCTCTCGCGTCAGTGCCTTCTCCAGCACGAAGCGGATGGATTGGTCGTCATCAACGATCCAGATGGGTTTCATGTGCGCCTAAAGTTAGCAAGCCCCATCGTCAATGAACGACAAGAGCGAATCAAGGCAAGGGTATCAAGATCTTGAAAACCGTATGACCTGGCTGGCTCTCGCATTCGATGGTGCCGTGGTGCTGTTGAACAAAGGTTTGAGCCAAGGTCAATCCCAAGCCAGACCCGCCTTCGCGCCCCGAAACCAAGGGGTAAAAAATGCGATCGCGGATCGACTCCGGAATCCCCGGGCCGTTGTCCTCGATATGCAAGACCAATGCCAGGCGATGCAATTCCCGGTTGATCGTGACACGGCGCGCCACCCGGGTCTTCAAGCGCAACATGGCATCACCGCCCTGAATGCGCTCGACCAAGGCCTGCGCCGCGTTGTGCGCGATGTTCAACACCGCTTGAATCAACTGCTCGCGATCGCCCCGAAATTCCGGCACCGAAATGTCGTAGTCCCGCACGACCTTCAAGCCCTTGGGAAACTCAGCCAGGATCAAGGAACGCACACGCTCACACACTTCGTGGATGTTCACGTCCCCCACAAGATGCGGACGACGATGCGGCGCCAGCAAGCGATCCACCAGCAATTGCAGGCGATCGGCTTCGTGAATGATGACCTGGGTGTATTCGGTCAGCGATTTGGACTCCAGCTCCATCTGCAGCAACTGTGCTGCACCGCGAATGCCACCGAGCGGGTTCTTGATTTCGTGAGCCAGGTTGCGAATCAGCTCTTTGTTGGCTTGCGCCTGATCGAGCGCCCGCTCCTCGCGCTCTTGCCGGGTCTTTTGCTCAACCTCGACCAACTCGATCACCGCCAGGTTGCCATGATCCAGACGGGTCACGATGACCTGGACATGCAGGGATTCCGAAAACACATGAGGATGGCGCTTGAGCTCCGCCTCCAGACGGCTGGTGGCGTAATCATTGCGCGCCACGGCCTGCACCACATCGCGCAGCAGCACGGGGTCAGCAAACCAGTCATAGATGGACTCTCGCAGCACGCTGCGCCGGGACAGCCCCAAGACCTCTTCAAACGCCGCGTTGACGAACAGACACTGACCGTCGGGCTCGACCACCGCCACCATGGTGGCCAGGTAGTCAAAG
Source organism: Burkholderiales bacterium (assembly GCA_028869095.1). Classification (GTDB taxonomy): domain Bacteria; phylum Pseudomonadota; class Gammaproteobacteria; order Burkholderiales; family Burkholderiaceae_C; genus Aquabacterium. The sequence continues at coordinate 12,925 of JAGWTE010000054.1, forward strand.
GTGTCCAGCCCAGGGGGCAACAAACGCTGAATTTCGGCGGGGTCGGCAGTCGAGCCGCCCTTGGCCACACTTCTTTGGCGGCTCAGCGCCCCTGCATTTTTGGCCACACTGCCACCCTTTATTTGCCGCTCAATTCACGGCGCAAGGCCGCCACATCGGCCTCTTTGCGCGTCAAAGCGGCCTTCATCTCGGCCACGCGGTCCAGGTACTTCTGGTTGTTCTTCTCATCACCGCGCCGCTCAGGCTGGCCGTTGTTGTATTCCTTTTGAAGGGTGGCCAAGGCCTCCTCTTCCTTCTTCAACTCGGTCTCCAAGATGCGTTTGGCATCGGCGTCTCGCGCTTTTTGGTCTTCGGACGACACCTTTTCGCCACCCGAGCCTGAAGCAGACTTGACGGCGCGCTCGCCACGCGGCGCCACGGATTGGATCACGGTGATGGGCGCCCCCTCCAGGGTCTTGCAACCACGATCAGACGCCTCTTTCGCCGACAGTGCATCGGTATACAAGTTACCGGGGCAACGGTATACCGGCTTGTCTTCCGCCAGCGCACCGCCAGCGGCTGACGCCAGCAAACTGGCGGCCAACAAGACATTGACAGATCGAGGGGCTTTCACGCTTTGCATGTTCCAGTCCATTTGCAGTAATCAACAAAGTCTGACTCTATTGTTCAGTATGCCCGCAAGCAGC
>JAGWTE010000055.1 GCA_028869095.1 Burkholderiales bacterium
GTGGCGATGCCGGTGATGGCATTGGTCACACCGGGGCCGGAAGTCACCAGAGCCACGCCGACGTCGCCGGTGGCGCGTGCATAGCCGTCAGCGGCGTGCACAGCAGCTTGTTCGTGGCGAACCAGAACGTGCTCGATGGTGTCCTGCTTGTACAGGGCGTCGTAAATGTAGAGAACAGCGCCGCCGGGATAGCCCCACATGTACTTGACACCTTCGGCTTGCAGGCAGCGAACCAGGATGTCAGAACCGTTGAGGACTTCGGGCGTAGTGGGATTGGACATGTCCATTTTTGGTAAAACCTTTCGAGATTTCTCTAACGAAAAATGATCGGTGCCCCTCTACACCACCACAGCCTGAGAGACTGCGACAGCAGCACTGCGGCAACGGATTGCCAGCGTGCTCGCCCTTGTGAGGCGGATTTGGAGCGTGCGCGGACTGTGTCTGGCGCCTGTTGGACGCTAGCCCCAGCCCAGATCGGAATTGGCGCAAAGACTGCGATTATCACACTCATTACACCTGTCGCCAATACAAAACCGCACGTAACAGGCGCGTAAGCCATGCCGATGCATAATTCGCCCGCTGTCTCAGTTGTCCATTTCGCCTCAAGGCTCGGTTTTGACCCCTCTGCCCAGTCCGCCCACAGAACAAGAACTCAATGAGTTTCTGAAAAGCGTTGAGCGTCGCGCGTTCAAACGCACGGTTTACGCCGTCCGGGATGAGGACGCGGCGCTGGACATCGTGCAAGACGCGATGATCCGGCTGTGCAACAGCTACGCCGACCGTCCCACCAGTGAGTGGCCCATGCTGTTCCAGCGCATCCTGTCCAACGCGACCCTGGACTGGTTCAGGCGCCAAAAAGTTCGTAATGCGGTGTTTCAGAACATCGGCGACCTGGAAGCCGCCGTGGGCGATGACGATGGGGACTTCGACCTGCTCGCCGCGTTGAAAATCGACGAGCCCGGCACCGAAGGGGCCGAAGACACCGCCAGTCGCACCCAAACGCTGGGGGCCATCGAAGAAGAAGTCGAAAAATTGCCCGCGCGTCAACGAGAAGCCTTCCTGCTGCGTTACTGGGAAGAACTGGATGTGGCAGAAACCGCTGCAGCCATGGGTTGTTCGGAAGGCAGCGTGAAAACACACTGCTCCCGTGCAGTACAGGCCTTGTCCAAGGCCCTCCATTCTCGTGGTATCACATTGTGAAAAATACACCCCGTCATCCGCTGAACGCGGCGCAACGCGAGGCCCTTGAGGCCCGCTTTGCCCTGCGCCTCAGTGCGCGCCTGGAGGCGGGCTCCCAAGGCCTGCCGCACGACATCACTGAGCGACTGCGTGTCGCCCGAGCGCAATCGGTGGCCTTGGCCCGAGCGGCCAAAGCGCAAGCCACCAGTCCCGTTCAGATTGCGCAGCCCGCCTTGGGCTGGCAACTGGCTGGCGCCCAGGGTGGCGCGGGCTCGGGCACGCTCTCTGGCTGGACACGCGCCATCGCTCGAGCGACTGGACACGGCCGCCGCATGGACGACGCCCCGCTGGGGTGGGGTTGGCGTTTGGCCTCTGCCCTGCCCATGATTGCCCTGGTTGCCGGCCTGTGGGGCATCCACACTTGGTATCGCCATGAGCAATTGCAAGCCGCGACCGATGTGGACATGGCTTTGCTGACCGACGATTTGCCACCATCGGCTTATTCGGATCCTGGTTTTGAAGAGTACCTGCACTCCAGCGATGGGGGGGCTGACACGGCCGCCCCAGCCACGGCTCCTGAATCCGACAACTCCTCTGCGGCGGATCACGGAACGACCTGATGCGTTTTGCCAAGTTGTTGCCGCTCGGTGTGGCCTGTGCGCTCATCGGCGGGGTGGTCACTGCCTTCTCAACCGCTCACGCGGCGGGGAAGGCTGTTGGCACGCCTCCCGCAGTGGGCGTGGCTGAAACCGGCGCCAACCCGGACTGGACCCAGCTGACGCCTGCTCAGCAAGCCACCTTGCAGCCATTGGCCACTCAATGGTCTAGCCTGGACGCAACCAGCAAAGACAAGTGGCTCAACGTGGCCAGCCGTTACCCTCAGCTGTCGCATGAAGAGCAAGAGCGCATGCAGCAACGCATGACGCAATGGGCCAAGCTGCCGCCCAAGGCGCGTGGCGAAGCCCGTTTGCGCTTTCAGCAAACACGACAACTGCCACCTCAAGAGCGGCAAGAAAAGTGGGCCGCCTACCAAGCCTTGTCGCCAGAAGACCGCAAGGCCCTGGCTCAGCAAGCTCGCCGCAAGCAAAAGCCCGTGTTCCTGGCAGACGACATGGTCGGCCCTCGCGAGCAAAGCCAGGTGTTCAGCGGACGCACGCCTGTGGCCAAGGTGGTCGAGAAGAAATCCAATGTGGTGCCCAACACCTTGAGCTCCGCGCCGGGCCAACAGTCTGCGGCTGCCACCTTGGTCAAGGCCGGTCGTGGTGCCACCACCACGCTGATCAACGAGCGCCCCACCCCGCCACAACACCAACACACGGGGCTGCCCAAGATTGCCGCAACCAAGGGTTTTGTGGACCCGCAAACCCTGCTGCCCAAGAAGGGCCCTCAGGGTGCAGCCATGTCTCCTGTGGCTGAATCTGCCGCTTCGCGCCCTGCTCCTACCTTGCGGCATTGAGTGAGAACAGGCGGATTGCCTGTTAGATTCTCGCTCTATGACCCAGAGTTCTCCTCCCAAGCAGGGCGGCTTGAGCGCCGCCACTTGCGCTGAACGGGCCCAAGGCCCAGCCCCCACCCTGATCCGCCGACTGGCCGCCTTCATTTACGAAGGCGTGGTGCTGTTTGGCGTGGTGATGACCGTCGGCGCGATCTACTCGATCAGCACCCATCAAACCCATGGCCTGCATGGCCGCAATGGGATGCAGGCCACGATTTTTCTGGCGCTGGCCTTGTACTTCCTCTGGTTCTGGACCCACGGCGGCCAGACCTTGGCCATGCGTTCCTGGCAATTGCGTCTGGTGTCCAGCAACGGACAACCCGTGTCGCTCAAACAAGCCTTGATCCGCTTCATGTGGTCGTGGATCTGGTTCATCCCGTCCCTGGCCACGGCCTGGCTGGCGGGCTGGCATCAATCCAAGCTGTTGTATGGCCCGCTGATTGGCTGGGCGATTGTGTATGCCTTGCTCAGCATGCTGCACCCCAAGAAACAGTTTTGGCATGACGAGTTCAGCGGCACCCGTCTGATCGACAACCGCAACGACGTCCAGCCATCATGAGTTCACCCGCCAAGAACCCCCACAAGGGCCGCTCGGGCCTGAACCGCATCATCTGGGCCACGCTGTACTCCTATCAAGGCCTGTGGGCGGGGCTCCGGCATGAAAGCGCCTTCCGCCAAGAGGCCGCCTTGGCTCTGGTGATGCTGCCGGCGGCGTTTTGGCTGGGGCAAACCTGGGTGGAGGTGGCCCTGCTGGTCACCGCGGTCGTGCTGGTGTTGATTGTCGAGTTGCTCAACTCCGGCATCGAGGCCGTGGTGGACCGTGTGTCGATGGACCTGCATGAACTGAGCAAGCGGGCCAAAGACTTTGGCAGTGCCGCCGTGCACTTGAGTTTGCTGCTGTGTGGCGGCGTGTGGGCCTGTGCCTTGTATCAACGCTTCCTGGTGTGAGCCTTTTTTGATGTCAAAGCCTGTGAGCAAATTGTCTTTGTGCGTGTATTGCGGCTCTCGCATGGGCCACTCTCCCATTCATGAGGCCGTGGCCCGCGAGGTCGGCCGGCAGATCGGCGAGCGCGGCTGGCGCCTGGTGTATGGCGGCGGCAGCACGGGCCTGATGGGCGCCGTGGCCGATGGTGCTTTGGCAGCCGGCGCCGATGTGATTGGCGTGATTCCTGACCGGCTGATCCAGCGTGAGCTGGGCCACGGCGGGGTGACCGAGTTGCAGGTGGTCAGCAGCATGCATGAGCGCAAGCACCAAATGGCGATGCACTCGGATGCCTTCCTGGCCTTGCCCGGTGGCATCGGCACCATGGAAGAGATTTTCGAGGTGTGGACCTGGCGCCAGCTGGACTACCACCGCAAGGCTTTGGGCCTGCTCAATGTGGACGGCTACTACGATGAGTTGCTGCGCTTCATCGATCGCAGCCGCGACAGTGGCTTCTTGTGGCCCGATGTGCAGGACTTGTTGCTGGTGGACCAGGACGTGACCGCCATGCTGGACCGACTGGAAGCCGAGCACGAACGGCTGCAAAAACAAACGCCGCCCGAAGCCCCGGATGCAGGGCCTGGCGGCGTGGTGCCTGGTATCTGAACCCGAGCTGATCAAGGGCGGCGCCCGATCAGCGCCTTGCCCCTGTCATCAGCTGGAACAGATCAGATCGCTCAGATCAAGCTGATCAAACAGCGGCTTCGTCGGTTTCACCCGTGCGAATGCGGACCACTTGTTCCACAGCGGTGACGAAGATCTTGCCGTCGCCGATCTTGCCGGTCTTGGCGGCCTTGACGATGGCTTCGATGCAACGCTCGACGTCGTCACCCTTGACCACGACTTCTACCTTCACCTTGGGCAGGAAGTCGACGACGTATTCGGCGCCGCGGTACAACTCGGTGTGGCCCTTTTGACGGCCAAAGCCTTTGACTTCCGTCACCGTCAAACCGGTCACGCCCACTTCGGCCAGGGCTTCACGAACTTCTTCCAGTTTGAACGGCTTGATGATGGCGGTGATTTGTTTCATGAACGAGGTCTCCAAAAGCAGATATTTAATCACGTCTGAGCGGGCTCAGGCGCGGAACTTGGATGTGATGGGGTAGCGCCAATCGCGACCAAAGGCACGGTGGGTGATGCGAATGCCCACGGGCGCCTGGCGGCGTTTGTATTCGTTGATCTTGATCAGGCGGGTGACCTTGTCCACGTCGGCAGGGTTGAAGCCAGCCGCCACGATCTCTTCGATGGACTGGTCTTGCTCCATGTAGCGCTCCAAAATCGCATCGAGCACATCGTATTCGGGCAGGCTGTCCTGGTCCTTTTGATCGGGGCGCAGCTCGGCCGAGGGTGGGCGCGTGATGATGCGCTCGGGGATGGGCTCGACTTGGCCCTGAGCCAAGGCCAGGGCATTGCGCCAGCGCGAGAGGCGATACACCAGGGTCTTGGCCAGATCCTTGATGACAGCAAAGCCGCCCGCCATGTCACCGTACAGGGTGCAATAGCCGGTGGCCATTTCGCTCTTGTTGCCGGTGGTCAGCACGATGGAGCCGGTCTTGTTGGACAAGGCCATCAGCAAGGTGCCGCGAATGCGGGCCTGGATGTTTTCTTCGGTCGTATCGGGTTGGCGGCCCACGAACATGGGCGCCAAGGCCTGGTTGAACTGGTCAAACATGGGGGCGATCGAGATTTCGTCGTGCTTCACGCCCAGACGGTCAGCCATGTCCTTGGCGTCGATCCACGAGATGTCGGCCGTGTAAGGCGACGGCATCATCACGGTGCGCACTTTGTTGGCCCCCAGGGCATCGACAGCAATGGCCAGCACCAGGGCAGAGTCGATGCCGCCCGACAAGCCAATGATGGCGCCCGGAAAGCCGTTCTTGCCGATGTAGTCTCGCACGCCGCACACCAAGGCCGCCCAGATCTCGCCCTCGTAGGACGGGGCCTCAGCCATGGGGCCGCCGACGCTGCCATCGGGCATCAGGCGCACAGGCAGTGTGGCCAGTTCAAAACTGGGGGCGCGGGCGCCGACCTGCCCCTGGGCATCCATGGCAAAGGAGGCGCCGTCGAACACGACCTCGTCCTGCCCCCCCACCAAGTGCGCGTACAGCAAGGGCGCCTTCAGGCTGCGAGCGCGATGGGCCATGCGGTCTTCGCGCTCGGCGCGCTTGCCGGCATGGAAAGGCGAGGCATTGAGCACCACAAAAGCTTGGGCGTCCAAGGCTTGCGCGGCTTGGGCGGGCTCGTCAAACCAGGCGTCCTCGCAAACCAGGATACCCACCTTCCACCCCATGACATTGATCACCACGGGGCCCAGTCCCACCTCGCGCCCACTGATGAAGTAGCGGCGCTCATCAAAGACCTGGTAGTTGGGCAACTCGCGCTTGGCATAGGTGGCCACGATCTGGCCGCCGCGCAACACACTGGCTGCGTTCAGGCGACGCGGCACCGACCATGAGCGCGTGCGAACGTCGTCACCCGGCCCGGCTTGAGGGTGGCCAATGACCAGATGCAGATCAGCCAGATCGGCCAGATCGTGGGCGATGCCCTGCAAGGCGGTGTCGCAGGCCTGGATGAAGGCGGGGCGCAGCAGCAGGTCTTCCGGGGGGTAGCCGCACAGGGCCATTTCCGGCGTCACCACCAAACGGGCGCCGTTGGCGTAGGCTTGGCGGGCTGCAGCAACAATGCTGCGCGCGTTCCCATCCAGGTCACCGATGGTGGGATTGAATTGCAGCAGGGCCACATCCAGGGCATGGGCAGGTGCAGCGACGGACGACAAAGAGCTCATGGACAAAACAGAAACTGAAACGCAGGTGAGCATGGTAGCGGGCCTGACCGCCACTTGGCACCACAAGCTCGATGAGATCGCCCCAGAACAATGGGATGCCTTGGTGAACGCAAGCGGCGGAGGCAGCCCGTTTTTACGGCACGCGTGGCTGTCGGCCTTGGATCGAACGGGCTGCGCCAGCCCCGAATCGGGCTGGCACCCGAGGTTTTTGACCCTGGTCGACGCACAAGGCCAGGTCCAGGCTGCCTGCCCTCTGTACTTGAAAGACCACTCCTGGGGCGAGTACGTGTTCGACTGGGCCTGGGCCGATGCCTACAACCAGCAACTGGCCACACCCGGGCACAGCTACTACCCCAAGCTAGTCAGTGCCCTGCCCTTTTCACCCATCCCCGGGCCGCGCTTTTTGGTCTCAGCCACTTTGCTCGGTGAGCAAGGTGCACAAGCCATCACGCGGATGCTCCATGAGATCACGCGGGCATGCGAGCAGCACCATTGGTCGTCGGCCCACGCCTTGTTTTTGCCCAAAGACCAAGCCCAGATCGCCCAGGACCGGGGCTGGCTGGTACGGCAAGGGGTGCAGTTTCATTGGCAAAACCGTGAAGGCCGGCCCTTTGTCGACTTCGAGGACTTCTTGTCTGACATGCAGCGCGACAAGCGCAAGAAGATCAAGCAAGAGCGGCGCAAGGTGCAGGAAGCGGGCATCACCTTCGATGTGCTGGACGGCGAACAGATCACCGAAAGCCATTGGGATTTTTTCTATCGCTGCTACGCACAGACTTATCTGGAGCGGCGGCAAACGCCCTATCTGAGTCGCGCATTTTGGGCCGAGGTGGCCCACACCCTGCCCGAATCCTGGGCCTTGGTCATCGCCTCTGACCGCCTTCACCAGCCCATCGCCTGCGCGCTGCTGGCGGTCGACCGGCAGCACGGGGCGGTGTATGGCCGCTACTGGGGCTCCGTCCAGAACGTGTCCTGCCTGCACTTTGAGACCTGCTACTACCAGCCCCTGCAGTGGTGCATGGAACAAGGCTTTCAGCGATTTGAAGGCGGTGCGCAGGGCGAACACAAGTTGGCGCGCGGCCTGTTGCCGGTCAGCACCTACTCGGCTCACTGGCTACCCCATGAAGGCTTCCGGCAAGCCGTGGCGCGATTTTTGAGACGCGAAGACAGCGGGATGAGCGCCTACCTGGATGAGTTGGATGAGCGCGCGCCGTTCAAAGCGCCGTTCAACGCGCTGACAACAATGCCGACCAACACGCCGCCCGCCGGCCCGATGTCTGAGCCTGCCTGATCACTTCACGTTACACACTCAATAGCACTGAAACGTGCATATCTATCAAGTTGGCGCCGACCTTTCCGAAAATAGGTGCACTGCACAATTTTCCAGTCGGGGTGTCCATGTCTTCGTTCATCAATACGATGATCATGGGGACGCCCACCCAACTTCGACGCCTGCCCAAAGAGACCTGGCCTGTGCTGCTGGTCCTGAGCATGCTGATCGGGTTGGTGCTGACGTCCTCTTCTCAAGGTGTCTTTCACGCCTGTGGCGTGTTGTTGCTGTTTGCATCGGCGGCCACACCGCTGTGGTTCATGAATCGCTGGCGACGACACGTTCGCGTCGCCGAGGCGGCAGAGGCCACTTGGCAAGCCTTGCTGGACGGCTCGCAAGATGCCTTGATGGTGTTGCACGAGCGCCGGGACGACATGGGGACCAAACTGGGTTTTCGCATCGTGCGCGCCAACCGTCAGGCCCGGGCCTGGTTTGGACAAGGCCGCCGCGAATTGGTGGGCACCGATCTGGCCGATCTGTTCCCGCAGCCTGAGTACACGCTCTTCTTCCAGCGCCTGCGCCGGGCTGAGAAAACGCGCGCGGCGGTCACCGAGGAGCACCTGTACCAAGTGCTCGCCCCAGACTCTGCGCAGCATGCGCCCACCTGGCTGCACCACCAGATCATCCCGATCCCTGAAGGCATTGCCCTGGTGTCTCGCGATACCAGCGAGGCCCACCACGCCATGGACGCGCTGAAAGAACAGGAGTCGTTCTACCGCACCCTGGTTGACAGCTTGCCCGTCGCGGTGGTGGCCAAGAGCGTGCGCCCGCAGACCAAAGACCAATATCTGGTCTGGAACCGTGCCGCCGCCGACTCCATGCGCTTGCCCACCCATGCGGTGCTGGGCAAGACGCCCCGAGAGGTCATGCCGCCTGACGTCGTACAGCGTGGCGAACAGCACGACGCCTTGATCATGCAGGCCCCTCAGGCCCATCACTTCCAGGGGCTGCCCTTCCGGACACCAGAGGGTGAGCGGATCATGGACATGATCAAAACACCGGTGTTTGGCGCCGATGGCCAGATGGACCACATCCTGACCATCGCCCGCGACATCACGGATCAGAAAAAGGCGGCCGAGAAATTGCGCCTGGCCAGCCGCGTGATCGAGGAAACGGGCGATGCAGTGGTGGTGACCGATGCGCTGGATCGCATCCTGATGGTCAACCCCGCATTCACCAACCTCAGCGGCCTCACACCTGCCGAAGTGGTGGGCAAAAACGCCGAGCTGGTGGGCCTGCCACCACTGCGTGAGAGTCATCTGAGCGGGATCGAGCACGCACTGGCACAGCATCAGCGCTGGTCGGGCGAAAGCCATCAGGTGTGTCAGAACGGACGCCGGATCGACACCTGGATGAGCGTGAGCGCGCTGCGCAATGAGTCCGGCCGGGTGGCTCAACACATCCGCATCTTCAGTGACATCAGCGTGCTCAAGGCCCAGCAACGCGAATTGATCGAACAAGCCCGCCACGACAGCCTGACCGGCCTGCCCAACCGCCGCGCCTTTGAAGAGCGGCTGGACCAAGCGATTGCGCGGGCTCGCCGCAGCAAGCAAACCTTGGCGGTGCTCTATGTGGATCTGGATGGCTTCAAGAGCATCAACGACGTGCATGGCCACGCGGCGGGCGATCAGGTGCTGGCCGAGGTGTCCAAGCGCCTGCAAAGCTGTGTCCGCACGACCGATACCGTCTGCCGACTGGCGGGCGACGAGTTCACCGTGATTCTGGAGGGTGCAGGCCAACTCAACGAGATCGAACGCATTTGCGGTCGCATTGTCGACAAACTGAGCCTGCCTCAAGACCTGAAAGCCTGCACCGTGGCGCTGAGCGCCAGCGTCGGTGTCGCCATCTGGGAAATGAGCGAGACCGCCGATTCTCTGTGCCTGCGGGCCGACAAAGCCATGTACGCCGCCAAGCACGCGGGCAAGGCTCGCTTCATGCTGGCCGAAGCCGGTGGCACGCTGGACTTGCTCATGACCCCTCGACTTGTGGGGGCAGAATGAGAGGCACCGAAGGGGCCCCCTTGATCAAGGGGCGCACCAGGGCGGTGCAAAACCCCACGCGTGACACGTGTACTGGTATAAACCACTAAAAATTCACCTGGCACGTTTCGTGGAGGTGTCACACAACCTTTTGCCCCCTCCATCCGCATGTCCGACTTGAGCCGTTCTCCTGCCCCCAAGCCCCGTGTCGTCATCATTGGCTGCGGCTTTGGAGGACTTGAAGCGGCCAAAGCCCTGTCGCACGCGCCGGTGGAGATCGTGGTCATCGACCGCACCAACCACCACCTGTTCCAGCCCCTGCTCTACCAGGTGGCCACGGCGGGCCTGCCCGCACCCGCCATTGCCGGCCCGATCCGGCACATCTTGCGCAAGCAGATCGCACGCGGCAACCTGACGGTGCTGATGGGCGAGGTCACCTCCATCGACACCGCATCCAGCTGCGTGGTGATCGACGGCGGCGAGCACATCCACTACGACCATTTGATTGTGGCCGCAGGTGCGACCCACTCCTACTTTGGCCGGGACGACTGGGCCAAATACGCCCCAGGCTTGAAGACACTGGGCGACGCGTTCACCATCCGGCGACGCGTGTTGACCGCTTTCGAACAGGCCGAACGCGAAAATGACCCCGCCAAGCGCGAACCCTGGCTGACCTTCGCCATCGTGGGCGCAGGCCCCACGGGCGTGGAAATGGCCGGCACCCTGGCCGAAATCGCCCAGCAAACCCTCAGCGCCGAGTTCCGCCGCATTGACTCCCGCCGTGCCCGCGTGATCTTGCTGGAAGGCGCCGGCCGCGTGCTGGGCACCTTCCCCGAAGACCTGTCTGAGCGCGCGAAGGATCAACTGGCCGGGTTGGGTGCCGAGGTGCTGACAGGCGCCAAGGTGACCAACATCACCGCCTTTGGCATCCACTACGACATCACGGAAACGAGCCCGGACGGCACCCCCACCACGGTGTCCCACTTCTTGCCCAGCCGCACGGTGGTGTGGGCCGCTGGCGTGGCCGCGTCGCCCTTGGGCCGAGCGCTGGCCAAGAGCACCCGCTGCCAACTAGACCGCGCTGGCCGTGTGGTGGTGCAACCCGACCTGACGGTGCCCGACTACCCCAACATCTACGTGGTGGGCGACCTGGCCAGCGCCAAGAGCTATCTGGACCCGCAAAACCCCACGCCCGTGCCCGGCGTCAGCCCCGGCGCCAAGCAGATGGGTCGCAAAGCGGCGTTCAACATCATGCGGCGCCTGCAAGGCAAGGATTCGCAGTCCTTCCGCTACATCGACTACGGCAACCTGGCCACCATCGGCAAACGGGCTGCCGTGGCCGTGTTGGACCTGCCCTACATCAACAAGCGCGTGAAGTTCAGTGGCTTCTCGGCCTGGCTGTTCTGGCTGTTTGTGCACGTGTACTTCCTGATCGGCTTCCGCAACCGCACCGTGGTGTTGATGGACTGGGCCTGGGCCTACTTCACGTCGCAGCGCCACGCCCGCGTCTTCCCGGACCCGCATGCGCTGGAGCCCAACGCCATGGTCGTGCGCGTGACCCCGCCCTCGACCCCGCCCGTGAGTGTGTCGGCCGTGAATCAGCCCGTTACCACGTCGGCCGCCGGCAACACCGGGACGGCGCCCGGACAGGCCGCCCCCGCTCGATGAACACGCGATAAGGACGCGATCAACACGCGATCAACACCTGTGGCCACGTGAGGGTGGCCGATCATGGCAACATGGGCACCTTATTCGTGCCCCTGCTTGCGATGCCGTTCGCAGGCCATCTTGCCGTGAGCTCTACCTCGTCCAGCCCAGCCTCTCACCCTGTTGCCTCTCGTTTGCAAGCCTTGCGCGCGCACGCCGCCCAGCAAGGTTGGCAAGCGCTCTTGATTCCGAGCAGTGATCCGCATTTGTCGGAATACCTGCCCGCCCATTGGCAAGGCCGGGAGTGGTTCAGCGGGTTCACCGGTTCATCAGGGACCTTGCTGGTGTCGGCCCAGCGCGCTGCCGTTTTCACCGACAGCCGCTACTGGGAACAAGCGGAAGCTGAACTGGCCGGCACCGGCGTGGACCTGGTCAAGCTGGACGGCCCCGCCATTCCCGCTTACATCGACTGGCTTCGAAAAGAAGCCGCCAGCGGACAACTCGCCGTTGACGGTGCCGTGATGGGTTTGGCGCAGGCCAAACAACTGCAAGATGCCTTGGCCCCAGCCGGTTGGACCCTGGCGGCCCAGCAAGACCCGCTGCAAGGGGCATGGCCCGAACGGGCCGCACTGCCCCAGGCGCCCGTGTTTGAACACGCCGCGCCCTATGCGGCCACGTCTCGCGCCGAAAAACTGGCCACACTGCGTCAGGCGATGCAAGACAAGGGCGCCACCCACCACTGGATCGCGACGCTGGATGACCTGGCTTGGCTGCTGAACCTGCGCGGTGCCGACGTCGACTACAACCCGGTGTTTCTGGGTCATGCGCTGATCGCACTGGATCGCGCGACCTTGTTTGTCGGCTTGAACAAGGTCCCAGACGCGGTCCGGACCGCCTTGCTGCAAGACGGTGTCGACGTGGTCGAGTACGACCAGGCGATGGCGCATGTGAAAGCCCTGCCAGCCCAGTCCACTTTGTTGATTGACCCCAAACGCATCACCTGGGGCTTGCGTGAAGCCGTGCCGGCCAGTGTCAAGGTGATCGAGTCCATCAACCCGACCACCCTGGCCAAATCGCGCAAAACGGGCGCAGAAGCGGCCTTCATCCGCCAGGCCATGGAGCAAGACGGCGCGGCCATGGCCTCGTTCTACGCCTGGTTTGAACAAGCCTTGGGGCATGAGCAGGTCAGCGAATTGACGGTGGACGAGCATTTGAGCGCCGAGCGGGCCAAACGGCCTGGCTATGTGTCGCTGAGCTTTCCCACCATTGCGGGCTTCAACGCCAACGGCGCCCTGCCCCACTACCGCGCCACGGCCGAATCGTTTGCCGTGATCAGCACGCCGCAGGGCTTGACGGCCCAAGGCCTGTTGCTGATCGACTCGGGCGCGCAGTACCTGGGTGGCACGACCGACATCACCCGCGTCTGGGCCATTGGCGAGCCCACCGCAGAGCAAAAACGCGACTTCACTTTGGTACTGAAGGGCACGATGGCCTTGTCGCGCATGAAGTTCCCGGTGGGGACGCTGTCGCCCATGCTGGACGCGGTGGCACGCGCCCCGCTGTGGGAGCATGGGCTGGATTTTGGCCATGGCACCGGGCACGGCGTGGGCTACTTCTTGAATGTCCATGAGGGACCGCAATCGATCTCCAAGGCCATGCCCGACCCGAACATGGCGATGCAGCCCGGCATGATCACCTCGATCGAACCCGGCTTGTATCGGCCCAAGCAGTGGGGCATCCGCATTGAGAACCTGGTCCTCAACGTGGCGGTGCCGCCGGTGTTGCAGCATGCGGAACCCGGCACACCAGAACATGGCGACTACCTGGCTTTTGAAACCCTGAGCCTGTGCCCCATTGACACCCGCTGCATCGACATGGGCTTGCTGCGTGCTGACGAAAAAGCCTGGCTCAACGCCTACCACGCCGACGTGCTTCGCCGGGTCGGCCCCTTGCTGCAGGGTGACGCCTTGAACTGGCTGCAAACACGCACGCAAGCCATTTGAAACCGGGGCCCCGGCGCGATGATTTTTGGAATATGAGACATCCGTCACGGGCGTCTCGTGCCTCCCCCGCAAGTAGGCGGCTAGTCCAAATCGACCTGCAGGGGTACAGTCAAATGCATACAAACTGACTCGGTCACAGCCATCCCGGACCGGTGTTCAGCCAGCAGTTTGGGATGCAGCAGGAGCCTCACC
>JAGWTE010000260.1 GCA_028869095.1 Burkholderiales bacterium
TTGGGTGCAGGTGTCTTTTTGTCGGGCTACGCCGGCGCCAATGGGTTTCCAGATTGGGCCATCGTCCCCTTGATGGTCGCGGGGCAGGTGCTCTTTGCTTTGTTGGCCGGCCTGGCTGGCCGGCATGAAGAAGGGGGCGAGTCCGTTGCCGGCATCGCACGCAGCATGTTGCCGGTCTTGATCTGGCCGTGGGCGCAGGCGTTCAATCAGCACCTGCAGGCGCCGCATGTCTCGGTGGTGATGACCTGGATGGTAGCCAGTGCGCTCTTTGCTTCCTTGCAGGCACGGTGGCTGTTGCCGCAAGGGCGTTTGTGGCCCAACACCTTGTCCCCCTTGGGCTTGATCTTGTTTGGGGGGTATCTGTTCTTTCAGGCGCTGTTCCACATCGAGCGTGAGCCCTGGGCCGTGGCGTATGAACTCGTGGCCTTGTCTTACCTGTTGTTGACGGTGCGCTTCATGCCGGTCGACCGTGCGCAAGACGCCCGCTTCTTCAGCCTGGCCGCCACGCTGGCGGTGATCAGCGTGGCCTTGGCCATGGTACTGCGTTGGGTGGGGCCGCCCGGCGTGTTGACCATCTTCGATCTGGATCGCGTCTTGCTGCCGGCGGTGGTGTCGCTGTGCCTGGCGATGGTGGGGGCTGGGATGACATGGTGGGCGACGCGAACCGCGTCACGCGGGCTTTGGGGGTTGGGCACCTTCTTGCTGGCCGCAACGGCGGTCAAGCTGGTGTTTTTTGACTTTGGCTCATTGGGCCAGTTGGGCAACATCCTGGCGATGATGGCGGCAGGCGGGGTGTTTTTGGGCGTGGCCTGGTTGGCGCCCATGCCACCCAAGGCCGATGAGGCGCCGGTCACGGAGACCCCGCCCCAGCCGCCTCGCGCCACGCCACCAGGGCCCAGCCAGCCTGCTCGTGCGGGCAGTCGTGACGCAGGCGCCCCGCGCGAGTTCCCCTGGCTGTGGATCTTGTTGGGCCTGGTGGTGGTGGCGATGTTTGCGCGTCACCACGGGCATGGTCCCCGGGTGATGCTGATCCCTCAACCGGTGCCCGCGCCGACACAAGAGCCGGCGCCGGACGTCAATACGCCCAGCCCGGATCGCACCTGAAGAACCGAAGCCGGGCCTTGTCGTCAGTCTTTCTTGTCGACGTGGACAAAGGGCACGGCGCCGCCAGTCATCTGGGGCAGCTTGCCATCCCACTTGCGGATGGCTTCGCGCTCGTTCTCGATGCGGCGCAAGGCCAGCAGGTCTGAGGTGATCTGTTGACGCTGCAAGGCCAGGGCATCGGCTTCGGCCTTGGCGCTGGCCACTTTTTGCTTGGCCTCCACCTCGATGCGTTGCAGGTCGCGTTCGGCCTTGAGTTTTTCTTGCTCGGCCTTGACCTTGGCTTCAATGGCTTCGGCAAACGAGCGCGAGAAGGCAAAGTTCACGATGGCGAACTCATCCAGCGTCAGGCCGTGGCGCTCCATCTTCTGGCGCAGCAAAGAGCCGATCGCATCGCGCACCTCGGTGCGGCGAGAGATCAGCTCCTCGGCGGTGAAGCGAGCGGTCACGGCTTTGACCGCCTCTTGCGCAGCAGGGATGATGATGCGGTCCGCCGCGATCTCGGTGCTGGGACCAATGCCGGTGAACACGTTCACCACTTGCTTGGGGTCCAGGTGGTAGTTGATCGCAATCTTGGTGTGCACCGACTGCAGGTCTCGGGATGCGGCATCGCCTTCACCCTCGCCCTTTTGGATGCGCACATCCATCATGTGCATGGTTTGCGCCAGCGGGATGCGAAAGTGGATGCCAGGCTGGAACACCAGCTCGTCGGGTTTGCCAAAGGTGGTCATCACACCGCGTTCGCCCGCCGAGATGATGACGATGGGGCTGAGCAAACTCAAGGCCACCAGGGCAGCGGCGCCCAGCGCCACAACTTTGATGAGTTTTTGACCGGCGGAGGGGGCATCGATGATCGGCATGGGTCCCTTTCTGGGTGCTGGTGACAAGGTTCGATATCGAGCCATTCTGCCCAGAAATCCGCATCACGAAAAGGCAGGATGAATGCCACAATTCGGTCTCGTTTGTTTGACCGAATCTGGGTTTGTATGACTGCAGCAGCCTCCGCCTCCACAGTGAACCAACTGGCGAATCGATTGGTTCTGACCCGTCCTGACGACTGGCACCTGCATGTGCGCGACGGGGCGGCCATGGCAGCCGTGGTGCCGGCCACGGCGCGGCAATTTGGCCGGGCCATCATCATGCCCAACCTGCGCCCCCCGGTGACGACGGCCGAGCAAGCCGTGGCCTATCGCGATCGCATCCGCGCCGCCGTGCCGGCCGGTTTGAAGTTCAACCCCTTGATGGTGCTGTACCTGACCAATGCCACGCCCGCGGCGGAAGTGGCGAAAGCCAAGGCGGCCGGTGTCGTGGCCTTCAAGCTGTATCCCGCTGGCGCCACCACCAACAGCGACGCCGGTGTGACCGATCTGCGCGCCACCTATCCCGTGCTGGAAGCCATGCAGAAAGAAGGCCTGGTGTTTTGCGTGCATGGTGAAGTGACCGACAGCGACGTCGATGTGTTTGACCGCGAGAAGGCCTTCATCGACACCAAGCTGATCCCGCTGCGCCGTGACTTCCCTGAACTCAAGATCGTGTTTGAGCACATCACGACCAAAGAAGCTGCGCAGTACGTGACCGAGTCCGACCGCTTTGTGGGCGCCAC
>JAGWTE010000056.1 GCA_028869095.1 Burkholderiales bacterium
GTGATGCTCTTGGGGGCGAAGGTCTGGATGAAGGCAAACACCTTGCCAAACACAAAGAAATAGCAAAACGCCACGCCCGCAAAGAACAGCAAGGTGCTGGAGATGATCAAGGGCAGCACCAGCTTCTTTTCGTGGCTGTACAAGCCTGGCGCCACAAAAGCCCAGATTTGGTACAGCACCACGGGCAGCGCCAGCATGAAGGCCGCCAGCATGGTCACCTTGATGGGCACCATGAAGGGTGAGATTGGATTGGTGGCAATCAATGTGCCGCCCTTGGGCAGATGGGCCACCAAAGGAGCGGCCAGCCAGTCATAGAGTCCGGCAGGTCCCGGATAGATGGCCAGCACCACAAACACCAAACCAACGGCAATCAAGGCGCGCACCAAGCGGTCACGCAACTCGATCAAGTGGGCGATGAAGGGTTGTTCCGAGCCCTCCAGCTCGTCAGGGTGGTTCGATGGATCGCTCACGGCAAATGATCAGGTGCGGGGAGAGGTGGGGGCCGATGGCCGAAAGCGTGCAACCCGAGCCGCACCAGATTGGGCATGACGGCGGACGCCATGCTTTTGCTTGTACCAAAGCGGCGTGGCACCTCGCTTGAGGCGCCAGTTCTTGCGCACCGGGGTGCCGGTGGCGTAGTAGGGCGTTTGCGCATCGTTGAAGCTGCCGTAGCGCTCGCCCATCTCGTTCATGTCGCCATGGGGCGCGTAGATGCTGTTGGCGGCCTCATTCAAGTTGGCTGACACCTCTTGATTGATTTCGCGAGCCGCGTCTTCAATCCCGGTCTTCATCTTCTTGAGCTCGTCCATCTCCATGGTCCGATTGACCTCGGACTGGACTTGCGAGACGTAGCGCTGCGCCTTGCCCACCAGCACGCCCACCGTGCGGGCGACGCGGGGCAGCTTTTCCGGGCCGATGACGATCAGGGCAACGGCCCCGATGATCGCCAGCTTGTCGATGCCAAAGTCAATCACGGATCAAGACTTGGTTTTGGCTTCAACGTCCACCGTGTTGGCGTCGTTGCGGGCGGCGTGGGTGACTTGCTGAGGGGCGGCCGGCGCAGATGTCGAGGCCGCATTGCCTTCTTCACCCTTCATTCCGTCCTTGAAGCCCTTGACCGCTGCGCCCAGATCGGTGCCGACGTTCTTGAGCTTCTTGGTACCAAACACCATCACCACGATGAGCAGCACGATCAGCCAGTGCCAGATGCTAAAGGAACCCATGTTCAGTACTCCAGTCGAAATGTCAGTTCAAAAATCGCCCGTGTAAAGGGGCTGGTTTACTTGTCACTCTAAACCGATTGCAGGATATGTGCTGCGCAGATGGATATCGCCTTGGTTTGTCAGCAAGGATAGGGCCAAGTCGCTTCAGTCAGATTGTCAATTCGTGCCAGTGTTGGGTTTGGAGGCAGAACGGGCTGCAAACTCTTCCAGCCCGGAAAGCCCTTCGCGCCGCGCCAATTCGGCCACCACATCCTGCGGGCCCAAACCCAAATGGGACATCGCGACCATCGAGTGGAACCACAGATCAGCAAATTCTCCCACCAGGGCCTTGCGATGACCTTCAGATGCATCAAAGGCCATGTCCTTGGCCGCCATCACAGTCTCCGTGGCCTCTTCGCCCACTTTTTTGAGAATGGTGTCGGTGCCTTTGTGAAACAGGCGGGCGACGTAGCTTTTTTCTGGATCGCCGCCTTTGCGGGACTCAATCACATCGGCCAGACGTGCTAGAACGTCCAGCGTGTTGGGTTGGGTGTCACTCATCTTGCTTACTTGTAGATCGTGTCGGGGTTTTTCAAGACCGGATCGACCGGTTTCCACTGTCCGTCTTCAAAACGGCTGAAAAAACAGCTGTGGCGTCCCGTGTGGCAGGCAATGCCGGGCTCATGCCCCAATTGGGTGATTTTGAGCAGCAGCACGTCGTTGTCGCAATCCATGCGGATTTCGTGCACTTTCTGGATGTGGCCAGACTCTTCGCCCTTGTGCCACAGCTTGCGGCGTGAACGGCTCCAGTACACCGCCTCGCCCGTTTCAGCCGTGCGAGCCAGCGCATCCCGGTTCATCCAGGCAAACATCAGCACATCGCCGGTGCTGGCCTCTTGGGCGATCACGGGCACCAGCCCGTTCTCGTCCCAGCGAATTTCGTCTAACCAAGTCATGCCCGGAGTGTAGCAACCGGGGCGAGATCCTTTGAGGGGCAGCGAGGCCTTTACGTTCGGGCGACAATGTTTGCCTGCCTTGTTTGTCCTCCGTCAGCTGTTTTTGTCGCCATGACCGATCCGGAACGCCTTCTCCCTGCTCCCGCCCTGGCTTTCACCATGGGGGACGCGTGTGGCATCGGGCCGGAAATTCTGGTCAAACTGTGGACGCAAACCGAGCCGGACGGACTGGTGGTGGGGTGTCCGCACGTGATGCAGCGGGCGGTGGATATCCTGGCTCAGCGGGAGCCAGCACCCGAGATGGGCTGGCCTCGTGTGGTGGCGCTGACCGATCCTGCGCAATGGGCTGTTTTGCTGCCAGGTGCGATGGGTGTCTGGGCGCCGCCTGGTCTGCCTGCGGATGTGATTGACGCGCCGCTGGGGCACATTGACCGACGTGCCGGGCTGGCTGCAGCCGCCAGTATTCGAGGCGCCGTGCGCTTGGCCCAGCAAGGCTTGGTCGGGGGCATCGTGACAGCGCCCCTGCACAAAGAGTCGTTGGCCGCTGCGGGGGAGCCCTATCCCGGTCACACCGAATTGTTGCAGGCGGAAGGCGCGCCTGCCGGTCAGCCGCCCGCTCCCGTGCGCATGATGTTGATGAACGACCAACTCAAAACGGTGTTGGTCACCATTCACGTGGGTTTGCGGCAGGCCATTGAGCAAGTCACCTATGAATCCGTGCTGGAAACCATCGAGATCACGCACCGCAGTGCACGCCAGTGGGGGCTTAACCATCCCCGGATTGCCGTGGCGGGCTTGAATCCCCACGCAGGCGAAGGCGGACTATTTGGTGACGAAGAGATCCGCATTATCGGCCCGGCGATCCAGGCCGCTCGTGCGCAAGGCATCGATGCCATCGGTCCCTTGGCGCCGGACACAGTGTTCATGCGTGCTCGCCATGCGCCTGATCACCCGGGTGAATTTGACGTGGTGGTGGCGATGTACCACGACCAAGGCCTGATCCCCGTCAAATACATGGGGCTGGACCATGGCGTGAACGTGACCCTGGGCTTGCCTTTCGTGCGAACCAGCCCCGATCACGGGACGGCGTTTGATTTGGCGGGGACGGGGCGTGCAGATGCATCCAGTCTGATCGAGGCCATGCGCACGGCGCTCCAGTTGCTGAGCGCGTCGGATTCAGCCGACTGACGGCAGCGCTCTGGCAGAGGGGATCAGGCTGCGGTTTTCTTGGGCATGGCCAAAGCGGCCAATTGGCGCCGAGCCCGCACGGTGGCCCGTTCGATCAACTCTGATTGCTCGTAAGCCTTGAAGCGGCCCGACTCGCACATCTTGGCCAAGGTTCGGCCCGTGAGCGAGATCGTTTGCTTGTGCATGTGGTGGCCCTGGGTGAAGATGAAGAACGAACGTCCTTCGCTGACCCAGGTCAGGCGCACCTTTTTCCACTGTCCCTGCATGACCATCTGATAGGCCGTGCCCTTTTGGATGTGGTGCACCAACTGGATGCCCGCAGCTGGCGGCGGCGGAATATCCAGATTGATGTCCAGTTCGGACAGCGAGGGGTCGGCATCGCCGGCCATGTCCAGATTGATGTCCAGATCGCCATCAACGGTGATGGCCGTCTCATGCACAAAGCCAGCCTGTTGGACTTCTTCCGGTGACAACGCGGTCACCACGGTCAGCAAAGGTGGAGACGACAGGTTCTCCAATATCGCTGGCAGAGGGTCGTTGGCGGCTTCTTCGCGACTGGGAATGGCCAGTTGCTCAACTTTGTTGAGCGCGTTTTCCTGCAGGCGTTGGGTCAGTTCATGCTGCGGGGCGGCCTTCAAGCACGCCGCGTGAGTGGGCATCAACTGGGCAAAGAAATCCTTCTTTGCGTCCTCTGACCACTGGATCAAAGCCAGCCCGTCATTGAGGTCCTTCATCAACTTGGGCAAGCGAAGCAAGAACTCCTTACGCAGTTGAGGGCTGCCTTTGGGTTGGACACTGGTGACCAAATCGTGACCCGCTTTGCGCATGCGAACGGCCAGGGTCGATTGCGTGCCCTCCTTGGCCGAGGCCATGACCTGGACTTGGCTCCAGATCTGAGCCAGAAAGTCCCGCACGAAGTCGGGCATTTCGATCTCGGCCAGCTCTTTGCGCAGGATCTGCATGTAGCGCTGCTGAACGCGCAGATCGGCTTCCTTGTTGTTGAGCAAGGCTGCTACGGCGGCCTGTTCGGCCGCATCACGCTCGGTCTCGATTTCGGTGAACGATTCCAGCTCCTTGAGCTTGGTCTCGTACATCTCCATCTTGTCGAAGTCGCCGTCAACGATGTCATTGACCAGCGAGGTGATGTGGCTCAGAAAGGCTTGACCAGGCCCCTCTGTGTAGCTGTCAAACGAGGTGGCCAGGGAAGCTATTCGGTTCACGAAGCGCCGCACGGGGTGCTTGCGCGAATTGAAGAAGGTCATGTCCCCCAGGGCCACGCGCAACACCGGCATTTGCAGGCGTGCAATCTGGCGGGCCGCTTCAGGGGGCACCTTGGGATCGGACAGCACCTGGTCGAACAGCGCGGCCACGATGTCGATGACCATCTGGTCGATGGCGGCGCCACCGCTGGCGCGAACCAATTCGTCACGGTGGGCGCGGATCAGGTTGGGCGCCATCAAGGGACCGGCAAATCCGGGGGCGGTGATGGGGCCAGGCGCGCCCTCCATTCCCATGCTGGCGGGCATGGTGGCCCCCCAGTCGGCGACAGTACCTTGGGCGCTCAGTTGCCTGAGCAGATGTTGAAAGTCGGCACTGATCGGCGCGAAATGACCGGGAGCGCTGTGACCTCGCAGACCCATGGGGACTGGGCCGTCCAAATGGGCGCCAGGAACACTGACGCCGAACATTTCACTCAAAGCCTGCGCGGCTCGCAGGTGCGATTCCTGGCTTTGAGCTGGGGTGCCCTGCATGCCAGGATGGTTGCCACCCTGACTGCCGAATGGGCTCGGCTGGGTGTTGTGCGCGCTGGAGCCGTTCCAGCCGCCAGACTGGGTGGTCGGGCCGCTGTCACCCAAGGGGCTGGGGCGCGTGGCCTGATCGGCAGCCGAAGCCGATCCTCTTGTGCGTTGAACCGACAGCGCCTGAGGTTGGATTCCCAGGCTTTTCAACTCCTGCGTGGTCTGCTCATAAGCGGTCGTCAGTTGTTTGGATAACTGACGTCCGACCTGTTGCACGATCAGGTTGGTGACGTGTAAATCGTCACACAACTCCCCCAGGGCTTTCAGCCAGGCTTTAGCGATGACCTGTGGGCGCAGTGGGTTGTGATTGGGGTTGCCGTCTGCCAGCGCCGAGCTCAAGTAGCTGTTCAGTGCTTCCAGCGCCTTGTCGCATTCGGTGGCCAGTTGTTGGGCCAATTTGTCGGCTGCCACGCCGCGCTCGACTTCAGCGTCGTCGACCAAAGCCAGAGAAGCCCAGTCGGTGTCGGACAGGGCATTGCCCTTGCTGTCGCCTTGCCGACGGGTTTCCTTCTCGACGCGGTCTTGCAACTCTTTGGCAAAGGCGTGCTGAAGCTTGAGCGCGTCCTTTTGGAGGATGTGACCGGCATCCAACAGCATTTGGCGCTGTGATGCGCTGGTGGATGCGAGTGCCAACTGCCCCAGGACCGTGCCGGACGAATTCGCGGCAGCGGACATGGCCGACTCCAGGCGGGTCAATGCCGCCTGCAAGACGGAATCAAGACGAGGGTCGGTCACAGCTTGGGTCCAGTTGGTTAGATATCGATCACGTCAGCCAGCCCTCTGGCTACGTTGGATATCGGCTGAACCCGCCAGACCTTTCGTTACTGTTTCAAACTGTCACGAATTTCGCGCAGCAGGACGATGTCCTCAGGCGTGGCCGCTGGGGCGGGCGGGGCAGCAGGGGCCTCGTTTTTGATCCGGTTGATCTGTTTGATCATCAAGAAAATGATGAAAGCCAGGATCGCGAAGTTCAGGGCCACGGTCAAAAAATTGCCGTAGGCGAAAACGGCACCCGCTTTTTTGGCGTCAGCCAGCGTCAAACCCGAAGCCTGGCCAGACAGGGCCACGTAGTAGTTGCTGAAGTCCAGCCCCCCAACCACCTTGCCGACCAGCGGCATGATCAGGTCATTGACCACCGAGTCGACGATCTTGCCAAACGCTCCGCCGATGATCACACCGACAGCCAAATCCACCACATTGCCTTTGACTGCAAATTCCTTGAATTCAGAGAAAAAACTCATGACTCACTCCTTTGGACGAATTGAACTCGGTCAACTCTAAGGCCGCCATGTCGCGCACGACACCTGCGCAGGTTCTGCGGTGCAGGAGTTGGAGTGGTGTGTTGCAAAAAAACAATAAACAAAAGGGTGGCTTCTTCCTGAACAGTTGAGTCGGGTCAGAGTGGGTGACTGCCAGTCGTCCGTTAGAATACGAGGTTGACCCCAATCTAATGTCATCGTCCTCGAGGATAACCATGAGCAATCAGCCAGTGGATCAAAGCCGTCGGACCTGGGTGACCATGGCCTGCGCCGCCGGTGGCGTAGGTGGCGTGGCCACTGCGATCCCCTTCGTTTCGACCTTCCAACCTTCCGAACGTGCCCGCGCAGCCGGTGCTGCTGTCGAGGCTGATATCAGTGCCCTCAAGCCGGGCGAGATGATGACCGTCGAATGGCGCGGCAAGCCCGTGTGGATCATTCGCCGCACGCCCGAACAGCTGGCTCAACTGACCAAGATCGATGGCCAGTTGGCTGATCCCAAGTCTGAACGCAAGCCTGCCGAACTGACGCCCGAGTACGCTCGCAACGAGCACCGCTCGATCAAGCCTGAAATCCTGGTGGCCGTCGGCATCTGTACCCATCTGGGTTGCTCGCCTTCGTCCAAGTTCCAGGCGGGTCCTCAGGCTTCCTTGCCTGACGATTGGCCCGGTGGTTTCCTGTGCCCTTGCCATGGTTCGACCTTCGACCTGGCTGGCCGCGTTTTCAAGAACAAGCCCGCTCCAGACAACCTGGAGATCCCTCCCCACATGTACCTGTCTGACACCAAGCTCCTGATTGGTGAAGACAAGAAGGCCTGACCGGAGACACACAATGGCTGAATTCAAAACAGCGCCAGCCGGAGCATCGGCAGGCGAGAAGTTGATGACCTGGGTCGACAACCGATTCCCGGCGACCAAGATGTACAAGGAGCACATGTCCGAGTACTACGCGCCGAAGAACTTCAACTTCTGGTATTTCTTCGGCTCGCTGGCCATGCTGGTGCTGGTGATCCAGATCGTGACCGGCATCTTCCTGGTCATGAACTACAAGCCCGATGCGGCCATGGCTTTTGCCTCGGTCGAGTACATCATGCGTGATGTGCCATGGGGCTGGTTGATCCGTTACATGCACTCGACGGGCGCATCTGCGTTCTTCATCGTGGTGTACCTGCACATGTACCGCGGCCTGATCTACGGTTCTTACCGTACGCCTCGCGAGTTGGTGTGGATCTTCGGTTGCCTGATCTTCTTGTGCCTGATGGCTGAAGCCTTCATGGGCTATCTGTTGCCTTGGGGCCAGATGTCCTACTGGGGCGCACAGGTGATCATCAACTTGTTCTCCGCCATTCCATTTGTCGGTCCTGATCTGGCCATCCTGATCCGCGGCGACTACGTGGTCGGTGACGCCACCCTGAACCGCTTCTTCTCGCTGCACGTGATCGCCGTGCCCCTGGTCCTGCTGGGCCTGGTGGTCGCTCACATCATTGCGCTGCACGAAGTGGGTTCGAACAACCCCGACGGCGTCGAGATCAAGGAAAAGAAGGATGCCAACGGCATTCCTCTGGACGGCATCCCCTTCCATCCTTACTACTCGGTGCACGACATCGTTGGCGTGGTGGGCTTCCTGATCGTCTTCACGGCTGTGATCTTCTTCATGCCCGAGTTCGGCGGTTACTTCCTGGAGTACAACAACTTCATCCCTGCTGACCCGTTCAAGACGCCTCCTCACATTGCCCCCGTCTGGTACTTCACGCCCTTCTATTCGATGCTGCGTGCGACCACTGACTGGATGGTGAACGTGTTGGCCATCCTGGTGGGTGTGGCTGCTGTGCTGAACCTGATCAAGGGTTCGGGCGATGGCAAGGCCAAGATGGGCGCACTGGTTGGTGCCGCGATCCTGATCGGCCTGCTCAAGGTTTTGGAAGCCAAGTTCTGGGGTGTGGCCGTGATGGGTGGCGCCGTGGTGATCCTGGTGTTCCTGCCCTGGTTGGACAAGAGCCCGGTCAAGTCGATCCGTTATCGCCCTACCTGGAACAACCTGGTGTACGCGGTGTTCGTGGTCAACTTCGTGATCCTGGGCTACCTGGGTACGCAAGCGCCTTCGCCCGTGGGCGAAAAGGTCAGCCAGGTTGGTACCTTGATCTACTTCGGCTTCTTCCTGTTGATGCCTTGGTGGAGCCGCGTGGGTACGTTCAAGCAAGTGCCTGAGCGTGTGAACTTCAAGCCCCACTGATCGCAGCAGGAGAGATTCTCATGAAAAAAATTCTTGCTTCTCTGTTGGCTGCGTTGGCGTTCGTCACGGCTGCCAATGCCAACACGGCTTTGGTGTTGGACAAGTTCCCCAAAGAACGCATCACTGACATCGCCGCCCTGCAAAACGGTGCCAAGCTGTTTGTCAACTACTGCTTGAACTGTCACGCTGCTGCTTTCATGCGCTTCAACCGCCTGAAAGACATCGGTCTGACTGATCAACAGATCAAGGACAACTTGCTGTTCCCTACCGACAAGGTGGGCGAAGTGATGAAGGTGTCTTTGGATCCCAAGGATGCCAAGGCCTGGTTCGGTGCCGTGCCTCCTGACCTGACGTTGGTGGCGCGTTCACGTGCCAGCGGCAACGGTTCGGGTGCCGATTACCTCTACACCTACCTGCGCAGCTTCTACCGTGACGACACCCGTCCCACCGGTTGGAACAACCTGATCTTCCCGAACGTGGGCATGCCTCACGTGCTGTGGGAATTGCAAGGCCAGCGCGCAGCCAAGTTCGTGGAAGAGGCTGATCCGCACGATCCCAAGAAGATGGAGCACCACTTCGAAGGCTTCGAGCAACTGACCCCTGGCAAAATGTCGCCTCAGGAGTTTGACAGCGCCGTCGCTGACTTGGTCGCTTACCTGCAGTGGATGGGCGAGCCCGTTCAAGGTCAGCGCGTCCGTCTGGGCGTGGGCGTCTTGATTTTCCTGGCCGGCTTCTTCTTCATTGCCTGGCGCTTGAATGCAGCGTTCTGGAAAGACGTGAAGTAATCCGTGACGCTCTCACTGTATAAACGGTGAGTGCGTCTTCAGCGCAGCGTTCTGCCTTTGGGGCGGGCGCTGCGCTGTGTTGTTTTGTGGCGCCCGATGCCACACCCCTTTTTTTGACTTGAGGAATCCACCGCCATGATGGTGCTTTACTCCGGAACGACCTGCCCTTACTCGCATCGTTGCCGTTTTGTGCTGTTCGAAAAAGGCATGGATTTTGAAATCCGTGACGTCGACATCTTTGCCAAGCCCGAAGACATCGCGCTGATGAACCCCTACAACGAGGTGCCCATCCTCGTTGAACGTGACCTCATCTTGTACGAATCGCACATCATCAACGAGTACATTGATGAGCGCTTTCCGCATCCTCAACTGATGCCGGGCGACCCCGTGGCTCGCGCTCGCGTTCGCTTGTTCTTGCTGAACTTCGAAAAGGAGTTGTTCTCTCACGTGAACACCCTGGAAGGCCGCGGCGGCGTCAAGGCCAACGACAAGCAACTGGAAAAGGCTCGCTCGCAAATCCGCGATCGCCTGACCCAACTGGCCCCGATCTTCCTGAAGAACAAGTACATGCTCGGCGACGACTTCTCGATGCTGGACGTGGCCATCGCCCCCTTGCTGTGGCG
The DNA here is from genome assembly GCA_028869095.1 of Burkholderiales bacterium. Taxonomy (GTDB): domain Bacteria; phylum Pseudomonadota; class Gammaproteobacteria; order Burkholderiales; family Burkholderiaceae_C; genus Aquabacterium. The sequence goes on from JAGWTE010000056.1 coordinate 10,042, forward strand.
TCTGGATTACTACGGAATCGAGCTGTCCAAGAATGCGCTGCCGTTGTTGAAGTATGCTGAACGCATCTTCTCGCGTCCTGCCTACATTGAGGCACTGACGCCGTCTGAAAAAGTGATGCGCAAGTAAAGAGATCGGATTCCGGCCCAGATGACCATGTCCACCGACCAAGACAGCCAAGGCAGTTCTACTCGTCCGTACCTCATCCGTGCTTTGCACGACTGGTGTACGGACAATGGGTTCACGCCCTATTTGGCGGTGTATGTGGATCGCTCTGTCCAGGTGCCCCAGGAATACGTCAAGAACAACGAGATCGTGCTCAACGTCAGCTTCGAGGCGACCAGCCAGTTGCAGTTGGGCAATGATTTTGTGCAGTTCAAGGCGCGTTTCGGCGGTGTGGCGCGCGAAATCTCGGTGCCGGTCGATCACGTGATCGCCATCTATGCGCGTGAGAACGGGCAAGGGATGGCCTTCCCGGTTCCTTCTGTCTTGTCGGCTGTCGATGATGAGCCATCAACCGGTGAGACCACAGGCGCTTCTGCTCAGGTGACGAGCCTGCGTGGCGAACCCGCATCCGGTGAGGCTCGGCCTTCTGGCTTGCGTTTGGCTCGCGGCCCGAAGGCTTCGGCTGATGGTGCCAAGAAGGAAGAGAACCTGACCGATCAGCTCAGTGATGCGCCTCAGGCGGAGGGGGGCGACGAGCCGACTCCACCCGATGTGCCGCCCCCGAGCAACGGTCGACCCACTTTGCGCCGTATTAAGTGAAATTTTCGTTGTAGAATTTCAGTCTCAGTTGCCGGCTTAGCTCAGTTGGTAGAGCAACCGCCTTGTAAGCGGTAGGTCGTCAGTTCGAATCCGACAGCCGGCACCACTGATACATCTAAAGGCCGCTAGGAACATCTCCTAGCGGCCTTTTTCTTGTGTGCCCAGCATGGGCGCACTCTTGCGGGTGCAAGTCCCGCCGTAAGCTGGTCACAGCGAACGAAGTGAAGCGCAACTGCATGAGGGCGACCGAGTGTGGGAAGGAAGCGTGGAGCGTAAACCGCGAGCCGATGGACAAGAACCGGATAGAAGGCGTTGCCGAGCAGGGCGAGCGGGCAAGAAACCGCAAAGCCCTTGTGACCAAAGGCGAGGTGGCGTAAATGCGGCGGTTGTGCGGTGAAGGAGTGCGACTCTTACCTGGGGAGATCTCGCCTTGTGCCTGAAAGGGCGACGGCTGTGCCGGAGCGAGAAGTCAGCAGAGGTCGTAGTAGTGCCGGTAGCGGGCCGATGAGGCCACAGCCAAAGCGCGAAGGACCGAACGAGAGTGAGTGACCGAGGGCACGAGGGATGTCAAAGGCCATGCGTCAGATGTCGGCGACAGCCGAGCGAGTGGGCGTAGCGCACGGTGAAGCCGCGCGTGATCCTGCTAGCGACGAAGCCTGCGGCCCGTCCCGTGAACACCAGGGCACAGGGTCGGCAAAGACGAAGGCGGGCCCTGGTGGCTTGCTGGAGGCGGCGCTGACGAGAGAGAACCTGCAAGCAGCGTTCAAGCGGGTCAAGGCCAACAAGGGTGCAGCAGGCGTGGACGGGCTCGATATCGAGCAAACGGCACGCATGCTGCAAACGAGCTGGCCCGACATCCGCCAAGAGTTGCTGGCAGGGCGCTACCGGCCCCAGCCGGTGCGAAGGGTGATGATTCCCAAGCCGGACGGTAGCCAGCGCGAGTTGGGCATCCCGACGGTACTGGATCGGCTGATCCAGCAAGCACTGCTGCAAGTGCTGCAACCGCTGATCGATCCCACCTTCAGCGAGCACAGCCACGGGTTCCGACCCGGCCGGCGCGCGACTGACGCGGTCAAGGCCGCGCGCTCATACGTGCAGTCGGGCAAGCGCGTGGTGGTGGACGTGGACCTGGCCAAGTTCTTTGACCGGGTCAACCACGACATCCTGATCGAGCGGCTCAAGAGACGCATCGATGATGCCGCCGTGCTGCGGCTCATCCGCGCGTACCTGAACGCCGGGATCATGGATGGCGGGGTGGTGATCGAGCGAGACCAGGGCACGCCGCAAGGCGGGCCGCTCAGTCCGCTACTGGCCAACGTGCTGCTTGATGAAGTGGACAAGGCACTGGATGCGCGGGGCTACAGCTTCGCGCGCTATGCCGACGACTGCAACGTCTATGTGGGCAGCGTGAAGGCGGGCGAGCGGGTGATGGCGTGGCTCAGGAAGTTGTACGACGCACTCAGGCTTCAAATCAACGAAGCCAAGAGCGCGGTGTGCAGCGCCTTGGGGCGCCAATTCCTGGGCTATGCGCTGTGGGTGGCCAAGGGCCGAGAAGTCAAATGCGCAGTGGCCTCAAAGGCACTGGGCAACTTCAAGGCCCGGATCAGGCAACTCACACGCCGTTCAGGCGGGTGCAGCACAGAGCAAGTGGTGGGACGGCTGCGGCCCTACCTGCTGGGCTGGAAAGCTTACTTTGGATTGGCGCAAACGCCCAAGGTCTGGCGAGGGCTGGACGAATGGCTGCGCCACCGGCTGCGGGCGATCCAGCTCAAGCATTGGAAAAGGTCAAGCACGATCTACCGGGAACTCAAAGTCCTGGGGGCAGCGGACGGTGTGGCCAAACAAGTGGCGGGCAACAGCCGCCGCTGGTGGCGCAACAGTGACGGCGTGCTCAAGACGGTGCTGACCATCGCGTACTTCGACCGGCTGGGCCTGCCCAGACTCTCTTGACCTCAAACTCTTGAACCGCCCGGTGCGGACCCGCATGCCGGGTGGTGTGGCAGGGGTGCCTCCTACAACGGAGGCCCCCTATGCCGATTTGTTGCGTTGACTCGCTTACTTCTTCTCGATGGCGGTCACGGTGAACTGGCCGCCCACCTTGTCCACCGAGAACTTGACCTTGTCGCCCACCTGCAGGTTTTTCAGCCAGGCGGGGTCGGCCACACGGTAAGCCATCTGCATGGCGGGCATGTCCAGATTCTTGATCTCGCCGTGTTTGAGCGTGATCTTGCCGTTATCCGCGTCGATCTTTTTGACCTCACCGTCAACAGGCTGGGCGTGCGCAGACAGTGACACCGCCAGAGCCAGGCCGGCCGCCAGGCGTGTCAGCGTAGTCAGGATGGATGTGCTCACAAGGATCTCCTTTTGGTATGCGGGCTAGCGAACTGGTGCCAGTATGACCGCATGTTTCTATAGACGCACGAACCCCGTGACGGGTTGACCAAGATGTTGCCGCGGGCAGGCCTGCGATGGCTTCTAAAATAGGCGGATTCTTGTTTTGAATTCCCGCGCCCGCCATGACCGCTTCACATCCTTCGGCTTCGCCCACTTCTGTCGACAACATCGCCCCCCGCGACAAAGCCGAAATCCTGGCTCAGGCCTTGCCCTACATCCGCAAGTTCCACGGCAAGACCATCGTCATCAAATACGGCGGCAACGCCATGACCGACCCTGAACTGCAGGCCGACTTTGCCGAAGACGTGGTGCTGCTCAAGCTGGTGGG
>JAGWTE010000261.1 GCA_028869095.1 Burkholderiales bacterium
GAAGCAATGCAAGCCGAACCCATGGGACGACTTCTCGCAGAACTTCAAGCGCGGCGACAAGGTCAAGGGCCCCGTCAAGTCCATCACTGACTTCGGCGTGTTCGTCGGTCTGGCCGCTGGCATCGACGGTCTGGTGCACCTGTCTGACCTGTCTTGGAACGAGCCCGGCGAAGCCGCCGTGCGCAACTACAAGAAGGGTCAAGAAGTTGAAGCCATCGTTTTGGCCATCGACGTCGAGCGTGAGCGCATCTCCCTGGGCATCAAGCAGTTGGACAGCGATCCGTTCACCAACTACACCACCCTGAACGACCGTGGCGCCACCGTCACCGGCACCGTGAAGACCGTGGATGCCAAGGGCGCTGAAATCACCCTGGGCGATGACATCATCGGTTACCTGCGCGCTTCCGAAATCAGCCGCGACCGCGTTGAAGACGCTCGCAACGTGCTGAAGGAAGGCGACGAAGTCACCGCCGTGATCGTCAACATCGATCGCAAGACCCGCAACATCCAGTTGTCGGTCAAGGCCAAGGACAGCGCTGAGCAACAAGAAGCTCTGCAACGTCTGAGCAGCGACACCACCAAGGAAGGTTCCGGCACCACCAGCCTGGGCGCTCTGCTCAAGGCCAAACTGGACCAAAACAACGGCTGATTCAGCCTTTGAATGCCTGATCGGTGTGACAACATCGATCAGGTCCACAACCCCTGGATGGGCTACCCGTCCATCAGGGGGCTGTGATGAGTGTCACCCTGCACCCGCTGCCTGCGTGGATTCATCACAGCCTCAGATTTCAAGCCCTCTTCATGACTCGATCCGATCTCGTGGCTCGCCTGGCCGAGCGCTTTGGACAACTCACCCAACGCGACGCCGAGTTTGCCGTCAAGACCATTTTGGACGCCATGTCCGATGCCTTGGCACGAGGTCACCGCATCGAGATCCGTGGCTTTGGCAGCTTCTCGATCAACCGTCGCCCGCCCCGTATGGGTCGCAACCCACGCTCGGGTGAGCAGGTTTTGATCCCCGAAAAACTCGTCCCGCACTTCAAGCCTGGTAAAGCTTTGCGCGAAGGCGTCGACAAACAAGGTCAGGCCCTGGACGCACAACATGGCCAACCCACCGAGACAACCCCAACGAACGAGTCCTGACACCATGCGCACCTTGAACTGGCTGTGGCGAGGTTTTCTGTTTTTCGTGTTGTTTGCGTTTGCGTTGAACAACCGGCATGAAGTCGACCTGCATTGGTTCTGGGGCTATCACTGGCAAGCGCCCATGGTGATGGTCGTCTTGGCCGTGTTTGGCATGGGCTGTGTCTCCGGTGTGCTGGCCATGCTGCCCAGTTGGTGGCGCCATCGCAAGGATGCCAAGCAACGCTTGCGCTGGCTGCCTGATGCCGTGTCGATGGCGGAATCGCCTGTCGCCAGCACCGCGTATTCATCCGGCCCGGCTTCGCGCTCAGGCCCGCTGACCTTGCCTGCCGAACTGCCCTTCCCGCCCGATATGCCCGCGCCCCGCAAACCCGCGAAGTAAACGCGGCAAAATAGGCGCATGGATTTCGAACTGCAATGGTTGCTGCTGGCCTTCCCAGTGGTCTTTCTGCTGGGCTGGATGGCATCCCGCCTGGATCTGCGTCAACTCAAGCGTGAGGATCGTGCCTCACCGCAAGCCTACTTCAAAGGCTTGAACCTGCTGCTCAACGAACAACAAGACAAGGCCATCGACGCCTTCATTGAAGCCGTTCAGCACGACCCCGACACCTCGGACCTGCACTTTGCGCTGGGTAACCTGTTCCGCCGCCGGGGTGAGTACGAACGCGCCATCCGCGTCCACCAACATTTGCTGGCCCGTGCCGACTTGCGTCAAGAAGAACGCGAAAAGGCCCAACACGCGCTGGCCCATGACTTCATGAAGGCCGGCCTGTTTGACCGCGCCGAAGAAGCGTTCAAAGCCCTGGAAGGCACAGCCTTCACCACCGATGCGCGACTGGCCCTGCTGAACCTGAACGAGCGTTCGCGCAACTGGCATCCGGCCATTGAAGTGGCGCACCGCCTGGAAGCCTCCGGCACCGGCTCCTTCTCCAACCGCATTGCGCACCATTGGTGCGAAGTCGCGCAAGAGGCCGATGCACGAGGCCGCCCCGAAGAAGCCGATCAAGCCTTGGCTCGCGCTCGCGAGGCAGCGCCTCAAGCCGCCCGGCCGCTGGTCATCATGGGCCAACGCTGGATTCGCCAGGGTGACCCAGCCAAGGCCCTGCAAGCCTGGGATGAGCTGATCGCGCTGCAGCCGCAGTCCTTCTCCTTGATCGCCATGGATTACGCCAAGGCGGCTCAAGCCTGTGGCGCCACCGAGCAGGCGCTCAACAAGTTGGATGCCCTGTATGCCCAGGTGCCGTCGATCGACATCCTGAACGCTTGGAATGCCTTGCAGCCCGATGCGCAACGGCGTCGCCAACGCCTGATTGCCCACCTGGCCACGCAACCTTCGCTGTCAGCCGCACAAGGACTGATCCACGAACGTTTGGCCAGCGACCAGGCCTTGGACAAGCCCGAGATCGAAAAGCTGCAAACCGCCATGGCGACTGCCGCCAAGCCTTTGCAGCGTTATCGCTGCGCCGCCTGCGGTTTTGAAGGGCAGCACTACTTCTGGCAGTGTCCTGGCTGCCAGGGCTGGGACACCTACCCCCCCCGGCG
>JAGWTE010000057.1 GCA_028869095.1 Burkholderiales bacterium
GGTCTTGAGTACGCCCGTGGTGTAGACGTGGCGCATGAAGTCTTCGTATTGGCTGCGGATGGGGCGGCTCACGGTCAAAGTCCCAAAAATGGCTGGAGGCGATGATTATCCGCCCGGTGCTCAGTGGTTTCGCTCAGTGGCTTTCAAACTGCATGGACGCCAGTTTGGTGTACAGGCCGTTGCGCGCCATCAGCTCGGCATGGGTGCCGACATCGACAATGCCGCCAGCCTCCAACACCACGATGCGGTCGGCATTGACCACGGTGCTCAAGCGATGGGCAATGACCAGGGTGGTGCGGTCTTTCATGGCCTCTTCCAGCGCGGCTTGCACGGCGCGTTCGCTTTCGGTGTCGAGCGCACTGGTGGCTTCGTCCAGCAGCAGCAGGGGGGCGTTTTTCAAAATGGCGCGGGCAATGCTGATGCGTTGGCGCTGGCCGCCTGACAGGCGCACACCGCGCTCGCCCAGATAGGTTTGATAGCCCTCTGGCAGGCGCTCCAGAAAGTCATGCGCATGGGCGGCCTTGGCGGCGGCGATCACATCGGCATCGCTGGCATCAGGTCGACCATAGCGGATGTTTTCCAAAGCGCTGGTGGAGAAGATGGTGCTGTCTTGCGGGACGATGCCAATGCGCTCGCGCAGGGTGTGCAGGGCCAGGCGTTCGATGGGGGTGCCGTCCAGCAAGATGGAACCGGACTGCGGGTCGTAAAAGCGCATGAGCAACTGGAACACCGTGCTCTTGCCCGCGCCGCTGGGGCCGACCAGGGCAATGGTTTCGCCTGGGCGGACATGCAGGTCGATCTGGTCCAGGGCAGCTTGTGAGGGGCGCGAAGGGTAGTGGAATCGGACCTGTTGCAGCACCAATTCGGCACCAGCAGGTTTGGCGGGCAGCTCGACCGGGTTGGCGGGGCCTTGGATGGAGGATTGGCTGGACAGCAATTCCATCAAGCGCTCGGTGGCGCCGGCGGCACGCAGGATGTCGCCATAGACCTCAGACAGGGCCGCGACCGAGGTCAACAGCAAGATGACGTAGACCACGGTTTGGCCCATGTGGCCGGCGGAGATGCGGCCCTCAACCACCGCCTGGGTGCCTTGGTACAAACCAAACAGCAAGGCGCCTGTGACGGCACTGATGATGAAGGCGACCAGCACGGCGCGAGCACGGATGCGGCGCTCGCCCGTTTTGAAGGCCGTCATGGTGGCGTCGTTGAAGCGTTGGGCTTCGCGCTCTTCAGCGGTGTAGCTTTGCACCACGGGGATGGCGTTGAGCACTTCAGCGGCGATGGCGCTGGAGTCGGCCAAGCGGTCTTGACTGGCGCGCGAGAGCTTGCGCACGCGGCGTCCGTACAAGATGGCGGGCATCACCACCAGCACCAGAGCGCCCAGCACCTGCGCCATGATGTAGGGGTTGGTGACCACCAGCATCACCAGGGCACCGGCGCCCATGATGGCGTTGCGCAGGCCCAGTGACAGGCTGGTGCCCACCACGGTCTGGATCAAGGTGGTGTCGGCGGTCAGGCGCGAAAGCACTTCGCCGGTACGCGTGGTTTCAAAGAACTCGGGGCTTTGCTTGAGCACATGGCCGTAGACGGCCTGCTTGAGGTCGGCCGTGACGCGCTCGCCCAGCCAGGTCACGCTGTAGTAGCGCGAAGCAGAGAACACGCCCAAGGCCACACCGACGCCAAACAGGGCCAGGAAGTGGCCGCGCAGGGCCATGACGCGCTCAGCCGGGTCGTTGGACACAAAGCCCTGGTCGATCAAGGTACGCAGGGCAATGGGCAAGACCAAGGTGGTCAGGGCTGCCATGACCAAGAAGATCAGGGCCAGGATGATGCGGCCCCGGTAGGGCTTCAAGAAAGGATCCAATCCAGTCAGCGATTTGACGGATTTGCCGGGGGCGGCTTGCGGAGTGTTCTGGTTTGCCATGTCTGATGTGCAGTGGGGCAGGAATGCGTGCCAATGTGTGCATTATTGTGCCTTGACAATATTTGCATAGGCAAATAAATTAGAGGCATGTCGAAACAGTCAACATCTTCTACCCCGGCGCAGGCATCTTCGGCCCCCGCACCGGCGGATTTCTACAAGGCCGACGGCTACAACAGCGAGAACTCGATTGGCTACTTGATGCGCCGCATCATGTTGACGATCGTGCACCAGGCCGACAAGCGGCTGGAGTCGCTGGATCTGACGCAAGCCCAGTGGGGGCCTTTGTTCCTGATCTTGCAAGGTCGTGCGTCGACCTTGGCTGAGTTGTCGCGTGAATTGCAAATCGATGCGGGCGCCTTGACGCGGACGTTGGACCGCCTGGAAACCAAGGGGCTTTGCAAGCGCGAGCGTTCGACCTCGGACCGCCGAGTCGTGAACCTGGCGCTGACTGACGAGGGCCGCGAAGTGTCGGCCTGCGTGCCCAAGGTACTGGCCGACGTGCACAACCATTTGCTGGCCGGCTTCTCGCGCGAGGAGTGGGAGCTGCTGATGAGCTTGTTGCGCCGCGTGCTCTCTAACGCAGAAGCCCTGCGGGATGGCTGCGAGTTTGGCTCGTGTGGCTTGGGCGCAGGGGATGAAGCATGAGATGGCGTTTGTCTGCTCTGATGTCAGCGGTGCTGTTGCTCACCGCCTGCGCAACCCAGCAAGACATCCAGCCCACTGAACATGCTGAGGCCGGTGATCGCCTGGGTGTGAAAGCGCCGGCGTTGCGTGGTGCCACTCAAGGCACAGCTGCGTGGTGGGAAGCCTTGGGTGACGCCCGTTTGAATGGCCTGGTGACTCAGGCTTTGGCCGATGGCCCTTCGGTGCGCGTGGCCCAGGCGCGCATGTTGAAGGCGCAAGCCATGGCCGGCTATGTGCGTGGCGGTGATCGCCCGCAGATCCAGGCATCAGCTGAGGTGGACCGTCAGCGCTATTCTGAATTGGGCCTGTTCCCGCCGCCCTTGTCGGGCAAGCCCATCACCGTGGGCACCTTGCAGCTGGAAGGCAGTTGGGAGTTGGACCTGTTTGGCAAACAGCGTGCTGAACTGGACGCGGCCATTGGCCAATCCAAAGCCGCCGAGGCCGATCTGGAAGCCGCTCGCTTGCTCTTGTCCAACCAGGTGGTGCGCACCTATGCACAACTGGCTCGCCAGATCGCGCAACGCGATGTCTTGCAGCGCTTGTTGGCGCAACGGGAGCAGACGCTGGGTCTGGTCAAGCAACGCGTGCAGGCGGGTTTGGACACGGCGGTGGAGTTGAAGCAAGGCGAGGGCGCTTTGCCCGATGCGCGCTTGCAATTGGAAGCGGTGCGAGAACAGATCATCTTGACCCGTCATGCCTTGGCCACTCTGGTGGGACAAGCTCCTGATGCCTTGGGTGACTTGAGCCCCGATCTGTCGGTGTTGAAAATCTCGGTGGTGCCGGCCCATGTGCCGGTGGACCTGTTGAGCCGTCGTGCCGATGTGCAAGCCGCGCGTTGGCGTGTGGAGGCCTCTGGCTACCAAACCCAAGCTGCGCGCGCGCTGTTTTATCCCAATGTGGACTTGGTGGCCTTTGGCGGTGTCAACGCCATTGGCCTGGACCGTTTGTTTGATGGTGGCGGGCAGCAATGGGGCCTGATGCCCGCGATCCATTTGCCCTTGTTTGATGGCGACCGCCGCCGCTCGAATTTGCAGAGTAAGGTGGCCGATCAGGATGCTGCCATTGCCAGCTACAACCAGTCGGTGCTGGATGCCGTGCGCGAAGCGGCTGACAACCTGGCCAGCGTGCAGGCCATCGAGCGCCAGCAGCGCGAGCAAGCACAGGCCCAAGCCAGTGCCGAGAGCGCCTATGACCTGGCCTTGCAGCGTTACCGCGCGGGCCTCGGCACTTACTTGACGGTGCTGACGTCCGAGTCAGCCGTGCTGGCCCAGCGCCGTGCGGCCGTGGACCTCAAAGCCCGTGCCATTGATACACAAGCAGCCCTGGTTCGCGCCATGGGCGGTTCGATTTCTGGAGACCCCTCATGAGCAGTACCAACGATGTCGCCAAGGCTGACAAGCCAGCCAATCCTGCATTGCGCGCGACGGTGATCGTTGCCGCCCTGGCAGGTCTGGGCTATGGCGCCTATCACCTGTTCTTTGCCGCTCAAGTCGAACACACCGACAACGCCTATGTGCAAGCCAATGTGATCCAGGTGACCCCGGCGGTGGGCGGCACGGTGCTGTCCATCGGGGCCGATGACACCGATCTGGTCAAGGCGGGGCAAGTGCTGGTCAAGCTGGACCCGGCTGATGCACAAGTGGCCTTGGACCAGGCGCAAGCTCAACTGGCGCAGACCGTGCGTGAAGTGCGCACCCTGTTTGCCAACAACGGCAGCTTGCAAGCGCAAATTGAGTTGCGTCAGGCCGATGTGACCCGGGCTCAAAACGAAGTGGCCCGTGCGCAAGACGACGTCAAGCGCCGTGCGCCTTTGGTGGCGACGGGTGCCGTGGGGCAGGAAGAGTTCAACCACAGCACCGCGCAATTGAATTCAGCCAAGTCGGCCTTGGTGGCGGCGCAGTCGGCGCTCAATGCGGCACAAGAGCAGTTGAGCTCCAACCAGTCTTTGACTGAAGGCACGACCGTGGCCCAGCATCCCAATGTGGCGCGTGCTGCGGCGCGGGTGCGTGAGGCTTACCTGGCCCTCAAGCGCGTGGAGTTGCCCGCACCGGTGAGTGGCTATGTGGCCAAGCGCAATGTGCAAGTGGGCCAGCGTGTACAAGCAGGCACGCCCATGATGTCGCTGGTCACATTGGACCAAGCTTGGGTGGATGCCAACTTCAAGGAAAGCCAGTTGCAGCGCGTGCGCATTGGCCAACCGGCCACGATGACGGCCGACATCTATGGCCAGAAGGTGGTCTATCACGGCACAGTGGTGGGCCTGTCTGCCGGCACGGGCGCTGCATTCTCTTTGCTGCCCGCGCAGAACGCGACAGGCAACTGGATCAAGATCGTGCAGCGCGTGCCGGTGCGCATCGCTTTGAAGCCTGAAGAGATCAAGGCGCATCCGCTGCGCGTAGGCTTGTCCATGGAAGTGGAAGTGGACGTGAGCCAGCAAAACGGTCCCATGTTGGCCGAAGCCACCCGGCAGCAGCCCGTGGCCCAAACCCAGGTCTATGACGCCATCCAGAAGGATGCCGATGCCTTGGTGCAACGCATCATCTCTGCCAATGCTGGCAAGGCCGCTGCTACCCGTCATGCCCAAGCTGGTGTGAACGCCACCCACGGAGCCTGAGATGGCCCAAGCCCAGAGCGGGGCCCAGGCCCCTCTGCCACCTTTGACCGGTGGCAAGTTGGTGGCCGGCACGGTGGCCTTGTCCTTGGCCACGTTCATGAACGTGCTGGACTCGTCCATTGCCAACGTGTCCTTGCCCGCCATTGCCGGTGACCTGGGTGTGAGCCCGGCGCAAGGTACCTGGGTGATAACCAGCTTTGGGGTGGCCAACGCCATCTCGGTCCCCCTGACCGGTTGGTTGACGCAGCGCTTTGGCGCGGTGCGCCTGTTCACGCTCAGCGTGCTGCTGTTTGTGCTGGCCTCGTGGCTGTGCGGCTTTGCGCCATCACTGGAATGGCTGATTGGGTTTCGGGTGCTGCAAGGCCTGGTCGCCGGACCGATGATCCCGCTGTCGCAGACTTTGTTGCTCGCCAGCTATCCGCCTTCCAAGGCGGGGACGGCGCTGGCCATGTGGGCCATGACCACGCTGGTGGCTCCAGTGACCGGGCCCTTGCTGGGCGGTTGGATCACCGACAACATGACCTGGCCCTGGATCTTCTACATCAACGTGCCGGTGGGCCTGGGCGCGGCTTTTGTGACCTGGCGCATCTTTGCCAAACGCGAAACACCGATACGCAAGTTGCCGATCGACACCGTGGGCCTGGCCTTGCTGGTGTTGTGGGTGGGCGCCTTGCAGATCATGCTGGACAAGGGCAAAGAGCTCGATTGGTTTGAAAGCACGCAGATCCTGACCCTGGGTTGGACCGCGCTGATTGGCTTTGTGACCTTCGTGGTGTGGGAGTTGCGCCAGGACCATCCCGTGGTCGACATCCGCCTGTTTGGCCGGCGCAACTTTGTGCTGGGCGCGGTGGCTTTGTCGGTGGCCTATTGCCTGTTCTTTGGCAACGTGGTGCTGGTGCCGATGTGGCTGCAACAGTACATGGGCTACACCGCTACCGCGGCGGGCATGGCCATGGCGCCGGTGGGTTTGCTGGCGATCATCTTGTCACCCCTGGTGGGCAAGAACGTCACCAAGGTTGACCCGCGGGCCTTGTCGACGGTTGCGTTTCTGGGCTTTGCCCTGGTGTTGTGGATGCGTTCGCACTTCACCGTGCAGGCCGACATGACCACCATCCTGATCCCCACGGTGTTGCAGGGGGCGGCCATTGCGTTCTTCTTCATCCCGCTGAGCGCCATCACCTTGTCAGGCTTGTCGCCAGACAAGATCCCCTCGGCTTCGGGTTTGAGCAATTTCTGTCGGATCACGGCGGGGGCCATGGGTACCTCGGTGGTCACCACCATCTGGGACAACCGAGCCACCATGCACCACGTGCATCTGGTTGAGAAGATCTCTCTGACAGACCCAGGTGCGTCTGAGGCTATTGGCATGCTGAGCCGTGCTGGCTTGAGCATGGAGCAGTCCATGGCGCAGGTGACCCGCTTGATCGATCAGCAAGCGTTCACGCGGGCGGCTGACGATGTCTTCCTGGCCTCCGCATGGCTGTTCCTGTTGCTGGTGCCCTTGGTCTGGCTGGCCAAGCCCACGCGCGGCGTGGCCGTGGATGCGGGTGGGGCGCACTGAACGGTGTGACACCCCATCTGGACTGACTTACACCACCTCTTCAGGCCTGAACTTGAACACGGCGATGCCGCCAGTCAGGTTCACAGCCTGTTCTCGCAGGTTGGCGGCCGATTGCTTGGACTCGCGCACCAGTGAGGCATTTTGCGAGGTCATGCTGTCGAGCCGGCTGATCGACTGGTTGACCAGCACGAAGCCGCTGGACTGCTCTTGGGTGGCCGACGAGATCTCGCCAATGATGTCGGTCACTTGCTGATTGCTTTGCATGATCGCCTGCATGCTGGCGCCGGCTTGGTTGACCAGTTGCGAGCCGGTGCCGATCTTTTCCAGACTGTCATTGATCAGGGACTTGATCTCTTTGGCTGAGTTGGTGGTGCGTTGGGCCAGATTGCGCACTTCGGTGGCTACCACGGCAAAGCCGCGACCTGATTCACCCGCGCGGGCTGCTTCCACGGCCGCATTCAAGGCCAGAATATTGGTCTGGAAGGCGATGCCGTCGATCAGGCCAATGATGTCGGCGATCTTTCTGCTGGCCGTGGAAATGTCATCCATATTGGCCACCACCTGCGACATGACCTGCTCACCTTGGCCCGCGGTGTGGTGGGCTGAACGGGCCAATTGATCGGCCTGTTTGGCCGACTCGGCGGTTTGTTGAACCGTGCTGGTCAACTGGTTGATGGCCTGGCTGGTGGTTTCCAGGCTGCTGGCGGTGACATGGGTGCGTTCGTTCAACTCATGGCTGCCTGATGCGATCTGGCTGGATGCCGCAGACACCGCGTCAACCGACTGGTGCAAGGCACTGAGCATGCGGACCCAGCCCACACGTGCCGATTCCAGCGCGTTCATGCACGACCCGATCTCGTCCTGTTGGGTGCTGGCGCAGCTCAGGGTCAGGTCCCCTTTGGCCAGCAGGCTGGCGACGTTCTCCATTTGCCGGATGGGGTTGAGGATGCTCTTGACCATCCAGGCCATGAAGCCAATGCCGATGGCTGACAAGATCACGACCGAGACGATTTGCATGACCATGGCGCCTTGGGCCTGGCTTTGACGCTCATTGAGCTCCTTGGAAACCTCTGCGGTGATGCTGTCAGTGATCCCCGAGACGTCAGCAATGAAGCGAGTGGCGTAGTCAAAAAACTCGGTGGGGCGCATGGAGGCCGCTTTGGCATTGGCATCGCCTTGAATGGTCGATCGCGCGTCGGCCGAGAACTGGCGCAAAGCCTCCAGCTTTTGCAGGGCGGGGTCGACCAATTGGCGGCCCAGTTCGGGGTTGAGTTTGGCCACGGCGCGCAGGTGCATTTCCAGATGGGTGACGCGCTCCAGCAAACGGCCGTGGCCGTCCAGCGCCATTTGGATGTCGGAGGCATTGCCCCCTTGGTCACCCAGGTAGGCCGTGCCCAAGCCGCGCATGCGTCCGGCCAGTTCGGTGATGCGGGGGCCTTCCTGGAAGCCGCCAATGATCAGCAGGTAGGTTGTGTCTTTGGGGTCGTACAAGAGGTTGGATTGGCCCGCTGCGTCAAAGAGCAAGCCCAAGAGGGTGTCAACCAACTGGCTATGTTGCGCAAAGCTTTTGTCCGAGCTCAGTTGACGCGATCGCACTCGCTCGTTCAGCAGTTTGAATTGCTGGGCCAGGGATGCGGCCTGTTCGGTCAAGGTTCCGGCGTTCTGGCTGGCCGGCCATTGCTGTTGAAAGTCCTCCAGCAAACGGTTGGACTTCTCAGAGGCTTCGTTCAAAGCCGTGCGAGTGGTGTCTTTGCCTTGTAGCCAAGGGCCTGACAGGCCTCGGTGACGCTGTACCTGGCCAATGGCCTTGAGCAAGGTCATGGCAGGCGAGAGGCCTTGCTGCTCAGCCCGCGTGAAAGACAAGGACGCCAGTTCGGTGTTGATCAACATGCCCAGAGGGATCATGGCGATCAGGCAAAGGAAGGCACACAGGCCGATGAGGCGATGACGGATGGAGAGGGATTTCATGATCGACAAGACAGGATTCAGTACAGCATGGCTGTGAATGTTGCCTGGGCGATATCGGTCAGAAAATGCGAGAAGCGAGATGAAACGTCAACTGATCAGCGTGCTGTCTGATCCAGCTCAGTTTTGTCCGATTAACGCAGGGATTCGAGCACCAAGTTGGGAACATGAGCCCCGTCACAGGCCACGATGGTGCGCCACGGCATGCTACGCAGCCAGGTGATTTGGCGCTTGGCCAGCTGGCGTGTGGCGGCGATGCCGCGCTCCATGACCAGGGCTCGGTCCTTGGGGGCATCCAGATCGGCGCCCGCGTCCAGCGCCTCCCAGACCTGGCGGTAACCCACGCAGCGCATGGAGGGCAGATCCAGATGCAAGTCCCCACGTGCGCGCAAGCTTTTCACTTCATCCACAAAGCCTTGATCCATCATGATCTGATAGCGCAAGGCGATGCGTTCATGCAGCCAGGCGCGGTCTTGCGGCTCCAGCGACAGCAAGATGGTGTTGGCCTGTTTGGCTGCCAGTTCTTGCTCGGAGCGTTGTGTGTGGAAGGATGACAGCGGACGCCCGGTGCTGTGCCAGATCTCCAGCGCACGTTGGATGCGTTGGGTGTCGCCTGGGGCCAGTCGCGCGGCGGTGACGGGGTCGACCTGTTGCAACTCGGCGTGCAGGGCTTGAGGGCCTTGGGCGCGCATGCGTTCGTCCAGTTGCAGGCGCACCTCGGGGTTGGCTGGCGGCATGTCATCCAGGCCTTCCATCAAGGCCTTGATGTACAGCATGGTGCCGCCCACCAGCAGCGGCGTGCGGCCACGGGCGCGGATTTCTTGCATCAGGCGGGTGGTGTCCTGCACAAAGCGTGCTGCGCTGTAGCTCTCCAACGGATCCAGGATGTCGATCAGGTGATGCGGTACTTGGGCCAGTTCACTGGCGGTGGGTTTGGCCGTGCCAATGTCCATGCCGCGATAGATCAGAGCCGAGTCCACGCTGATGATCTCGATGTCCACCTCTTGCGCAATGCGCAGCGCCAGGGCGGTCTTGCCCGAAGCCGTGGGGCCAGCCAGGATCCAGGTCTTGTCGGTTTGCATGGTGCTCACTGTGCCATCTCGGGCGGTTGGCCGTCACGTTGAACCCAATGGCGCGCCACCAGGGCTGTCACGGCCCCGCCCAAGGCCATGCCCAGGTTCAGGGGGTGAATGGATTGGGTCAACCCGGGCCAGATCGTGCTGATCTGCGACAGCAGCAAGCCCACGCCAAAGGCGGCCGTGGCCAAGATGAAGCCCGACAAGGCCGTTGCCGCCCCGGCTTGATGCGGAAAGGCCGACACCACGCCGGTTTGGCCGCAAGGTTGATGGATGCCGTGTGCGAAGCCATAGAGCCAGATGCCGGGCAACAAGGCCCAGGACGCAGGCTGATGACCCAGCCAGGTCGCAAAAGACACGCCGCCCATCCACAGCCCCCCAGCCAGCGAGAACCAGCCCGCCACGCCGATGGTGCCGACCAGACCGTGCAGGGGCAGCCACTTGCGGCAAAAGAAGGTGCCGATCAGGTAAGACAGCGACACCGAGGCCATGTAGACACCATAGGTGGTGCGGCTGCAGCCCAGCACGTTGATGAAGGCAAAGGACCCCAAGGCCAAATAGACGTACAGCCCACCATAGGTGGACGAGGTCAGCAGGGTGTGGGCGCGAAAGGTGCGGTGTTGGGCAATGCCCCACCATTGACGAGTCAATCGCATCCAGTCGAGCTGCTGCTGGCGTCGTGAATCGGGCAGGGTCTCGGGCAGTTGAGTCCAGACAAACAGCAGGATCAGCAAGCCGCACAAGGCCAGTGCACCCATGGTGGCGTGCCAGCCCCAGTAGGTGGCCGTCAAACCGCCGGTGATGGGGCCGATCAGGGCGATGGCGCCCAGGCCTGTCATGCCTTTGGACATCACGCGTGCGCCATCTTCGGGCTTGTACAGATCTCGGATCATCGCCCGACCGCACACCACTGCGGCAGCGAGGCAAGCGCCTTGAATGGCGCGTGCCAGCACCATGGCAGGGCCGTTGGGTGCGATCACGGTCAACACACTGGCCAGCACGAACAGGCTCAGCCCCGAACGCAAGACAAGCTTGCGGCCCCAGCGATCGGCCACCGGCCCCCACACCAATTGGCCGATGCCAAAGGACAGGATCAGCGTCGACAGGGTGGACTGGGCTGCTGCCGCACTCATGCCCAAATCCCGCTGCATTTGGGGCAGGGCGGGCAGGTACATGTCGGTGGTCAGCGGTTGCAGACCCGTCAACAGCGCAAGGGCCAACACCACCACCCAGGCCGGGATGGCGGTGCGGGGATCAGAACCGCTCATCAGGCCGCAAGAATCGCCATTGCCCCACAGGCAGATCACCCAAGGCAATGCGGCCCATGCGCACGCGCTTGAGGCCCACCACTTTCAGACCAACCTGTTCGCACATGCGGCGAATTTGACGCTTGCGGCCTTCACGCAGCACAAAGCGCAGTTGGTGTTCGTTTTGCCAGGACACCTTGGCGGGTTTGAGTTGGCGTCCATCCAGCTCCAGACCAAAACGCAGGCGCTCCATGTCTTCGGGTGACACGACCTTGGACACGTCTTCGGCAGTGGGATCTGCCATGGACTGCACGCGCACCAGGTATTCCTTTTCAACGCCGGAGTCTTCGCCGATCAAGGCCTTGGCCACGCGGCCGTCTTGCGTCAGCACCAACAGACCCGTCGAATCAATGTCCAGGCGGCCGGCGGGTGCCAGGTTGCGCAGGTGACCCCGGGTCAGTTGGGTGGAGAGATGGTCTCCGGTCCAACGGTTTTCGGGGTGAATCAACACGATCGCTGGCTCGTAGCCATCTTCGGCCTGGCCGCTGACATAGCCAATGGGCTTGTTGAGCAAGATGGTGACGCGCTGAGCCTGCTGGGTGCTGGCCAAAGGATCGACCGTGATGACCACGTCGGGGAACACACGGGTGCCCAATTCGTCGACCACTTGACCGTCCACGCGGACCCATCCTTGCTCGATCCATTCGTCCGCTTCACGGCGCGAGGCCATGCCGCGCTCGCTCATCAGCTTGGACAGGCGCATCTTGCCGTCGTCATGGCTGCTGACGGGCTTGGGCGCAGGCTGGTAGGGCGCCTCGTGAGGACGTGGTGCGTCGTATCGGGGGCGGTCAGGCTGTTCGCGTCTGGCATGTGCTGTGGGCGCGCCGGATGGGCGGCCAGGGCCACGCTCGTCACGGCGTGTGTCGCCGCGATCATCTCTGCGTTCACCCCAGCGATCAGCCGGGCGCTCATCGCGACGAGGTGGCCTGCGTTCGTCACCACGCACACCGGGGCTAGGGCCGGGCGCATCCGAGCGGCGAGCAGGGCGCTCATCACCCCGACGCGCTGGTGGACGGTCGTCCGCGTAAGCCTCTCGCCTGGGCGGGCGAGCCCCTTGTTCGCGAGCCGCGCGCTCTTCACGTGCCTTGGCGGCTTGTTCGGCTGTTTGGCGGGCCCGTGGCGCAGAACCAGATCCACGCACGGGTGGGCGTCGTGGGGCGTAACCTCGCTCGTCAGAAGGGCCATCTGTACTGTCCGCTGGTTTGTTCAGCGTCAGTTTTTTACGTTCAGTCATGAGGTCAAACTTTCGGGCAAGGTCAGCGGCCACGCAGGAACAGGGCATCCAGTTCCTTGAGCGTGAGTTGGCGCCAGGTGGGGCGGCCATGGTTGCATTGGTCTGCGCGGTCGGTGGCTTCCATGTCGCGCAGCAAGGCATTCATTTCGGTCAGGGTCAGGCGGCGGTTGGCGCGCACGGCACCGTGGCAGGCCATGGTGGCCAACAGTTCGTGCTGTGCGCGTTTGATGACATCGCTGGCATCCAGTTGGGCCAACTCTGCCAGCACCGATCGCGCCAATTCGATGCCATCGGCTTGGGTCAAAGCCTGAGGGGTTGATCGTAAGGCCAGCTTGCCCGGGCCCAAGGCATCCAGATCCAGGCCCAGGCTCAATAACGTGTCTTTTTGCGTTTCAGCCGTGGCCATCTCTTGTGGCGTGGCGGCAAACACCAAAGGGATCAACAGGGGCTGGCTTTCCAGACGCTCATGCGTCAGCTGGGCTTTGAGGCGCTCGTAGACCACGCGTTCGTGCGCGGCATGCATGTCCACGATGATCAAGCCCTTGGCGTTTTCAGCCAGCACGTAGATACCACCGATCTGCGCCACAGCGCGGCCCAAGGGCCAGTCGTGCACATCGTCCGCATCGTTGGCCGCCGGGCTGGTGGCCAAGGTTTGGGGCGAAGCCGCTGTCCACGAGGTGGTGTTGAGTCGCTCTTGTGCGGTCAAGCCGCCAGACCAGGGCGCAGCCGATGCCGCCTCGTCGCCCATCAAGGGGTTGCCTTTGACACGAGGTGCGTCAGCGGAGGTGGATGCCGCCGATGCCGTGGGCCAGCCGGCCCAACGTTGCTCCAATGGCGCATCGGCGACGGGCAGAGCCCCCCAAGGCAGCTTGGACTGCTCCTTGGTCATCAAGGGCAGGGAGGTGGTGTGCGCGTTGCCGGCACCGGATGCGGAAGGCGATGGTTGCGTGCTGCCATCACCTTGAGCGGGTGTCTGTGCCCGCGACAAGGCCAGGCTGCTTTCCACGGCTTTGCGCACGGCTTGGTGCACCTCGCGCGAATCGCGAAAGCGCACTTCGATCTTGGTGGGGTGCACGTTGACGTCCACCC
>JAGWTE010000058.1 GCA_028869095.1 Burkholderiales bacterium
CCCGTCTTGGGGCCAGACAGGTCGCGGTCCAAGTGGGCGTAATGCGCGCCTGGGATGTGCCCTTGGCGCCAGGCGGCTTCACCCGCCTGAGCGTCCGCCAGATTGAAGCGGCAGTCCAGCACCACCAGCGGCTCATCTTGAGGCGCCTGCGCGATTCGTTTGGCCAGTTCTGAGGCGCTGATCAGGGTGTTCATGGGGGGCGGGGCTGCTGCTGGGGTGGCAAACGACGAGACGGTGATCAGAACAGCGCCATGCTGAGCTTGCGGCGATATTGGTCGATCAGCGGGTCGTTGGCGATGACCTCTTGCTTGCCTGCAATTTCGAGCTTGGGCTTGCCATCGTTGGCTGCAGCCTGTGCGGCGGCGGGTTTGACCGGCGGCTTGCTCATCACTTCCAGCAAGGCCACATAGGTCTTGCGCGCCCATTCGTCGTTCCAAGCCTTGTCGCGCATGATGATTTCCAGCATCTCGTCCATGGCCTGGGTGAACATGCCGGCGGCGATCATGGTTTGCGACAACTCCATGCGGGCGGCGAAGTCACGCTTGTTGGCGGCCAGGGCCGCTTGCAACTCTTCAACGGGGCGCACATCCAGGGCGGCATTCACGGCGTCCAGATAGCGGCCAAAGGCGGCGACGCGGGCTTCGGGCAAGGGGCCGCTGGCGCGGGCGGCGATGGGTTCGAAGATCTCCTTGGCGCCCACCAGTTGGCCGTGGGCCAGCAGCAGCTTGATCAGGTCAAACCGGGCTTCGTCGTTGCCTGGGTCGCGCTCCAGCGCGTGCAACAGCTTGGACACGGCGGATTCGGCGTCGCCTTCTTCGGCCAACTCTTCGGCTTCCTCGGTTTCGGCCTCGGCTGCGATTTCGTTTTCGCCAGGGACATGCTTGTCCAGGAACTCACGGATCTTGGCTTCGGGCAAGGCGCCCACAAAACCGTCCACCGGCTGGCCGCCCACAAACATCACGCAAAACGGGATGGACCGCACCCCAAACATCTGCGACAGTTGGCCGGCGATCTCTTGCTGGGTGTCGGCGTTGACCTTGGCGAGCTTGAAACGGCCACCGTAATCGACCTCCAGTTTCTCCAAAACCGGGCCCAAAGCCTTGCAGGGGCCGCACCATTCCGCCCAGATATCGAGCAAGATGGGTTGCTGGTTCGAGCCCATCAACAGATCGGTTTCAAAGTTTTCCAGCGTGATGTCGATCATGGGGTCCTGGGCTAGCGCCTAAAATTCAAGGTTTTACAAGATGAGGAGTGAGCCGTGACTGACACGACTCCTGCCAAAGGTTTGGACAGCAGCGTCAAAGTGGGCGTGGTGATGGGCTCCAGCAGCGACTGGGACGTCATGCGCCACGCGGCTGACATTCTGACCGAGTTCGGCGTGCCTTTCGAGGCCCAGGTGGTTTCTGCCCACCGCATGCCCGACGACATGTTCCGTTATGCGGAAGCGGCGCAAGGCCGTGGCCTGGTGGCCATCATTGCGGGCGCAGGCGGCGCCGCGCACCTGCCCGGCATGCTGGCAGCCAAGACCACGGTGCCCGTGTTGGGCGTGCCCGTGCCGTCGCGCCACCTGCAGGGCGTGGACTCGCTGCACTCGATCGTGCAAATGCCCAAGGGCATCCCGGTGGCCACGTTTGCCATCGGCACGGCCGGTGCGGGCAATGCGGCCTTGTTTGCGGTGGCCATGCTGGCCTCCCAGAACCCGGCCTTGCTGGCCAAGCTGGAAGCCTTCCGTGTGCGCCAGACCGAAGTGGCTCGCGCCATGACCCAAGATTTGACGATGGATGCCAAGGCATGAGTAAACCAGCGGTGATCCTGCCGGGCGCGACCCTGGGTGTGATGGGCGGCGGGCAGTTGGGGCGCATGTTTGTGCATGCGGCGCAAGCCATGGGCTACAACACGGCGGTCTTGGACCCAGATGTGAACAGTCCAGCTGGCTTGGTGTCTCACGACCATGTTCAGACCTCGTATCTGGATGAGGCCGGCTTGAAGGCGCTGGCCGCGCAATGTGCGGCCATCACCACCGAGTTTGAAAACGTGCCGGCCCAGGCTTTGGATGCCCTGGCGCAAACCCGTCCGGTGGCGCCAGCGGGCGCGTCTGTGGCCATTTGCCAAGACCGTGCGCGCGAAAAGGCCCATTTCGTGGCTTGTGGCGTGCCTTGCGCCCCTCATGCCCTGATCGAAACGCCTGAGCAACTGGCCGCTGTGTCAGACGACCTGCTGCCCGGCATCCTCAAAACCGCCCGCATGGGTTACGACGGCAAGGGCCAGATCCGCGTCAAGACCCGCGCCGAGCTGGTCGCCGCGTGGGATGAATTGCAGCGCGTGGGCTGCGTGCTCGAAAAGATGCTGCCCCTGGCCTACGAGGTCAGCGTGCTGGTGGCCCGTGGCCGCGATGGCCAGGTCGTGCACTTCCCGCTGCAGCAAAACCTGCACCGCGACGGCATCCTGGCCGTGACCACCGTGCCGGCGCCCAGCGTCAGCGCCGAGGTGTCGGCGCAGGCGTATGAGTCGGCACACCAGATCGCCTCGTCCATGGGGTATGTCGGCGTGCTGTGCGTCGAGTTCTTTGTGCAGCAAGATGGTCGCATCGTGGCCAACGAGATGGCCCCGCGTCCGCACAACTCGGGTCACCACACCATTGACGCGTGCGACGTGTCCCAGTTCGAGCTGCAAGTGCGCGCCATGACTGGCCTGCCCCTGGTCGAGCCTCAGTTGCACAGCCCTTGCCACATGCTGAACCTGCTGGGTGACCTGTGGTTCCCTGCCGGCAGCGCCACGCAGCAAGAACCCGATTGGGCCTCTGTGTTGGCCTTGCCAGGCACACACTTGCACCTGTATGGCAAGACCGAAGCGCGCAAAGGCCGCAAGATGGGCCATTTGACGGTGACGGCGCCCACGGCGGCGCTGGCTCGCGACATTGCCTTGAAGGCAGCCGCGGTGCTGGGCATCGATCCGTTTTGATCCTGCCGTTTTGAACCTGGTCTTTGAAGTCATCCATGCGCCTGTTGAATCCCCAAACGCAAGCCGATGCTGTTGAGCAAGCGGCCCAACGCCTGGCCGATGGCGGCTTGCTGGCCTTGCCCACCGAGACCGTGTATGGCCTGGGGGCCCGGGCCGATGATGACGAGGCTGTGGCCCGCATCTTTGCGGCCAAAGGGCGGCCCAGCAACCACCCGCTGATCGTGCATGTGCCCAACGCCCATGCCGCGCTGTGTTTCGCCTCGGAGATCCCGCCTGCAGCCCGGC
Source organism: Burkholderiales bacterium (assembly GCA_028869095.1). Taxonomy (GTDB): domain Bacteria; phylum Pseudomonadota; class Gammaproteobacteria; order Burkholderiales; family Burkholderiaceae_C; genus Aquabacterium. The sequence continues at coordinate 3,247 of JAGWTE010000058.1, forward strand.
GCCTGATGGATGCGTTCTGGCCGGGGCCCTTGACGGTGATCGTGCCTCGGCATCCCGATTGCGCGGCAGCCGCCGCCGGTGGGCAGCACTCCATCGGCTTGCGTTGCCCTGACCACCCGCTGGCGCACCAACTGCTGGAGGCGGCAGCCAAGCTGGGGGTGTTGGGTGTGGCCGCACCCAGTGCCAATCGGTTTGGCCGCGTCAGCCCCACGCGGGCTGAGCACGTGGTCAGCGAATTCGACGGGCAGGGTGAAGGGCTGGATGAAGTCTGGGTGCTCGACGGCGGCCCGTGCGATGTCGGGATCGAGTCCACCATCGTCGATTGCTCGCGCGGCTATCCTGTGTTGTTGCGCCCAGGCCAAATCACCTTGACGCAGATCCAGGCTGTCACGGGTGAGCGGGTGGGCGTGTCCACCCCCGACAAGCCCGATGCCAGCGCGCCGCGTGCGTCCGGCACCTTGATGGCGCACTACGCGCCGCGCGCCAAGGTGCGCCTGATGCCGGGCGATTTGCTGCTGGTTGCGCTGGATGCTTTTGAGTTGGAAGTCAAAGAGCACCCCGCGCTCTTGCACGAGTCGCGTCCGCGTTTGGCTGTGTATTCACGCAGCCTGTGGGCGCACCGATCCAGCATCCCGGGTGTGGTCCATCGGGCCATGCCGCCCGAACCCGCCGCTGCGGCCTATCACCTGTTTGCCGATCTGCGGGAACTGGATGATCTGGGCGTGGATCTGATTTGGGTGGAAACCCCGCCCGATGATCCGGCTTGGGCTGGGGTGCTCGACCGCCTCAGTCGTGCTGCTGCAGCGTAAAGGGACGATTCCGTCTCTGGGAGCGGGTATTCTTGCGCCCTGACCCTCACTGATCCGTATTTGGAGTCTTCATGCATCGCTTCTTCCCACCAGCTTTGTCCACCACCGTGCGCCGTCTGGGCGTCGTGGCGGTCTCGTGCCTGGCTGTTGCAACCCTGGCAAGCTGTGGTGGCGGGACGCAGGCCAAGAAGTTTTCGCCTGACTCTTTGGTGGTGTTTGGGGATGAGTTCAGCCTGGTCAAGGCGAATGGGGCCAAGTACGCGATCAACAGCCTGGTCACAGGAGCCACGGTCGCGCCGCCGTATAGCTGCGCCTTGCATCCGATCTGGGTGCAGTACTTTGCCAATTCTCTGGGGTTCTCGTTCAGCAACGAGTGCACGGATTGGCCTGCCCAGCCGCGCACTGCCGTCATGCTGGCCAATGACCCGCAAGACGTCAGCATCAACTTGGCCAACCCGATCGATGCCGCCAGTGTGGCCAGTGCGGCAACGGCCGTCACCAATGCGGGCGCGAATGCTGTGTTGACCACCATCAACAACAACTTGGGGCGACTCAACAGCACGACCTTGGTGACCGTCAGTGTCGGGCGCGCCGACATTGTGCAGGCCTATCAAACTTACTTGGCCTCGCCGGATTCGGCCACGCAGGCCTCGCTGGTGTCGATGTTGGACACCTTGGGGAAGAATTTCTCAGCAGGCTTGCGTCCTGTGGTGCAGAGCGGCGCGCGTGTCATGCTGGTGCTCTCCCCCAATCTCGGCTCGTCTCCCTTGGCCAAGTGGGATGCCACGAATTTGGCGCGCAACGAAGCGGCGATGGCGGCCTTGAGCAAAGCCTTCAACCAAGGGGTGGAGTTGGGTGCATCGATCGCCGGGTTCACCGGTCAGCAGGTCAGTTTGGTGCGGTTGGATCAGATCGCGGATGTGATTGCTGCGAATCCCTCGACGTATGGCTTGACCAATGTAGATGCGACAGCGTGTGCGACACCGGCCGCCGCGGCACCGTTGTGCATGAGCGATACCAGTTCGTTGGCGGCCACTGATGCAGATACCACCTACATGTGGAGCGATGCCACACACGTCAACACCGTGGTGCAAGGCACCATGGCGACATTGGTTTACAGCGCCTTCACGCGCAACCCGTTCTAAGCTGGTTTTGGCGCAGCGATGGTCCTGGGGCGTTGACCCCGCTCAGGGCGCCCGGTCGTGAACAGCCCAACTCAAGAGGGCGTCCAACAGGGGCCGGGCGGTTTCAGCTGCCGGGCCATTGACCACGCCAACCACGACATAGCGTTGGCCTGACTCGCCGTCTGCGACGCCTGCCAGGGCCGCGACCCCATCCAGCGAGCCCGTTTTGACATGCACTTTGCCCGCTGCGCCATTGAGCCGCTTGGCGGTGCCGTCCAGTCCGGCAATCGGCAGGGACCCCAGTAACTCCGGCATCACCGGGCTCGCCCAGAGGGCGCGCAGCCATTGGCCCATGCAGCGAGGGGTGGTGCGCTCTTGGCGTGACAGGCCGGATCCGTTGTCCAGCACCAGGCCGTCTGCGTCGCAAGGTGAATGGCCGGATGAATCACGCGTTTGCGTCTGCACGTGCTGGCTGACGATGGCGCGAGCGCGTTCCAGCGTGGCCGGCCCTGGATCGGCGGCCAAGCTCAAAAACAATTGGCGCGCCATCACGTTGTTGCTGAACTTGTTGATGTCGTACACCACCGAGGCCAGAGGCGGTGACACCCAACTCATCCAGCTGGCTTGATCGGTGGGCCAGTCGCCACTGCGGACCTGTCCGCCCAGATGCCCGCCCAGTTGGGCCCAGGTCGAGGTGATCAGCCGATCGGCGTAATCGTTGTCGTCGTCGCCGGTCCACAGCAGCGGCCAATCTTTTTCCTGGCAAGCGCGAGGGTAGGGGCCTTTGACTTCGATGATCCAGGTGCGTCGGCCGGTGGTGGCCGCGGGTTTGGGCGCCAAGGACAAGGTCAGGGCTTCGCGCCAGTCGCCGCACACGGGGCTGTTTGTCAGCAGGGTCCGGTTGAGCAGCTGCATGTCACGCAGGGGGGGCTCCATGCTGATGCGCACTTGCTTGGGCCGGGCGTCGTCCGGACGCAAGCGCAGCGTCAGGGCGCGGTGGTTCAACAGCAGGGCATCGGGGCCGGCGTTGTAAGGCTTGAGCGCTTGGCCGTCAAAGGCGGCGGCGTTGTACTCGGGCACCTGAAACACGCTGCGGTCCAGCACGATGTCGCCTCGAATGTCATGCAAGCCTGCAGCGCGCCAGCGGGCCAGCAGCAGCTGAACGCGCTCCAGCACCAAGGCGGGATCGCCGCTGCCTTTGATGTACACCGGGCCCTTTAAGACGCCGGATGTCGTCAGCGGGCCGCCCAATCCGATCTCGGTTTTCCAGGTGTAGGCGGGCCCCAAGGTCTGCAAGGCGGTGCCGGTGGTGAACAGCTTCATCACCGAGGCAACTGAGCGCGAGGTGTCTGCGTGGATGGCCAGGCGCTCGGGGCCCCCTTGAACGGGCAGGACCAGCATAGAGACCGCTTCCGGCGGCACGACGGCTTGGCGTGCTGCATTGCTCAGGGCGGGGGGCCAGGCAGTGTCGGCCGCCAGCGACAGGCCGGAGGACGCAGACAAGAGTGTTCCCGCCATCAGGCGCCAAAGAAGGGCCCGATAAGGTGGTCGCAAAGGCGCGGCCACCCCATGAGCGGCGCGCAAGGGTCGAGCGAGCAAAGGCATGGTCACATCATAGGGGGCCGGGCGCCGGCTCTGGGCTTTACACTTGCGGCCATGTCTGTTGGCCACCCTGTCTTGATTGCATTGGATACCGCCACCGACCGTGTGCATGTGGCGCTCGTGTCGGGAGATCAAACGCGCGTGGCGGAGTTGGCGGGCGGGGCACAGGCTTCGGCCACTTTGTTGCCCTCGCTCAATGACTTGTTGGCCCAGGCCGGCTTGCGCTGGGCCGATGTGGACGCGATTGCCTTTGGTGAAGGGCCGGGCGCGTTCACCGGCTTGCGGACGGCGTGTTCAACAGCCCAGGGGCTGGCACTGGGGCTGGACAAACCCGTGATCGCGGTGGACACCCTCATGGCCGTGGCCGAAGATGCGCGTCAGAGTGATCCTTCGGCGTGGCCAGATGGCGACGTTGTCTGGGTGCTGCAAGACGCCCGCATGGACGAAATGTATGTGGCCGCGTTTGCCTGGCGCGATGAATCCTGGACCTGCGTCCACCTCCCCCAGTTGTGGCCGCTGGACGAGCCCGCCCGTCGCTGGGCCCGCACCGATGAAGCCATCCCGTCCGCGACCATGGCGCCGCGACACCTCGCGGGCAGCGGCCTGAAGGTCTATCCCGATCGGTTTGTGGACATCGCCGCCCCGCATGTCTGGCCCCAGGCGGCGCCTCGTGGTGCGGCTTTGGCCGCCTTGGCCCATCAAGCCTGGCTGCGCGGTGACACCATCGACGCCGCGCTGGCCTTGCCTCGCTACGTGCGCGACAAAGTCGCCCAAACGACTGCAGAGCGCTTGGCCGCCCGTTCATGATCATGAGTCGCCGATTTGTTGATCGTCCGATGACCGAGGCGGACATCCCCGACGTCATGGCCATGGAGTCTGCCGCTTGCCTGCATCCGGTCCATGCCTGGAGTGAGGACAACTATCGCTCGTCCATGCGTGCCGGCTATTGGGTCCGAGTGCGTTGCGACGCGCAAACCGGCCAAGTCGTGGCCGTGTGTGTGGCCATGGACGGTGTGGAAGAAATGCACCTGCTCAACATCGCGGTGGACCGATCCCTGCATGGCTTGGGGGTGGCGCAGGACCTCATGAAGGTCTTGTATGGCCTGTGCGTCCAGCGGGGGGCGTTGACCCTGTGGCTGGAAGTGCGACCCAGCAACGCGCGCGCCAAGGCCTTGTACGAACGCCAAGGATTCGAGTCTGTTGGCGTGCGCAAGAATTACTATCCGGCAGAAGATGGACGTGAAGACGCCATCGTGATGCGACGCCACATTGCGCCAGCGGACGGAGGGTATTGATGCGTTGGAGCGAACATCAACGCGCCATGCTGCGCGAAATGGGCATCCCCCCGTTCTGGCCGGTCGAGGTGGCCGAGGCAGAGTCGGCCCACGCGGTGGCGGTGGAGACGCCTGCCGCACCGGAGGCTGCTACGCATCCCGAGGTCACGGCCTTGGCGCGGTCGGCCGTCACGGTGGTGGGCGACGCATCGACTCCTGCGACAGCGTCGGCTGCGTCGCCGACCCCGTTGGCTCGGCCTGCCGGAGGGCGCGCTCCCGCTGTGGGCGCCACCATCGCATCGGCCGGGCCGGCCGGATCGGCCAAGGGCAGCGACGACAAGCCGCGTCCCGCTCGCCCCGCCGGGATCGAGTTGATGGACTGGCCGGCCCTGCGCGATGCGGTGGCGGGCTGCCAAGCCTGCGCCCTGTGCGACAGCCGTCGCCAGACCGTGTTCGGGGTCGGCCACATCGAAGCCCAATGGATGATCGTGGGTGAAGCCCCGGGTGAGCAGGAAGACCAGCAAGGTGAGCCTTTTGTCGGCCGGGCCGGGCAGTTGCTCGACCGCATGCTGGACGCGATTGACCTGACGCGATCAGAGGCCCCTGCCGCCAAGCAGGTCTACATCGCCAATGTGCTCAAGTGCCGCCCGCCTGCCAACCGCAATCCCTTGCCGCAAGAGGTGGCGCAGTGCGAGCCCTATCTGCTGCGCCAGATGGCCTTGGTGCAACCCAAGGTGATCCTGGCCATGGGCCGCTTTGCGGTGCAGTCCTTGCTCAAGACCACCGAGGCCATTGGGCGTTTGCGCGGGCGCGTTCACCAGGTCGAAGGCATTCCGGTGGTGGTCACCTACCACCCCGCTTACCTGCTGCGCAACCCGGCTGACAAGGCCCTGGTCTGGGATGACCTGTGCCTGGCCCGCGAAGTGTGGGCGCAGGCCATGGCGCGTTCGGCCAACTGACCGTTCGCTCAGTCTTCCAGATAACGCTGGCGGCGGAACCACCACACCAGCACGGCAACCACCCCCACCATCATCCCGCAGGCAATCCAAAAGCCTGCGTGCAAATGGATCAGGGGCAGGGCGTCGAAGTTCATGCCAAAGATGCCGGTGATCAGGTTCAGTGGCAGGCACACAGCCGTCAACACGGTGAGCGTGCGCATGATGTCGTTGGTGCGGCTGCCTTGCGCGGAGAAGTGCATCTGCACAGCCCCTTCGGCCGAGCTTTCTAGCCGCCGCACATGACCCAGCACCCGTTCGATGTGTTCCAGCACATCGCGTGATCGCACGCGCAAGACTTCGCGTTCGCGCGCGGCGCCCGGGTCGCTGGGTATGGGCCATTCATCCAGGGCGTCGATCCACTCCTGCACGGCGCTGCGTTGGTCCTCGCAGGTGTCTTCCAGCAAGTGCAAGGCATTGCGGGATTCCAGCAGCGCTTGCCAGTTGTGGAAGCGGCGGGTGGTGGCCAGCAACTCTTGCTGCAGGTAGCCAAATTGGCGCGTCAGCAAACGGCGCAAGTCCAGATAGCTGTCGACCATGTGGTTGATGATGCGCAGCATCAAGTCCGCGGGGCTGGGGGGCAGTCGCGTGGTGCTGCCTCGGCCTTCGTGGCGCAACGCGATGCTGGGCGCCGCCTCTTCTTCAGGTCCCATATTGGGATCCATGTCCAGGCTGGTGTCTGCGCGGGCGTAGCTAGGGGCGCTGGCCAGGGCACTCAAAGAGGCCACATCTGAGCGGGGCGTGGCCGGGTTTGCCATCTGGCTCAAGCGACCTTCAAAGAAGTCGCGCACCGAACAGTCGGCCGGGTGCACCGTCAACAAGATGCGGTCAAACACCGCAAACCCGACGGGGCTGGTGTCGATGGCGGCAATGGCCTGCCGTGCGGACGAGGCGGTGCCGCGCTCATCGTCCAGGAACATGCGTTCGGTGCCGTGCCCCGCCGCCAGGCGGCGAAACACCAGCATGTCATACCAAGAGGTGTAGTCGTACTGCGAGGGCAACTGCGGGTTGAGCAAGTCAGACACGTGCAGGTCAACCAGGCCCCCACCCGCCAGCCGGTGCAGCGCTTGCTGCACCTCTTGCAGGCCCACTTCAAAACGGCGCCGAGCCGTGGTCACCCACAAAAAACCATGGGCCGGCATCTTGTCCGGCCAGCCGGGCAACTCCGTGAACCGATCGTTGATCAGAAAAAACCGCACAGCACCTCCCACACTGCCACAAGGGGATGGGTCAGCCGCGCAGTTTCTCGGCCGCCTCCAGGGCGAAGTATGTCAGGATGCCGTCCGCTCCCGCACGCTTGAAGGCCAGCAAGGCTTCCATCATGGTGGCGTCATGGTCCAGCCAGCCGTTTTGCGCAGCGGCCTTGATCATGGCGTACTCGCCGCTGACCTGGTAGGCAAAGGTCGGCACCTTGAACTCGTCTTTGACGCGGCGCACGATGTCCAGATACGGCATGCCGGGCTTGACCATGACCATGTCGGCACCCTCAAAGATGTCCATTGCGACTTCGCGCAAGGCTTCGTCCGAGTTGCCGGGGTCCATCTGGTAGACCTTCTTGTTGCTCTTGCCCAGGTTGCCGGCAGAGCCCACGGCGTCGCGGAAGGGGCCGTAAAACGCGCTGGCGTATTTGGCGCTGTAGGCCATGATGCGCGTGTGGATCAGGCCTTGCGACTCCAGGGCTTGGCGGATCGCGCCAATGCGGCCGTCCATCATGTCGCTGGGGGCGACGATGTCCACACCGGCTTCGGCCTGCACCAGCGCCTGGCGGGTCAGCACGGCCACGGTCTCGTCATTGAGGATGTAGCCGGTGTCGTCAATCAGGCCATCTTGGCCGTGGGTGGTGAACGGGTCCAAGGCCACATCGGTCATCACCCCCAACTCCGGAAAGCGTTGCTTGAGTTCGCGCACGGTGCGCGGCACCAGGCCGTCGGGGTTCCAGGCTTCGGCTCCGTCCGGGGTTTTCAGGGCCGTGTCAATGACCGGGAACAAGGCCAGCACCGGCACACCCAAGGTCAAGCAGCGCTCGGCCGCCGCAAACAGGGCGCCGCGGCCCAAGCGTTCGACCCCAGGCATGGAGGCCACAGCTTGCGTCCCCTCGTCCTGATCCAGGATGAAAATGGGGTAGATCAGGTCTGCGGAAGTGAGTACATGCTCACGCACCATGCGGCGTGAAAACTCATCTTTGCGCAAGCGGCGAGGGCGATGTTGGGGGAAATGCTGCAGATACGACATGGTCCGGATGGCTGGCGCCCAATGTGTAGAGATGTGTGAAGCAATGCAAAGGAGCGGAAAAATCAGCCAAAAAATAGGCAAATCCGGACATGGGGTCAACACATGTCGCCGCAAGACCTCTATAATTCGTCTTGAATGATACGCCGCAAGGCCTCATTCCCTGCTTTTCCTCCCTGAGCAGGTGCCTTACCGTGATGACAGCGTTAAGGCTTCATAGCCCCAGCGTTTGCTGGGGCTTTTTTTTGCCTGAACGCCGATCACGAGGCGTGAGGTGGTTTCCATTTTTGCAGCGCAGCAACCACGCTTGCATCTTAGAGCGGTGTCCCGTCAGCCCAGGCTGGTCATAATGACTTCATGCTCTGGATCAAAGCTTTCCACATCATTTTTGTCGCCAGCTGGTTTGCGGGCCTGTTTTACTTGCCGCGCCTGTTTGTCAACCTGGCCATGGTGCCGGCTGACAGCCATGCTGAGCGTGAGCGCCTCTTGCTGATGGCGCGCAAGCTCTATCGCTTCACCACCATCTTGATGGTGCCGGCCTTGGTGTTTGGCCTGATCCTTTGGCTGTACTTTGGTGTGGGGCGTGGGCCGGGCCAATGGTGGCTGCACATCAAGCTGCTGCTGGTGATCGGTGTGATCGGCTACCAGCACATGTGCCGCAAGTTGTTGGGCGACTTCGAGCGCTTCCAGAACCGCCGGCCGCATCGTTGGTTCCGCTTCTTCAACGAGATCACGGTGTTGCTCTTCATGGCCATCGTGATCCTGGTGGTGGTCAAGCCGTTTTCAGGCTGATGGCGCGCCGGGTGTGAGCCATGTCTTTGCATCGAAGCTCTGCGTGGCCCTTGACCTGGGTGGCTTTGGCAGTGATCACCTACGCCACCCTGCACCCCTGGAGTGGTTGGCGCTGGCCTGAGCCGCAAGCCTTCTCTTGGGTGCTGCCCAAGTTGCCCAACGAGGTGCTCGATGACCTCATCGGTAACCTGCTCGGCTACGTCCCCTTGGGGTTGGTCATGTGTTTGGCCTATTTGCGCAGTGGCGCCAATGCCTTTGCTGCGGCCATGTGGACCTTGCTGTTTTGCTCGGCCTGGTCCTACAGCCTGGAGCTGATCCAGTACACCTTGCCGACGCGGGTGCCCTCGATTTCGGATTGGACGCTCAATACCTTGGGGACGGCCTGGGGCGCGCTGGCCGCAGTCACCATCCATGCTTTGGGCTTGGTCGATATCTGGCACCGCCTGCGCGAAAAGTGGTTCATCCCGCAAGCCGGTCATGGGCTGGCGCTGATCTGGATGTGGCCCTTGGGGCTGCTGTTTCCGCCGCCGCTGCCTTTGGGGCAGGGGCAGTTGTTGCCTCATGTGCGGCTGGCATTGATGGAGTGGACCAAGGACACGCCTTGGCAGGCCTGGTTGTTGCCGGAAGATCCCTTGATGCTGTGGGATCGCATCCACCTGGCTGCCGTGCAGTCTGAATGGCAAGTGGTGATTGAAGTCCTGACGGTGGCTTTGGGCCTGATGGCCCCGATGTGCGTGGCCTGCGCCTTTGCGCGCCCACGGGTGACGCGCCTGCTGCTGCTGTCCGGGGCGGTGGGGGTGGCCCTGTTCACCACGACCTTGTCCACGGCCATCAACTTCGGCCTGCAGCATGCGCTGACCTGGGTGAGTGTGCCCGTGGTGGTGGGCATGTTGCTGGGGTCGGTGGGCGGCGTGGTGTTGGTCGACCGCACCCGCACCACGTGTGCGGCGCTGGGGGTGCTTGTCTTGCTGGGCTTGATCAGCCTGATCCACCTGGCGCCGGTCGACCCCTATTACGCCCAGACCCTGCAAGCCTGGGAGCATGGCCGCTTCATCCGTTTCCACGGGCTGTCACGCTGGTTTGGCGTGTTGTGGCCCTATGTGGCTTTGGTCTGGCTGGCTGGTCGTTTGATCCAACCCGACCCGCAGTCTGAGCCCGTGCCTACAATGCCGTCATGAGCTATTACCAGCGACACATCTTCTTTTGCCTGAACCAGCGCATCAACGGTGAAAAC
>JAGWTE010000059.1 GCA_028869095.1 Burkholderiales bacterium
TAGGCCACCACGCGGTATTTGGTGCTGGTGCCCGCTCGGTCAATGGTCCAGGACACGTTCTGGTTCAGGGTGCTCGCCACGGCTTGTGAGCCGGCAGCCAACAGGACCAAGGTGGGTAAGAGCACGCGCATGGCGCCTACAACGGAAGTCTTCATCGGTCTTCTCCTCAGTGGTTGAACGGGGAAGGCCAGATCCGGGCGCTCGGATCTGCCAGGGGCTATGTGTCGGGGCAGTTTGTTCTAAAAGCCCTCATGCCCGCATCCCAGATATTCCCTTCCGGAGAATCCCTGTGTTTGTTGTAAAACGTCTAACGTTGTGTATATTAAATAGGTTAACCCTAGGTGGGGTTCCCTTTGCTAAATCACCTTGCCCCTGTTGGCCTTGGTGATCGATCTCAGACTTTTGCCTTCTAGCCTGCGCTGCTTGGAGCCAAAGGTCGGCTTGGTGGGGCGGCGTGTTTTGGGCGGCTTGGCCACCGAATTGACCAGGGCATTGAGACGCTCGAACGCATCCCGCCGATTCATCTCCAGTGTGCGATGCGACTGGGCGGTGATCACCAGCACGCCTTCCTGCGTCAAACGGCCATCGGGCCTGGCCAACAGCCGAGCTTTGACGTCCTCTGGCAAAGACGAGGCCGCGATGTCAAAACGCAGTTGAACTGCTGTGGACACCTTGTTGACGTTTTGGCCGCCCGGTCCTTGTGAGCGGATGGCCTTGATCTCGACTTCAGAGGGCGAGACCTCAAGCGGCTTGAGCATCGCAAGCACCCATGGCGTTCAATCAACGATCGACACGCCGGCCTTGAAGGCGACCCGGTCTTTGATCTCGGCAGCCGATTCAACCGGCTCGGGGTAGTACCAGACCGAGTCGGGGTTCATTTCACCATTGACGAACAAGCTCAGGTAGTAAGCCTGGCCCTTCCAGACGCAACTGCTGCGGTGGTTGCTGAAGGTGGTGTATTCGCTTTTGAGCGATGCTTTGGGGAAGTAATGGTTGCCTTCCACGATGACGATGTCATCGCTTTCAGCCACAACCACACCATTCCAGATGGCTTTCATGTGTCGCCTTTGCATAAAAAAAACCGCAGCCCAAGCCGCGGTTTTCAGGTTCGGTTCAAAACCGCTACCGCAGTGACCTTGATCAGATCGCGCGGATTTTCGAAGCCTGAGGGCCCTTTTGACCTTGCGTGATTTCAAATTCAACGCGCTGGTTTTCAGCCAGGGTCTTGAAGCCGCTGCCTTGAATTTCGCTGAAGTGAGCGAACAGGTCATTGCCGCCGTTGTCTTGGGCGATGAAGCCAAAGCCCTTGCCTTCGTTGAACCACTTGACGGTGCCGGTTTGAGTTGTCGACATATTGGAATTCCTTTATCCAAGTTGTGCGCAGGCACATGCCGGCGCTTTGCAGAAACACGCAAGAAAATCACTTGGGAGGAGATTCAGTGGGTCTGTCGTGCAGAGGGCAGGACAGAAGACAATTGATGCCCTTTGGCAGGACTGTCTTGGCATAGCTACGGGCCGCATCCTAACCCAGTTACGGAATTTGCGCCAGCGGCCCGCATAATCGTCCTGTCGCCCCTCTACTGCCTCTATGGACACCCCTCGCTCAGACCGCATGCTGGCCACCTTGGCCCTGACTTTATTGGGTGTGGGGTGTGTGTATGTGCTGTGGCCATTCATGACCTCCCTGGTCTGGGCGGCCATTCTGGCGTCGACCTGCTGGGCGCCTTTGCTCTGGCTGGATCGCCTCGTCGGCAAGCGGCGGGTGCTGGCGGCCAGTTTGATGACCTTGTTGGTGACCCTGGTGGTGCTGGTGCCCATCGTGACCGTGGCCTTGGGCCTGGCTGACAACCTGGCCGAATTGGGCGACGCCGCAACCCGGATCATGACCAAGGGCCTGCCCGATGTGCCTGATTGGGTGGCCAACATCCCCTTGATCGGCCATTGGTTGCACGACTACTGGCAAAGGCTGGCCCATGACGGACAGCGCCTGATGGCCGAGCTGAGCAAGTTCGCCAAACCCGCTCAGGACCTGGTCTTGAAGGCTGGCACGGCGGTGGGCCGAGGCGTGATCGACATGACGTTGTCGGTCTTTCTGGCCTTCTTTCTGTTCTTGAATGGCGAGGCCCTGGCGCTGCGTTTGCGGGTGGCGTTGGAGCGCCTGGCTGGTGAGCGCGCGGCTTACCTGATCGACATCACCAAGGGCACCATCCATGGGGTCATCTACGGCATCTTGGGGACGGCTCTGGCGCAGTCGGTGCTGGCGGCCATTGGGTTTTTGATTGCCGGGGTGCCGGGGGCCATGTTGCTGGGGGCTTTGACGTTTTTCTTGTCGGTGGTGCCGGTGGGCCCACCTCTGGTCTGGGGTGGCGCCGCGATCTGGTTGTTCCAACAGGAACAGGTCGGCTGGGCCATCTTCATGGCCGCCTGGGGCTTCTTCCTGGTCAGCACGGTCGACAACGTCATCAAGCCCTTCATCATCAGCCGGGGCTCCAGCCTGCCGTTTGCCGTGGTGTTTCTGGGTGTTTTGGGCGGCGTGCTGGCTTTTGGCGTGATCGGCGCCTTCCTGGGGCCCACTTTGTTGGCACTTGGCTATCGCTTGTTGGGTGAGTGGACGGCTGCGGGGGACAGGTTCGGGCAAAATCCCGCCCTATGATCGAAGGTGTCCCTCCACAAGCCGCTCCCCCCGCAGAGACCGTAGAAGCGGCCCGATTCGAGGACCTGTTCCGGGATCCTGCGTACCCGCAAGACCACGCCCTGGCGTTTGTGCTGGGCCACAAGCAAGATGCCATCGACGCCCTGCGCGGCCTGTTCAGCGGCGGACAAGCCCTGGTCAAGTTGCGCCTGTGGTGCTTTCTGGAATTGGCTGCACAGCCAGCCGGGCGCCTGTCCCGCGACGACGTCAACCAGCTGTTTCACGCCGTGCTGCCCGATCAGCTGGACGCCGTGCTCAAGCGCTTGCGCGACTTGGACTTGCTGGTTTGGGATGCCACCACGCAGGACTACCACCTGTCTGCCCTGGCGCATCAAACCCAGGCCTTGCTGGCACCGCTGACCAAAGCCCCCCAGCAAGACGACGAACTGTCCGGCTTGCTGGCGCAAGTGGCAGGCTCGCAGCAACTGGGCTTGGTCGATGCCAGCCAGCTACAACACCTGCACGCGCAACTGGCCCGATTGCATGATGAGTTTGCCGAGGCCATCGCCAGTGGGTCTGAAGCCCGCTTGCGCCAGGCACAGCCTCGTTTTGATCGCGCCTTGGCGCTGGTCGACAAAGCCGGGCAGGCCCTGTCGGCCATCATCCAAGACCACCATGACAACCCGCGCCTGGAGCGTGCGGCGCGCGCCTTGGGGCAAGACCAGGCGCGCTTGCTGTCCATGGCCAGCCAGTTCACGCGAGCGCTGCAACAGGCTGATCGCCAGCGCGTGACGCTGGGTAGCACCGGCTTGACCACCTCCGACCTGCGCAGTTGGTTGCAGCAACACACCGCGTTGCACGACCTGATGGGCGACGCCTTGTCCGTGGGGGTGCGGCCTGTGTTCTTGAGTCAGCACGATCTGCTGGACGTGGCCGAAAGCGAGTTGGAACGCGATCGCCCTGATCCCCAACGCAGCGCAGGCCTGCCGCCCCCCGCACAAGCCGACACGGGCACGCTGGACATCCTCAGCTTGCCGCCCGAGTTGGGCAAATTGATCGACCTGCTGGACCAATGGCAAACACCTGATGCCACGCAAAACGATGTGCTGGAGCGTCCGCTCAGCGCGGCCATCCTGGGTGGGCGCTTTGCCCACGCCGCGTATCGCATGCAATTGATGCCCTTGATTGGCGATGGGCAGGCCATGACCCTCAAAAGCCAGACGGGCGACCTGGCCCGTGCGCCCTGGCAAGTGACCCTGACGCCCCATCTGCATGAAACGGCAGATCCGGACGTCAAGTTGATGAGCACAGGCCATCTGCGCCCCACCTCTTTGCCCTCTCAGACTGAAACGGCACCCGAATGAGTTCCTCACTGGACGACGCAGCCGTGCTGGCTGCCGAGCTGCTGGCCCGTCGCTGGCTGCCTCGCCAACACCCCAAGGTCAAGCGTGCCTTGATTGATGCCGACCTGTGGCAAGCCGTGCAAGACCGCCTGGCCCAAGTGGGGCTGCGCCTGGTTGACAACATCCACGCTGACCACGTCACCGTGGCCCTGATGCGGCCCGCAGAAGGCGCCGTCTTTGGCGAGGCGGGTCTCAACAGCCATAACAACATCGACCTGCCACGTGACGCGGTGTCACTGCTGATCGTGCTGTGGTCCCTGATCGTCTTGCCCAAGCGCGAGCGCCAGGCCGCCCGCGCAGCCAGTGCCGAGTCCGATGGCCAAAACGAGATGTTCCACACCGACCGGCCCTTGCCCACGGCGGCCAGTGTCAGCCCGGTGGTGTCTTACAAAACCCTGTTGGCCGACTTCGGTGCGCAACTGGGTAAGAAGACCCGTCTGGATGTGAACCTCAGGCGCCTGGCCAATCACGGCTTCATCGTGCAGCGAGGCGATGACATCACCGAAGGCCCGGTGTTGGACTTGCTTTTGGACTACGACACCTTGGCGCCCCGCATTCTGGAAGGCGCCTTGAGTGAGCTGTTGGTGCGCGCCCGTGCCGAAGCCGATGCCGCCCCCGACGCCACTGAGTCAGCGCCCTCTGAAGACCCCAGCGAAGTTTGATCGCCCATGTTTCACCTGCAAAGCCTTGAACTGCTGCACTGGGATTACTGCCAGCGCCTGACCCTGCCACTGGATGGCGCCATCATTACCGTGGCCGGCCCCAACGGATCGGGCAAGACCACCTTGCTCGACGCCATGCGTACCTTGCTGGGCCTGGATTGCTCTGGGGGCCGCAACTACAAAACCTATGCCCGCCACGCCAATGCTGACAGCGCCTGGCTGCGCGCCACGGTGGACAACCGCCCCCGTACCCGCCAAGCCTCGAATCGCCCGTTTGCCCGTTGCCTGTTGTACGCGGACGTGGTGACCCTGGCTTGCCGCATCGACCGCAATGGCGGCGATTGGCAGCGCCGCTACATCATGGTCGAAGGCGATGTCAGCATCGAGACCTTGGTGGAGCGCGCTGACAAAGACTGGCTGGGCATCGAACACTGGCGCAAGCGCCTGGAAGGCGCAGGCCTGAGCCGCGCCATCGCCCGCGTTTTGGCGCTGGAGCAAGGCCAGACCGACCGCCTGTGCGAATACTCCCCCAAAGAGTTGCTGCGTCTGGTGTTCGATGTGTTCGGCGACCAGGACGTGCTGGACCGCTATGAAGAAGCTCGCAACCACCAAAAGCAATTGAGCCAAGAGGTCGAAGCGGCCGAGCGCGAGCTGGCTCACGGCAAAGCGCAGCGGGCCGAGCTGGAAGCGCGTGTCAACCTTTATCAGCAATACCAACTCAAGCTGCGCGAGCGCGAGACCCTGGCCACCGAAGTGACGCCCGTGCTGAGCTGGTTTGAAGAACGCGAACAGCTCACCACCAAACTGCGTGACCTGCATCGCCAACGCCTGGGCCAGGCGCAAGAGCGACGTCAACGCGTCGAGCTCAAAGCCCAACTGCTGACGCTGTTGGATGAACAGGGGCAAGCGGCCGCACAGGTCGAGTCCTTGGAGCAAGAGCGCGACGCCGCCAAGCGCACCTTCGATGCCGCCCGCGAAGCCGAGCGTCCTTTGGAGGCTTTGGTCAAACATGCCAAAGAATTGGAAGCCTTGTCCGCCATTGAAGGCGACGCTGCTCAGCTGGGTGAACGCCTGGCGCAACTGGAAGCGCAAAAGCAATCCCTGGCAGCCGATTGGCAACGCCTGAGCGACCAACGCCAGGATGCCGACCGCGCCTTGTCCAGCCTGAAGGGCCAGCACCAAGCGCCGCCACCTTCGGATGTGCAGCGCTTCAAGCGCACGCTCAACGACGCCGGGATCGCTCACCATGTCATTGCCGATGTGGTCGAGATCACCGATGAGCGCTGGCGCGCCGCCGCCGAAGGCGTGCTGCGCAGTGCCCGTTGGGTCGTGGTGCTGCAACGCGCGGGCGATGAGGCCGAAGCACTGGCCTTGGCCGAGCGCGAACGCTATCGCCATTACGTGGTGGCCGAAGCCGAGTCAGCCCCCGCCAAGCCGCCTGCCCAGTCACTGCTGTCGATGTTGCGCTTCAGCGCGGCGGCACCCAGCTGGTTGCTGCGCCAACTGGCCCACATCCGCTGTGTGGACAGCACCGAGCAAGGTGTCAAGCAAGGCGGTGAATGGATCACCCCACAGGCCTACTACCGCGACGGCCGTGGTGGCCGCAGCGTGTGGGTCGACCCAGGTGAGCATCAATTCGGGGCCTCGGCCATGGCATCGCGTCGCCAATCGATTGAGCAGCGCTTGTCCCAACTGGACGAACGCCTGACGCAGGTCGCACAAGAGCAAGCCAATGTGCAACGTCAACTCAAAGACGTGCAACACGCTGCACAAGGCCACAAGGCCGCGCAAGAGCTGGCCAATCGCAGCGAAGAGTTCGCGCATGCCAAGACGGTCTTGCCTGAGTTGACCCGCGCGCGCTCGGATGCCAGCTTGCGTTGGCAAGCGCTGGAGTCGCAACACAAGACCGCCGTGGTGGCGCAAGTCACCGCCAAAAACGCCTACGAGCAAACCCAGCAGCGCCTGTACCAAAGCGAGCAGCGCGCGCAGATGCAGTATCGCGAATGGGCCGATCGCCATGGCGATGTTCGCAGCCGCACCGCCACCTCGCGGCAAGAGAAGCAACGCTTCCCCGCGCGCTGGATTCAGTCCTCGCAAATCGAATCCCTGCAAAAGCGCTATGGCAACGCCACCCAGGCCCGCTTGCGTGCGGATGCTTTGGAGCAAGAGCTGACCCAAGGCCATTGGGAAATGGATGCCAGCGTGGAAGAAAAGCTCACGCTGATGAATGCCGCCGTGCAACGTCAAGATGACCAGTTGGGTCAACGCAAGGCCAGCAACGAACTGGCCCGTGTGGCCGTGGACAACGCAAGGGCGCGCTACATCGACGTGATGCGCGCCACCGTGCGTCGCTACCGCAAGAACATCGTCGAACTGGGCCAACTGGCCGGGGTCGACGTCAATGCAGACTTGCCACACCTGGACAACGACGACACCGTGTTGCGCCAGGCCGAATTGAAGGTCCACTTCAACTTTGACGGCAAGGGCAGCATCGGCTTGAACGACGGCGAAGCCTCGGGCGGCCAGCAGGTGATCAAGTCCCTGATCTTGCTGGTGGGTTTGATGAAAGACGACGAAACCCCCGGCGGCTTCGTCTTCATCGACGAGCCCTTTGCCCACCTGGACGTGCGCAACATCCAACTGGTTGGCCACTTCCTCAAATCCACCCGTGCCCAATACGTGTTGACCACGCCCATCACGCACAACGTCGAGGTGTTCGAGCCGGCTGACATCACCTTGGTCACCGCCAAGAAACCCAAGGGGGCTCGTTGGGCACCGCCCATTGGCGTCTTGACGCGTCGGCCGCCCACGCCTTACGAGGTATGAGCCAAGATCAAATTCAGGAGACCTTGCTCGGGCGCGATAAGCGTGAACGCTACTCGATCGTGCCGATCGGTGCGCGGACGCTACCTCTGCTGGGGGTCGTCTTGCTAGACCTGTTGAGAGTGTGGGCCAAGTCAGACAGCACGACACGCTCGTGGTTGCCCTTGCTTGGCCTGGCTGGACCTTGTCAGATCGAGGCATCTGAGCAACTGGCCGAGCAGTTGCTGCAATGTGGCTGGCTCAGTATCAAGGAACGGCGGGAAAAGGGCGCCTGGCAGCGTCAGTCCATCACGTGGATGGACTTACCCGAACTCAAAGTCTTGTTGGGCATAAGCAGCAAGGCTGATCGGCAATCACAACGGGAAGCATTGTTATCTGATTTGCGTGATTGGTCTCAAACTCATCCCGTTTTGGAGTCCGCTGTGCAGGCCTTGCACGAAGCCAAAACCATGAAGCTGGACGATTTGGCGCAACGCATTAGTCTTCTCCAGTCCTTGATGCAATGGCAACTGGAGCAGCGCATTGGTACTCGCAGAGATTTTGCCCTCGAAGCCGGCGATGGCACCAAAGCCTTGACCTCGAGCATGTGGTCTTGGTTGGATGAGTATGTTGATCTTCCTGCCTTAGGGATTAACCGATTCATGCCTCAAATCTGGCTGGCCGGACCTTTGCAATTGACCTGGTCAGATAAGCCTACTTGTGACCTGAGTGCCCTGCATTGCGTGGGCTTGTCAGCCCAGGATATGGTCAAGCTGACTCAAGTCAAAGCGCCAAGCCAATATTGGTTGATTGAAAACAGAGCCAGCTTTGAACGCCAGGCTGCGCAATGCTCCGGCGATGTGGCTCTGATCTGGCTGCCTGGACGTCCTCCCAACAGCTGGATGACAGCCATCAGTGCTTTATTGGACCTTGCACCCCGACCGGCTCTCATCAGTGCGGATCCTGATCCGGCCGGGGTTGAAATTGCCTTGACGGCTTCCACTATTTGGCAGAGCCGAGCTTTGCCTTGGCAGGCTCATTTGATGGGGGCGGAGACGCTACAGGTCGCTCGCAAGGTGTCACCCTTGGGGGCAGGATATGACCGTGCTGTGTTAACTCGCTTGCTGCAGCGTACGGACCTTCCTGTGGTACTCAAGGACTTGTGCGACTACATGCGGATCCATGGCGTCAAGGCGGAGCAAGAGGGGTGGTTGTAGTCGAGTTGCCTTTGGCTTGGATCAGCTCCGCTATCTCGCGTCGAGCCTGCCGCCCTTCAGGAATGGGCAGCAAGGGCCAGACATGGATCAGATCCTGGCCCAAACGCAAATCGACTGCGCAGCCCTGTGAACGCGCTTTGTGAGCCAACTCAAGGGCATCGTGGTGAGACAAATGCATGGTGTTGAAGGCTGGGCACGGTGGCCTTTGGGCAAGGGGTGGCAAAAAATGGTGCAGCGCAACACAAAGAAGCCTTGCGCTCATAGGTGTAGCCCTAGTCGGGCAGATCCTCATTGTTGGTTATTCTGTGCTTGATCTGACTCAAAGATAGCGGGGATGGAATTGGCGTCGCTGCTAGGAGCCTGGAAAAAACAACTCGGCTTATGGCTGATCGGCGCTGGCGTGCCTGAACATCAGGTGCCTAGCCCTGATTTCAGCGAATTGTCCACCTTGCGACGGGCCGAACAGGCGCTCAAAAAGATCAATCGCGCCTCGCGTTTGCTCGGAGAGTGCAGCAATGCATTGTTGCGTGCTCAGCGCGAGCCCGAATTGCTGCAGGACATCTGCGAATTGGCCGTTTCGGTGGGCGGCTATGTGATGGCCTGGGTGGGCATGGCCGAGCACGACGAGGATCGGACCGTGCGTCCGGTGGCTCGGGCCGGCGTCAGTGGCGACTACCTGGAGCGGCGCACCATTTCCTGGGCTGACAACGAAAATGGGCGGGGGCCTTGCGGCCTGGCCATCCGCTCCTTGAAGCCCGTCTCCAATCGAGACTTCGCCTCCCATCCTGGCCTGGTTCATTGGCGCGAGGCGGCGCTGCAGCACGGCTTCCAATCGTCTGTGGCCCTGCCTTTTCAGTTGGACGATCAGACGGTCGGGGTGTTGACCCTGTATGCCGGTGAGCCCAATGCGTTTGAGTCGGACGAGATCGAATTGCTGACCAAGTTGGCGGGCACTCTGGGCTATGGCCTGACGGCTCTGCGCGCGCGCGATGCACGAGACCAGGCCATCGTGTCCATGCAGGAAAACGAATTCCTCTTCCGCTCGCAATTTGACCTGGGCAACTTCGGCATCAACATCACGCGGCCCGATAAGCAATGGGTCCGCGTGAACCATCGCTATTGCGAAATGCTGGGTTATTCGGAGGACGAGATCCAGCGCATGAAGTGGGAGCAATTGGTGTATCCCGATGACTTGCGGGGGGCCTTGGAGCAATTCCAAAGACTGGTGGCCGGCGAGGTTGATCGCTATCAAATGGACCAACGCGCCGTGTGCAAGGACGGCCATGTCATCGATGTCACGGTTTCCGTGGCCTGTTATCGCGCTGATGGCAACACGCAGTTGATCATCGCGTCCCTGCTTGACATCACCGAAAAGTTGCAAGTGCAGCGCGAGCTGGACCAACATCGGCTGGAACTGGAGTGCCTGGTCAGTCACCGCACACAAGAGCTGCAGCAGGCCAAGGTCGAGGCCGAGTCGGCCAACCAGGCCAAGAGCACCTTCCTGGCCAACATGAGCCATGAAATCCGCACGCCCATGAATGCCATCATTGGGCTGCTTGGGTTGCTGCGGTGCGATGTGGCCGAGCCTGGCCACTTGTACAAAATTGATCAGGTCCTGGCGGCATCCGAGCATCTGTTGCAGATCCTCAATGACATCCTGGACATCTCCAAAATTGAAGCTGGGCGCTTGAGCATCACGCCCCGAGACTTTGATCTGACAGGCTTGACCCGCCATGTATTTGACTTGATCTGGGCGCGGGCAGAGCAGGCCCAAGTGACACTGGCTCAGCAGATCGATCCGTCGTTGCCCAGCCACCTGATTGGGGACGATTTGCGGCTGGAGCAGATCTTGCTGAACTTTGCCAGCAATGCCGTCAAGTTCTCCGAAAACGGCCAGGTGACTTTGTCGGTGCAGCCCGCTCCGGTTTCTGTGGATTGTCCCAGCGAGGTCGGGCGTCAATGGGTACGTTTTGAAATGCACGATACCGGTATTGGCATCGATGCGCAAAACCTGCAAGGCTTGTTTCAGGCCTTTGAGCAAGCGGATGCGTCCACCACGCGCCGCTATGGCGGAACAGGCCTGGGCTTGGCCATCAGCAAGCGCCTGGCGTCGCTGATGGGTGGGCGTGTGGGGGCGCAAAGTACGCTGGGACAAGGCAGTGTCTTTTGGGTCGAGTTGCCCTTTGGCATTCCGAAAAACCTGCCAGATGCGCGTGCGCCCATGGCCTTGCCTGATCCTGCGGCGCACGCTTCGCGCTTGAGAGGCTTGCGGGTGCTGCTGGCCGAAGACAACGCCATCAATCAGCTGATCGTCCAGGATGGGCTGGCCTATACGGGTGCCCTCATTGACGTCGCAGCCGATGGCGTGTTGGCGGTGGACATGGCCCGTGAGCAGGTCTATGACCTGATCTTGATGGACATGCAGATGCCGCGCATGGGGGGGCTTGAGGCTGCGCAGCGCATTCGCCAGTTGCAGGGCTACGAGAAGGTGCCCATCCTGGCCATGACCGCCAACGCTTATGACGACGACCGCAAGGCCTGCTTGTCGGCCGGCATGAATGACCACATTGCCAAGCCCTTGATGCTCAACCAGTTGTTTGAGCGCATGAGCTATTGGGCTGGACAACGGGCAGTGGCCAAGGCCTGACGCGATCGCGTTGGCGTGCGTGCGGCAAACCAGCCCGTCACGCTGGCGGCACCTGCCGCCAACAAGGTTCTGGCCGCTTCATTGGCGGTGGCCCCTGTGGTCATCACGTCGTCCACCATCACCACATGCTGCCCCTCGACTTGGTGCCGCTTGTCGGCGCAAACACGGAAGGCCTGTTTGATGCGCCGTTCACGCTCGT
Source organism: Burkholderiales bacterium (assembly GCA_028869095.1). Taxonomy (GTDB): domain Bacteria; phylum Pseudomonadota; class Gammaproteobacteria; order Burkholderiales; family Burkholderiaceae_C; genus Aquabacterium. Next base: position 11,563 of record JAGWTE010000059.1, read on the forward strand.
CGGCCAGCATGGACATCAGCCGCCCGGTGTCGTGCTGGCGGACCAAGGTGTGAGGGCGTAGGCGCGAACCCCAGCCCAATTGGCGAGACACGCCTTGGGCCAGCAGCCAGGCCTGGTTGTAGCCACGTTCATGCCAACGGTGGTCCGACAGTGGAATGGGCACGATGAGGTCTGGCGTGGGGTGCTTGTGTTGCCTGGCTGCCTGCCAAACGGCCTGGGCCAACAGCCGCGTCAGCGTATGGGCCACGGCAGGGGTGTCTTGAAACTTCAACTCACCGATCAGATCAGACCAGGGCTGGACAAAGTCCACAGCCACCACGACCTGATCCATCTCTGGGGGGTAATCTTCACATTGGCTGCAGGTGTCAGACAAGCTGGTACTGCGGAGCGCGATGCCGCATCGCTTGCACCGTCTGCGGGGTGGCGCGAATTGCGCCAGGCAAGGCTGACAAACCACATGCTGTTGCCAGTGACCACACACTCGACAAGCGGTGCAGGTCGAAACCAGTTTGGGTAGCCAGGTCAATGACGAGGACAGTGAAGCAAGCATCCGGACACTGTAGGCCGCCGCGCATTTCACTGACATCGCTCAGTGGTGGGGCCACTTTTGGGGGAGTCGCCTGTGATGTAATCGTTGTGACTCAGTTTCAGTGATGTGGAGTGTGGAGCATGGCGGGGAACATACGCATGGGGCGTCCGTTGTGGAGGGCGTGTCTGATCGCATTGACAGGGTTCAGCGCCACGGCAAGGGCGGCTGATGTGCAGGTGGCTGTCGCCGCCAATTTCGCTGGCCCATTTCAAAAAATTGCTTCGGATTTCGCTGCGGCCACCGGACACAAGGCCATCGCCATCAGCGGGTCCACAGGCAAGTTCTTCACGCAGATCAAGGAAGGTGCGCCCTTTGAGGTCTTGCTGGCAGCAGACGATGAGGCGCCCAGGAAGTTGGAAGAAGAGGGTTTGTCCGTCAAGGGGCAACGTTTTACCTATGCCAAAGGCAAGTTGGTGCTTTGGAGCGCCATGCCCGGATACGTGGACAACCACGGGGCGGTCTTGAAAGCGGGCTCGTTCACTCGCTTGGCTATGGCCAACCCCAGGCTGGCGCCATACGGTGCGGCGGCTCTGACGTCTCTGAAAGCGCTGGGCCTGTTTGACGCATTGCAGCCCAAGATTGTGCAGGGTGACAACATTGCGCAGACCCAGCAGTTCGTGGCCACGGGCAATGCCGAACTGGGATTCGTGGCCTTGTCGCAAGTCCAAGTGCCTGGCAAAACGGCCATCGGGTCCTGGTGGGTGATTCCTTCCAGCTTGTACAGCCCCTTGCTGCAAGATGCCGTGCTGCTCAAAAAAGGGCAAGCCAACCCCGCTGCTGCGGCGCTGCTGAGCTACCTGAAAAGCGAGCAGGCTCAGGCCGTGATTCGCGCTTATGGATACGAGTTGTGATCCTGGATGCCGATGACCTTCAGGCCCTGCAGCTGACGGCCAAATTGGCCGGCTTGACCACGGTGTTGCTGTTGCTGCTGGGCACGCCCGTGGCCTGGTGGCTGGCTCGCACCCCATCGCGCTTGAAGGGCCTGGTGGCCGCCGTGCTGGCGTTGCCACTGGTCCTGCCGCCCACGGTCATCGGTTTTTATTTGTTGATGTGGATGGGGCCTCATGGCTGGGTGGGGCATGTCACACAGTCATTG
>JAGWTE010000060.1 GCA_028869095.1 Burkholderiales bacterium
AACGGGTACGCCAGAGGTTTGCGTACGGACCTGGCGCACCATCAGGGCGAGGTCGACCATGTAGTCATTGAAGTTCTCGGTCATTTGGCGCTTGCCTTCCGATCGTCCGTGCCCTCGCAAATCGGAGACGAACACGGCAAAGCCCTGTTGCGCCAGTTTTTGGCCCAGGTCGGCATAGCGGCCACCATGGTCTTTGAGGCCGTGCTCAATGACCAGGACAGCCTTGGGTTTGCCGTCAGGGATCCAGGCTTGCCGGAACAAGCGGACGCCGTCTTGGCCATAAAAGTAGCGCATTTCGTACCGGACACCCTCTGGTGTGGCCAGGACCTCAGGTTCTGGGATGGGCTTGGGTGGGGTGGAGCAGGCGCCGAGCGTCAAGGCCAGCGTGCTGGCGAGTAGCAGCCAGCACACACTGCGTGTCAATGAGCGGCTTTTTGCGCTTTGCATGGTGTTCCTGTGAGCTTTGATTTGGAGGCAATACTACCCCGAGAGCTTCCCTTGCCCGGACGCTCGGATTGGTGGAAGGTCACGGTGTTATCCCGAATTCAGGGTGTGGTCCACCGACTGATTGGGGTATTTTGAATATCACGGGATGGTTATTGCGGGGAAAACTGGTGACGGGCGGCGTAATAAAACGGCATGCCTTAAAATGCCCTTTTTTCCATCGAGCCGCGTCGGGCGCTGTCAAAAGCGTGCTCCAAAGCGCGGTTACCCCAGGCGAGCATCATGGGACGCACCCTTTACGACAAGATTTGGGACGAACACGTCGTCCACACCGAAGATGACGGCACCGCCGTTTTGTACATCGATCGCCACCTGGTGCACGAGGTGACCAGTCCTCAGGCATTCGAGGGGCTGGATATCGCTGGGCGCAAAGTCTGGCGTTTGTCTGCCAACCTGGCGGTGAGCGATCACAACGTGCCGACGACGGATCGCTCCGAGGGCATCAAAGATCCCATTTCCAAGCTGCAAGTCGACACGCTGGACAAGAACTGCGACCGCGTGGGCATCACCCAGTTCAAAATGTCTGACAAGCGTCAGGGCATCGTGCACGTGATTGGCCCAGAGCAGGGCGCCACGCTGCCTGGCATGACCGTGGTTTGCGGTGACAGCCACACCTCCACCCATGGCGCTTTTGGTGCATTGGCGCACGGTATTGGTACATCGGAAGTCGAGCACGTGCTGGCCACGCAGACGCTGTTGGCCAAGAAGGCCAAGAACATGCTGGTCAAGGTCGAAGGCACGCTGACCAAAGGCTGCTCTGCCAAAGACATCGTGCTGGCCATCATCGGCAAGATCGGCACGGCCGGCGGCACGGGTTACACCATTGAATTTGCGGGCAGCGCCATTCGCGCCTTGAGCATGGAAGGCCGCATGACCGTGTGCAACATGGCCATCGAGGCAGGCGCCCGTGCAGGTCTGGTGGCGGTAGACGACACCACGATCAACTACACCAAGGGTCGTCCTTTCTCGCCCGCCGGCGTGGAATGGGACCAAGCGGTGGCCTACTGGCGCACCCTGCATTCCGATGCCGATGCCCAGTTCGACACCGTGGTTGAGCTCGATGCCAGCCAGATCAAGCCGCAAGTGACCTGGGGCACCTCGCCCGAGATGGTGTTGTCGATCGAAGACCGCGTGCCCGATCCTGACAAGGAAAAGGACCCCGTCAAGCGCTCGGCCACGGAGCGCGCGCTGCAGTACATGGCGCTGGAGCCCAACAAGGCGATCAATGACATCCTGGTCGACAAGGTGTTCATCGGTTCGTGCACCAACAGCCGCATCGAAGACATGCGCGAAGCGGCGGCCGTGGTCAAGAAGATCGGCGGCAAGGTCGCGTCCAACATCAAGCTGGCGCTGGTGGTGCCGGGCTCTGGCCTGGTCAAGGAGCAGGCCGAGCGTGAAGGTCTGGATCAGATTTTCAAGGCCGCTGGTTTTGAATGGCGCGAACCTGGTTGCTCCATGTGTTTGGCCATGAATGCCGACCGTCTGGAGCCCGGTGAGCGTTGCGCGTCAACCAGCAACCGTAACTTCGAAGGCCGTCAAGGCGCGGGTGGCCGCACCCACTTGGTCAGCCCTGCGATGGCCGCTGCGGCCGCGATGCAAGGCCACTTTGTCGACGTTCGTCGCATCGCCTGATCACACTGGATACCTAGCATGCAAGCATTTCGCATTCACAAGGGCCTGGTGGCCCCGATGGACCGGGACAACGTTGACACCGACGCCATCATTCCCAAGCAATTCCTGAAGTCGATCAAGCGCACAGGTTTTGGCCCGAACCTGTTTGACGAGTGGCGCTACCTGGATGCCGGCGAGCCCGGCCAGGATCCGGCTACCCGCAAGCCCAACCCGGATTTCGTGCTGAACCAGCCTCGTTACAAAGGCGCTTCGGTGCTGATCGCGCGCAAAAACTTCGGTTGCGGCTCCAGCCGTGAGCACGCGCCCTGGGCTTTGGATCAATATGGCTTTCGCGCCATCATCGCCCCCAGCTTTGCCGACATCTTCTTCAACAACAGCTTCAAGAACGGCTTGCTGCCGATCGTGTTGAGCGAGTTGCAGGTCGATAAGCTGTTCAATGAAGTCGCGGCCTTTCCGGGCTACGAGTTGACCATTGATCTGGAAAAGCAGGTTGTCGTCAAGCCCGATGGCACCGAGTTGCCTTTTGAGGTGCAGCCCTTCCGCAAGTTCTGCCTGCTCAACGGCTTTGACGACATTGGCCTGACCCTGCGTCACGCTGACAAGATCAAGGCTTATGAAGCCGAGCGCCTGGCGCAAAAGCCCTGGCTGAACCACCGCATTGTTTGATTGAGACCGCCCATGTCTATGAAGATTGCAGTTTTGCCGGGTGACGGCATTGGCCCGGAAATCGTCGCCGAGGCGGTCAAGGTTCTGAACACGCTGGACCTGTCGTTCAAGCTGGAAGAAGCCAAGGTGGGTGGTGCTGCTTTTGATGCGCACGGCCACCCCTTGCCTGAGCACACCTTGACGCTGGCCATGGAGTCCGACGCCGTGTTGTTCGGCTCGGTGGGCGACTGGAAGTACGACAAGCTGGACCGTCCTCTGCGTCCTGAGCAAGCCATTCTGGGCCTGCGCAAGAACATGGGCCTGTTTGCCAACTTCCGTCCCGCCATTTGCTACCCCCAACTGACCCACGCTTCCAGCCTGAAGCCTGAGTTGGTGGCTGGCCTGGACATCCTGATCATTCGCGAACTGACGGGCGACATTTACTTCGGCCAGCCCCGTGGTCGCCGCCTGTCTCCGGACGGCGAATTCAAGGGTGCGGAAGAAGCCTTTGACACCATGCGTTACTCGCGTCCCGAGATCGAGCGCATCGCCCACGTCGCCTTCCAGGCTGCTCGCAAGCGCAACAAGCGCGTGACCAGCGTGGACAAGGCCAACGTGCTGGAAACCTTCCAGTTCTGGAAGGACGTGGTCACCGAGGTGCATGCCCAGTATCCCGACATCGAGCTGGATCACATGTACGTGGACAACGCCGCGATGCAGCTGGTCAAGGCGCCCAAGAAGTTCGACGTGCTGTTCACCGGCAACATGTTTGGCGACATCTTGTCTGATGCCGCCGCGATGCTGACTGGCTCAATCGGCATGCTGCCTTCGGCTTCGCTGAACGCCAAGGGGCAAGGCTTGTACGAGCCCAGCCACGGCTCGGCCCCCGATATCGCCGGCAAGGGCGTGGCCAACCCACTGGCCACCATCTTGTCTGCCGCCATGATGCTGCGCTTCAGCCTGAACCAGGAAGAAGCCGCTTCGCGCATCGAGCGCGCGGTGCAGTCCGTGCTGGAGCAGGGCTTGCGCACGCCCGACATCTACAGCGAAGGCAGCAAGAAGGTCGGCACCGTTGAAATGGGTGAAGCCGTTGTGGCGGCCCTCAAGGCACAGTAATTTCAGAGTTTAAGGACACAACAATGGCAACGAAACTGGTTGGTTTGGTCGGCTGGCGCGGCATGGTCGGCTCCGTCCTGATGGATCGCATGCAAGCTGAAGGCGACTTTGGCCTCATCGAGCCTCTGTTCTTCTCGACCTCGAACGCGGGCGGTAAAGCCCCTTCGATGGCCAAGAACGAAACCACGCTGCAAGACGCCTACAACATCGACGCCCTCAAGCGTTGCGACATCATCCTGACCGCCCAAGGCGGGGACTACACCACCGAGGTGTTCCCCAAGCTGCGCGCCGCAGGCTGGAATGGCCACTGGATTGACGCGGCTTCCACGCTGCGCATGAAGGACGACGCCGTCATCGTGCTGGATCCGGTCAACATGCCTGTGATCAAGAATGCCCTGGCCAACGGTGGCAAGAACTGGATCGGCGGCAATTGCACGGTCAGCTGCATGCTGATCGGCGTGGGCGCGCTGTACAAGGCCGGTTTGGTGGAGTGGATGTCGACCCAGACTTACCAGGCTGCTTCCGGCGGTGGTGCTCAGCACATGCGCGAGCTGCTGACCCAGTTCGGCACCTTGAATGCCGAAGTGCGTTCTTTGCTGGATGACCCCAAGAGCGCCATTTTGGAAATTGACCGCAAGGTCATCGCCAAGCAGCGTGCCTTGACCGAGGCTGAAACTGCCAATTTTGGCGTGCCACTGGGTGGCTCGCTGATCCCCTGGATCGACAAGGATCTGGGCAACGGCCAGTCGCGGGAAGAGTGGAAGGGCATGGCGGAAACCAACAAGATCCTGGGGCAGGGCGAGGGCTTCGGTTCCCCAGCCGTGCCGGTGGATGGTTTCTGTGTTCGCGTCGGCGCAATGCGTTGTCACAGTCAGGCATTGACTTTCAAACTCAAGAAAGACGTTCCACTGTCCGATATCGAAGCCATGATCGCTGCCGACAACCCATGGGCCAAGGTGGTGCCGAACACGCGTGAGGCCACCATCCAGGACCTGACCCCGGTTGCCGTGACCGGTACGCTGACCATCCCGGTCGGTCGTATCCGCAAGCTGGCCATGGGGCCGGAGTATGTCGGCGCGTTCACGATTGGGGATCAACTGCTGTGGGGCGCTGCGGAACCGTTGCGTCGCATGTTGCGTATCTTGCTGGACGCCTGATTGGTGTCAGACCGTGGTGGCGGGTAGTCGACGCCGCTACGGTTGGAAACAATCTGAGGCCAGTGAGTGTGTTGTCCGCGGACGACAATACGCGATTCGTTACGCTTTTCGGCGGATGGTCTTGGGTTGAGCGTGCGTAGATTAAGTAAATGCTCAGCTTGTCTACGTATATGCTTGATGCTATTGTGTTTTGTGCTGCGTACCGTCTGCAGGAGCGGGTGCGTCCAAGGGTTGTGTCTGACCCTTTCGCACCGCTTGTCGTGTCACACGGCTCCATGACGACTTGGGAGACGCCTTGAAAGATCATTCGATGTCCGCGGGGAAATTTGCCCTCAACCGGGTTGCTGTTGCTGCGGCCTGCACTGTTTTGACTTTGGCTCCTGCCGCGTCTTGGGCGCTGGGTTTGGGCAAGCTCAATGTTCAATCCGCTCTGGGCGAATCGCTCCGGGCCGAGATTGATGTGACCAGCCTCAGCGCCGAGGAAGGCGCTTCGCTGAAAGTACGGGTGGCCTCAACCGAGACCTACCGCGCCGCTGGCGTCGACTACAACTCGGTGTTGACTGCCACTCAGATCTCTCTGCAACGTCGCAGCGATGGGCGTCCTTATTTGAGAATTTCCAGCGAACGCTCGGTGCAAGAGCCGTTTGTGGATGTGATCCTGGATCTGACCTGGTCTTCGGGCCGCTTGGTGCGCGAGTACACCTTGCTGTTTGATCCTCCTTCTGCGAAATCCAATGCCACCGTGGCGACGGCCCCGGTGATTGCTGCGCCTGTGCCGCCCGCTGCGCCCGTTCAGGCGCCAGCACCTGTGCAGGCTCCTGCTCCCGCGCCAGTTGCTGCGCCGACACCGGCTCCAGCCCCTGTTGCTGCTGCGCCAACGCCTGCGCCGGCTCCGGTGCCATCCAAGCCCGTGGCAGAGGCTAAACCGAAGCCCAAAACCAAGGCCGAGTTGAAGGCTGAGAAGGCTGCGGCCGCAGCCGCTGCTGCGTCGGCTGCCCCAGCGCCAGCGCCTGCTCCCCGTCAGGCCCCTGCACCTCGTACTGCTGCTTCTGAGCAGGCGGGTGAAGGCAAGGCAGTCAAGGTGGAGCGCGGTGACACCCTGTCCAGGATTGCCACTCGCAATTTGCCTGCTGGTGTGTCGCTCGATCAAATGCTGGTGGGCTTGTACCGCCACAACCCGCAAGCCTTCTTTGGCAACAATATGAATCGACTGAAGTCGGGTGTGGTGCTCAATATGCCCACAGCCGATCAAGCGAAGGAGTTGACGCCAGAGCAAGCGCACCAAACCATCCTGGCGCAAAGCTCTGACTTTGCTGCCTATCGTCAGCATCTGGCCGGCACGGTCACGGCGACCACGCCTGAGCAACCGCAGCGCCAGGCTTCTGGCAAGGTGCAGGCTGAAGTTCGCGACCAGAAGCAGGCCGCTGCTCCCACGCCCGACAAGCTGACCTTGAGCAAGGGTGGCATGGGTGCGGGTACAGCGCCTGGTGCTGAAGACCGTGTGGCCAAGGCGCGAGCCAAGGAAGACAGCTCCGCCCGCGTGGCCGAGTTGTCCAAGAACCTGGAAGACCTGCGCAAGCTGAAGGAAAAGGCTGCGGCCACATCTGCCGCAACGAAGCCTGCCCCGACACCTGCTCCGGCACCGGCACCCGTGCAGCCACCCAAGCCTGTTCCCGCGCCTGCACCGGTTGTGGCGTCGGCACCAGCCCCTGTGGTGCCAGTGGCGCCTCCTGTGGTGGCCTCTGCACCTGCGGTGGTGGCTTCGGCTCCAGCCAGTGTGCCTGCCGAGCCTGCTTCTCAAGCTGCAACGTCGGTGGCCAATGTGGCCTCGGCTGTGGTGGCGCCCAAGCCTGCGCCTTCTGTGCCCGCCGTGCCGGTTCCGGCGCCCGCGCCTGAAGCCGCTCAGCCTGGTTTGCTGGAGTCCCTGAACCCCATGCTGTTGGCAGCCGGTGGTGCGGGTCTGGCTCTGTTGGCTGGCGTTGGCATGTTCTTGCGTTCTCGCAAGCGCTCGGATACGGGTGAGACCTCTTTCCTGGAAAGCCGTCTGCAGCCCGACTCCTTCTTCGGTGCCAGCGGTGGTCAACGTGTGGATACCCGTGATGCGTCCGGTGGTCCATCGTCGATGAGTTACTCGCTGAGCCAGCTCGACGCCATCGGTGACGTTGATCCTGTGGCCGAAGCCGATGTCTATCTGGCTTATGGCCGTGACCTGCAGGCCGAAGAGATCCTCAAGGAAGCTTTGCGCAGCACCCCCGATCGTTTGGCCGTTCGCGTCAAGCTGCTGGAGGTTTATGCCAAGCGCCGTGACACCAAGGGCTTCGAGCAACTGGCCGTCCAGTTGTACGACCTGACGGGTGGTCATGGTGAAGATTGGGTCAAGGCTCAAGAATTGGGCCTGGGTATTGATCCAGAGAATCCGCTGTATCAGCCTGGTGGTCAGCCTTCCGCTGAGCCTTTGAGCATGGGCCGGTCTGACGATGCCCTGGGTGCAAGCACCATGCCGGCTTCGGTGGTGCCTGCGTTCAGCCAGTTGGACACCCTGCCAGAGGTTGAGCCACCTGCGGCAGCTCTGGCACCCGAGCCCGATATGTCGTCTGACATGGACGGCTTGGATCTGGACATTTCTGCGCCGATGCCATTGGCGGATGAACCTCAGTCGGGTGATTTGGATCTGCCGGTTCTGGATATGCCTGGCACGGAGCCTGCACCGCTGGCTGCCGCAGCGCCTGCACCGGCTGCTGATGATGGCAGCTTGGACTTCGATCTGTCTTTGGACTTGCCTGCCGTGCCGTCTGCTCCGGCCGCCGCCGCTCCGGCTCCCGCGTCGGATGACTTCGGCTTGAGCAGCATCAACCTGGACATGGAAGCCCCTGGCGCCCCTGTCGACAGCGGGTTTAGCCTGGACGAGGATCTGTTGGGTGGCAAAGCGCCCGATCTGCCTCCACCGGAAGACCCCATGGAGCGCAAGTTCGAGTTGGCTGAAGAGTTCCGCCAGATTGGCGACCTCGACGGCGCTCGCGAGTTGCTGCAGGAAGTCGTGGCCAACGGCCAAGGTGCTCTGCAAGCCAAGGCGCAAGCTTTGCTCGACAGCCTGAGCTGATTCATGGCGAGTGATCCTGGAAGCGGGGGGCAGACCTCCGCTTCATCCACAGGGGCGATCCGGCGGATCGCCCTTGGCGTTTCTTATCGCGGCACGAACTACAAAGGCTGGCAAAGCCAACCTTCGGGCGGCACCGTGCAGGATGCGCTGGAGCGCGCGCTTTCGCGCTTTGCAGCCCAACCCGTCAAGGTGATGTGTGCCGGGCGCACCGATGCGGGCGTGCACGGTCTCAATCAGGTTGTTCACCTGGACACCGAGCTCAGCCGAGATCCCTTTTCGTGGGTTCGCGGCCCGAACGCTTTTTTGCCGCGCGACATCGCTGTGCAGTGGGCGGTCGAGGTCACGCCTGCATTCCACGCACGTAACAGTGCCCGTGGGCGTCGTTACGCCTATGTGCTGCTGGAGTCGGCCGTGCGGCCCGCCATGGAGTCGGGGCAGGTCGGTTGGGTCTTTCGCCCCCTTGATCAGCAGGCCATGCAAGACTCGGCCGTTCACTTGATCGGCGAGCATGACTTCAGCTCGTTCCGTTCGTCGCAGTGCCAATCCCCCACGCCCATCAAGACTTTGCGGCAGATTCAGGTCAGCAAGATTGGCCCCTATTGGCGCTTTGATTTCGAGGGCAACGCCTTTTTGCACCACATGATCCGCAACATCATGGGGTGTTTGATCGCGGTCGGCACAGGCGGGCAAAAGCCCGACTGGATGCGAGACGTTCTGGCGGCCCGTGATCGGGATGCCGCAGCGCCGACTTTTTCGCCCGATGGCTTGTATTTCCTGGGCCCACGTTACGACGAGCAATGGGGCTTGCCGCAGGAAGTGCCGGGCATGGTTTGGTTGCCGGGCAATTCTTGAGACAATACGGGCTTGTCGATTCACGCCAAGCCCATGTCCTTGCCCTCAGATCACCGTACGCGCATCAAAATTTGCGGTCTGACTCGTGAAGCCGATGTGATCGAGGCGGTTCACGCCGGGGCGGATGCAATTGGCTTCGTGCTCTACGACAAGAGCCCTCGATACGTCTCGCCCCAGCGCGCGGGTGAATTGGCGGCCTGCCTGCCCCCCTTTGTGACCCCGGTTTTGCTGTTCGTCAATGCGTCTGACGCCTTGTTGCAGCAAGCTCGTGAGGCCGTTCCCCACGCGGTCTGGCAGTTTCATGGCGATGAGCCTCCGGCGGACTGCGATCGGGCTCAACGTCCGTACTTTCGGGCAGCGCGGATGGCGCCTGGTTTCAATTTGTTAGACTTCGCCTGTGCCTACCCCAACGCGCAAGCCATTTTGGTCGACGCTCATGTCGAGGGCTACGGTGGGGGAGGCCAGGTTTTCGACTGGTCCTTGTTGCCGCAAGATTTGTCGCGTCCCATGATCTTGTCGGGTGGTTTGCACCCTGGCAATGTCGCGGAAGGTGTCCAAAGAGTGCGGCCTTGGGCTGTGGATGTGAGCTCTGGCGTCGAGTCAGCCAAGGGGATCAAGGATGCCCAGTTGATGCGTCAGTTCTGTCAGGCCGTGCGGGCGGCCGATCGGCAATGTGCCGAAGCCCGGTGACCTCAGGTCATCAGGCAAAGGTTATCGAGTCCCGTGAGGTTTGTTCAATGAGATCTTCATGCTGAATTACCAACAGCCCGACGCCCGTGGCCACTTTGGCCCCTACGGCGGCGCCTTCGTGTCCGAAACCCTGATCCAGGCCCTGGATCAACTCAAAGAGGCTTACGAGCACTATCGCCATGACCCAGCGTTCTTGGCGGAATTCCGCAAGGAGCTGGCGCACTTTGTCGGTCGCCCCAGCCCGATCTATCACGCGGAGCGTTTGAGCCGCGAAGTGGGTGGCGCGCAGATTCACTTCAAGCGTGAAGACCTCAACCACACGGGCGCCCACAAGATCAACAACGTGATCGGCCAGGCCCTGTTGGCCAAGCGCATGGGCAAGCCCCGCGTGATCGCCGAAACCGGCGCGGGCCAGCACGGTGTGGCCACGGCCACCATTTGTGCCCGTTACGGCATGGAATGCGTGGTCTACATGGGTTCGGAAGACGTCAAGCGTCAGTCCCCCAATGTGTACCGCATGCACCTGTTGGGCGCCAAGGTGGTGCCGGTGGAATCGGGCAGCAAGACCTTGAAGGACGCGCTGAACGAAGCCATGCGCGACTGGGTCACCAATGTGGAGAACACCTTCTACATCATTGGCACGGTGGCCGGCCCGCATCCGTATCCCGCCATGGTGCGCGACTTCCAAAGCGTGATCGGCGAAGAGTGCCTCAAGCAAATGCCCGAGTCCATTGGCCGCCAGCCGGATGCCGTGGTGGCGTGTGTGGGTGGTGGCAGCAATGCCATGGGCATTTTCTACCCCTACATCCCGCATGAAAACGTCCGCCTGATTGGCGTGGAAGCGGCGGGTGAGGGCTACAACAGTGGCAAGCACTCCATGTCGCTGCAATTGGGCTCGCCGGGTGTGCTGCACGGCAACCGCACCTATTTGCTGCAAGACGAAAACGGCCAGATCACCGAGACCCATTCGGTGTCGGCGGGCTTGGACTACCCTGGCGTGGGCCCTGAACATGCCTACCTCAAGGACATTGGCCGCGCGGAATACGTCGGCATCACCGACAAGGAAGCGCTGGATGCCTTCCAACGTCTGTGCCGCACCGAAGGCATCATCCCGGCGCTGGAATCGTCTCACGCGGTGGCGCATGGCATGAAGTTGGCCGCCACCCTGCGTCCTGATCAACACGTGTTGGTCAACTTGTCCGGTCGTGGGGACAAGGACATCGGCACCGTGGCCGATCTGACGGGGGCTGAGTTCTTCTGCCGTCCTTCCTGCCGTGGTTTGTCGGTGAAGGGGGCTTGAGCATGAGCAATCGCATTGATGTCGTTTTTGCCAACCTCAAGGCACAAGGCCGCAAGGCCCTGATCCCCTACATCACCTGTGGTGACCCGTATCCCGAATTGACACCCGACTTGATGTGGGCGATGGCCGATGCCGGCGCCGACGTGATCGAGTTGGGCGTGCCGTTTTCGGATCCGATGGCCGACGGCCCCGTGATCCAGAAGGCCGCTGAGCGCGCCTTGACCAAGGGCATCTCGCTGGTCCACGTGCTGGAAGACGTGAAACGCTTCCGCACCCGCAATGCCGCGACGCCCGTGGTGTTGATGGGTTACGCCAACCCCATCGAGTGCTATGACCTGCGCCATGGCGCAGGCAGCTTTGTGCGCGATGCCAAAGCGGCCGGCGTGGATGGCGTGCTGGTGGTGGACTACCCGCCAGAGGAATGCCAGGAATTCGCCGCTCAGCTGAAGACCGCCGAATTGGCCCCGATCTTCTTGCTGGCGCCCACCTCGACCGAGCAGCGCATGGCCGATGTCGGCAAGGTGGCGGCCGGATATGTGTACTACGTCTCACTCAAGGGCGTGACGGGTGCCGGTCACCTGGACACGGCTGCGGTTGCTGATATGGTGCCGCGCATCAAGGCGCACGTGAATGTGCCCGTGGGTGTCGGTTTTGGCATTCGCGATGCGGAAACGGCCAAGGCCGTGGCTGCGGTGTCGGATGCCGTCGTGATTGGTTCTCGCATTGTGCAGTTGTTAGAAACCCAATCTCCGGCTACCGTGGTGGAAGCGGCGCGTGGTTTCATCGCTGAAATCCGTGCTGCGCTGGATACTTTGAAAGGAGCCTGACGATGAGTTGGCTTGAAAAACTGCTGCCCCCCAAGATTCAACCGACCGACCCGTCCGAGCGTCGTTCGGTGCCGGAAGGGTTGTGGGTCAAGTGTCCCTCGTGCGAAACGGTTCTGTACAAGAACGACCTCGAAGCCAATGTGAACGTGTGCCCCAAGTGCGGTCACCACCATCGCATCAGCGCGCGGGCTCGTCTGGATGCCTTCCTGGATGCCGAAGGCCGTTTCGAGATTGGTCAGGAAGTGCTGCCGGTTGACGCCTTGAAGTTCAAGGACAACAAGAAGTACACCGATCGCCTCAAGCAAGGCATGGAAGCCACGGGCGAGACCGACGCCTTGGTGGTGCTGGGCGGCTCGGTGCACAGCGTGCCGGTTGTGGCGGCTTGCTTTGAATTCGACTTCATGGGCGGCTCCATGGGTTCTGTGGTGGGCGAGCGCTTTGTGCGCGGTGTCGAAGCCGCAGTCGACCAAAAGACGCCGTTTGTGTCCTTCACGGCCACCGGTGGCGCCCGCATGCAGGAAGGCCTGATGAGCCTGATGCAGATGGCCAAGACCAATGCGGCGCTGACCCGTTTGGCCAAGGCCAAATTGCCCTATATCAGTGTCTTGTCTGATCCCACCATGGGCGGCGTGTCGGCGTCGTTCGCGTTCATGGGCGATGTGGTGATTGCCGAGCCCCGCGCGCTGATCGGTTTTGCCGGCCCCCGTGTGATCGAAAACACCGTGCGCGAAGTGCTGCCGGAAGGCTTCCAGCGTGCCGAGTTCTTGCTGCAAAAGGGCGCCGTCGACATGATCGTGGACCGCCGTGAATTGCGCTTGAGCATTGCCCGTCAGTTGGCCATTTTGTTGCGTCAACCGGCGGATGCTGTGGCGGCCTGATTCCGTCCCTTCTGCCATGAGCGGGCTGCTGTGATGCAGCCCGTTTTGTTTCTTGCTTTCTGTCCTGTCGGGCCTGCTCTGAACCATGTCTGCTCCCTCTGAATTGAAGTCCCTCGACGATTGGCTGGCCTATTGCGAGCAACTGCATCCCGTGGGCATTGACCTGGGTTTGGAGCGCGTGTCGCAGGTCTGGCAGCGCATGGGCATCACACTGGGCTCCCCGTTGACTGGGGCGGGCGAGGCAGCCGAGCCTGGCGAGGTGCCGGTTGTCTTCACCGTGGCAGGGACGAATGGCAAAGGCTCGACTTGTGCCATGCTTGAGGGGATCTTGCTGGCGGCAGGCTTTCGCACGGGCGTATACGGCTCGCCCCATCTGGTGCACTTTGAAGAGCGTTGCCGCATCATGGGCGTGCCGGTCAAGGCCGGTGACTTGGTGCCGCATTTCGCCGCAGTGGAGCAAGCCCGTGGCGACGTCGGTTTGACCTATTTCGAATTCACCACCTTGGCCATCTTGAGTCTGCT
>JAGWTE010000061.1 GCA_028869095.1 Burkholderiales bacterium
GCGCATGTTGTAAGTGGCGGCCTTCCAGTTCAGGTGCAAGGTGGCACGCGCCAGGTCGATGCTGCGCAGCACTTTGCCCCCATTTGTTCCAGGCTGGCAAACACACTTCTTCGTCCAGCGAGCCTGCACATCCTTTTGCTGCCGCTTCACTGGCGGCTACTCAGCCGGCATCGCCTCTTGCCCAACGATGGCCTTCTCATCCTTGTTCAGGGTCTGCTTGGGCACCAGTTTCGATCAGCCGCTCTTTGAACGTCCAGATCGTCGTGGGGTCCGGCGCCTGCAAGTTCTGCCTCCGCCCCACAAAGCGCTGGAAGCTCAGCCTGTCCAGTAACTGAAACTCCATTTGCTCGTCGCTGAGGTTGTACAACTGCTGGATCACAAGCACCCGCACCATCAGCTCGGTGGGGAACGGCGGGCGTCCACCGCGTTCACGCCTTGGGCGTGGCGCAGCCTCGTCGATCTCCGCCGCCAGCGCCTCGAAATCCACGTGCGCGGCAAGTTTGCTTTGCGCGTCACCAATCTTGTCGAGCTTCGTCTCGCACTCTTGCTCTGCGAACAGACTGACCTTGATCACCACCGTGCCCTCACGTTGTCATGCTCGCCGCATCATGCCCGCACCGGCTGTCGCTGGGACGGGTGAGGTTTTTCGAGGTGCCCTTAAGTTGAGCCAATGGTCGGGAGCCCAGCTTCGCCGGGCAAGACAAATTGCGGGGACCTCGACCATAACTTATTCATTGCGATGTCGATAGACGCCACAGAAGGGTTATGAGTCGATGGTTGGAAACTGAAGGGTATCAAATGGACACGGCCCGATGGCGGCCATAGCTGTAATGGGCTGCACAGGCCCCTTCCGAGCTGACCATGCAGGCCCCCATGGGTTGGTCGGGCGTACAGACCGTGCCAAACAACTTGCAGTCTTGCGGCTGTTGGTGGCCTTGCAAAATGGGGCCGCACAGGCATTGGGGGTGATCGGCCACGGTGTGGTCCTGCAGGCCAAAACGCAACTCCGCGTCGAAGTGAGCGTAAGCCGGGCGCAGCTTCAAGGCGCTGTGGGGGATGCGGCCCAAGCCGCGCCACTCAAAGCCGTCACGCAAGGTCATCACCTCGTTGACGATGGCTTGGGCTTTGAGGTTGCCCTCGCGGTTCACGGCGCGGGTGAATTCGTTTTCGACCTCGGCTCGCCCTTCGTTGACTTGATGGATCAGCATCAAGATGGCCTGCATGATGTCCAGCGGTTCAAAGCCGGCAATGACCACGGGCAAGCCGTATTGCTGGGCAAAGATTTCATAAGGCTGCGAGCCGATCACCGTGGACACATGGGCCGGGCCGACCAGGCCGTTCAGGGCCACGGGCTCGTCTTGGTCCAGGATGGCGTGCATGGCCGCAGGGGTGAGCACATGGTTGCACAGCACGCTGAAGTTGTTCAACCCTTCGCGCAGGGCGGTCTGCAGGGCGACGGCGGTGGGGGGTGTGGTGGTTTCAAAGCCAATGGCCAGGAATACAAGCTCGCGATCTGGGTGCTGACGGGCCAGCACCAAGGCGTCGTCCACCGAGTAGACGATCCGCACATCGGCGCCTTGCGCGCGGGCGCGCATCAGGCTGAGTTGGTTTGACGCGGGCACCCGCAAGGTGTCACCATAACTGGCCAGGATGACCTCGGGGCGGCGCGTCAACTCAATGGTCTGGTCAATGCGGCCAATGGGCAGCACGCACACCGGGCAGCCGGGGCCGTGGATCATGCGCACTTGAGGTGGCAACAAGTCCAGCACGCCGTAGCGGGCCAGGGCATGGGTGTGGCCGCCACAAAACTCCATGAACCGGTAGGCCATGTCAGGCTGCACAGCCGCACGGATGGACTGTGCGAGGTGCTGGGCCAGTTGCGGGTCACGGAATTCGCTGACGTATTTCATGGCTGGGCGGACGCTGCTTGGTCCGTCGGGGGCGTTTGTTCAGTGGGCGCCATTTGGGCAAACAGGGCCAAGGTTTGCTGGGCCTCATCCGGATCGAGCAAGGTCAGGGCATAGCCCACATGCACGATCACGTAGTCACCGACTTGGACCTGATCCAGCAAGGCAAAGGAGATGTGTTTGCGCACGCCACCCAGATCGACATGGCCATGGCCAGAGGCATCGATGTCGATCACGCGGGCGGGCAGGGCAAGGCACATGGGCTGGCTGTTCAGGTTGATGAGTGGGACGGTGGTGTGCGGCGTTGTGCCACCCAGGCTTGCCCCAGGCTCAAAGCGCCGTCCCCGCAAGGGTATTGTGAGGCGCGCCAGACCGTGAGGCCAGCGGACTGGATCAAGGATGTGAGCGATTCATCCAGCAGCCGGTTGGCCAGGCAGCCGCCCGACAACACCACGATCTGGATGCCGTGTGTTTGACTAGTTTCAATCGCCCATTGCGCCAAGCCATGAGCCAGCGTGGCATGGAAGACCGCGGCCGCGTGCGCTTGCTCGTGGGCATCTTGCCAGGGTTGTTGGCTGAGCCAGCGCATCAGGGGGCGCCAGTCCAGTTCGGCCATGGGGTCAGGTGCCTGGCTGGGTAGCGGTTGCAGCACACAACCATCGGTCAGAGGTGGCGCGGGCCAGGCGCGACAGGCCACACTCTCCAGCAACATGGCGGCGTGGGCTTCTTGGTCTGCGTGGCTCAACAGCCGCAGCACGCCTGCAGCGGCATCAAACAAGCGCCCCAAACTGGTGGTGCCGATTTGCTTGGATCCTGTTGCCTCAGCCGTTCCGGTCGTGGCACCGCTGGCCAGCCAGGCGCGCAGCATGCCGGCAGACGCTTGATCGGCAAAGCGCTCGGGGATGTCGGCGCCCCGGCCAATGGCATGCAGCGCGGCCGCACCCATGCGCCAGGGCTCACGGGCAGCCTTCTCGCCGCCGGGCAGGTTCAGAGGGTGAAGATGCCCCAGACGAACGCATTGGTCTTGGTGAACCCGCAGCAACTCGCCGCCCCAGGCGTGACCGTCCGCTCCCATGCCGTAGCCGTCCAAGGCCAGGCCGATGACGGGATCCAAGCTGGCCGGATCATCGGCATGTTCAGCCAGCACGGCCGCGATGTGGGCATGGTGATGCTGCACGGTCACCAGTGGCACACCGTATTGCTGCGCCAACTCAGCCGCAACGCGATGACTGTAAAAGTCTGGATGCAGGTCGCATGCCAGGGCCTGTGGGCGCGCCTGGCGTTGGTCCAGCCAATGCTGGCTCAGGGCATGAAACGCCGCGCGGGTGTCGGCGCTGTCCAGATCACCCACATGGGGCGTGAGCCAGGCTTGCTGGCCTAGGTGTGGAGAGGGCGCACTCAGGCACAGCGTCGCTTTGAGATCACCGCCGCTGGCCAATACGCTCACAGGGGCACCCGGTGCCGGTGGCGGCAAGCGCAAGCCCCGGGGCGCAAACCCACGGCCGCGTCGCAGCCAACAGGCGCTGCCGTCCGAGCGCACACGCAACACCGAGTCATCGTTGCGCGCGACGATGTCGCGGTCATGCAAAAGCAAGGCATCGGCCAATGGGGCCAGGTCTTGCCACGCCGCATCGTTGTCGATCACCAAAGGCTGGCCCGACGCATTGCCGCTGGTCATCACCAACAACAAGTCTTGAGGCTGGTTCAACCAGTCTGTACCCGACGGGCAACCCGCCGCTTGGTGAAACAGCAGATGGTGCAGTGGCGCATAAGGCAGCATGGCGCCCAGCCAGGCCAGGCTCGGCGCGATCCCTGGCAACTCGGCCTGAGCGCGATCCGTTTGCGGCAGCAGCACGATGGGGCGCTCAGGTTTTTGCAGCCATGGAGCCTCGTCCGGTGAGACCTGTGCCCAGTCGCGCAGCGATGCCACATTGGCCGCCATGACCGCCAGCGGTTTGCTGGGCCGGTGCTTGCGTTCGCGCAGTCGCGCCACGGCGTGGGGCTGCCGCGCGTCGCAACACAGATGAAAGCCGCCAATGCCCTTGATGGCCACGATCTGGCCTTGCTGCAGCAGACTCAGTGATTGCGCAATGGGGTCGCCAGGGATGGCCTGCCCATCAGTCAGAAACAGCGACAAGCTGGGCCCGCAGTGCGGACACGCATTGGTCTGGTCGTGAAAGCGCCGGTCTGCGGGGGACAAGACCTCTGCCTGACAAGCAGGGCAAGGTTGGAAGGCCGCCAGGCTGGTGTGCGGCCGGTCAAAGGGCAATTGCCGCACGACGGTGTAGCGCGGACCGCATTGCGGGCAGTGGATGAACGGATGGCGCCAGCGTCGGTTGCTCGGATCAAACAATTCGTTCAGACAGGTTTCGCACACGGCCAGGTCCGTGCCGATGGCGGTACCCATTGCGGCGCCCAGGCTCGATTCATCAGGCTCGACGGGGCTGGGCAAGATGTCAAAGCTTCCAGTCTGGATTGGGGGTAAAGCATCAGCCAGCAGCGGCGCCACTTGCTCCACCCGAGCGGGAGAGGGCATGTGCCACAGCGCTTGCACCATCGCCTCGACGTCTGCTGCTGGGCCATCCAACACCAATTCGACCCCGGCATGCGTGTTGCGCACCCACCCGCTCAGCTTCAATCGCGTGGCCTGTTGCCAAACCCAGGGACGGCAGCCCACCCCTTGGACCAGGCCTCGGATGATCAGGCTTTGGCGCACTGCTGTTCGATCCAGTCCATCCAGGCGTCAAAGCCCTCGCCGGTGGTGGACGACAAGGGGATGATCGTGGCATCCGGGTTGACCTGCCGGATGCACGCCAGGGCCCGCGCCATGTCAAAACGCAAATGAGGCAGCAGGTCGCACTTGGCCAACAAGACCAGGCTGGCGGCCTGGAACATGTCCGGGTACTTCAAGGGCTTGTCTTCGCCCTCGGTGACAGAGAACACCAGCACCTTGGTCTGCTCACCCAGATCAAAGCCGGCGGGGCAGACCAGGTTGCCCACGTTCTCGATCATCAGCACGCCGCGCGGCAAGGGCGGCAGATCATGCAAGGCCTCGTGCACCATGCGTGCATCCAAGTGGCAGCCCTTGCCGGTGTTGATCTGCACGGCGGGCACGCCGGTGGCGCGGATGCGCTCGGCATCCAGCGAAGTTTGCTGGTCGCCCTCGATCACGGCGACTGGGCGATGCGCCTTCAAGCGCGACACGGTTTCCACCAACAAAGTGGTCTTGCCCGAGCCCGGACTGGACACCAGATTCAAGGCCAAGGTGTGCTGCGTCGCCAAGTGTTCCCGAACATGCGCGGCCACATGGTTGTTGCCGGCCAGGATGTCTTGCTCCAGTTGCAGCACGCGGGTGTGCATGCCTGCACCAGAGTGGGGAAGATCATGCTCATGGTCATGCCTGTGATCATGATCGTGATGAGCCTGAGCCGATTCACAGCCACAAATGGTGCACATGGCGGTCTTTCAATGACAACAAATGGGGCGTTGCAAGACGCGATCCATGCACCATAGCGGACTAGTGGTTTGCCCGCCGTCGGGCAATCCCCCTATTCGAGTGGAAGTGCGCATGCCATAAATGTCGAATTGTTTGACTTGAGACCCCCTGATGAGATCTACCAAACAATTCAAACGGATGGCCAGCACCCTCGCTGGCGTGGCAGCCGCTGTGGCGTTCTTGAGCGGCCAAGCTTTGGTTGGCACCGCCTTGTGCACGGTGGCGGCTTTGTTCGGCGTGTCCACGCTGCACCGCCTGGGCCGGGCGCATGAGGCCATGAGGGAAGCGCCCCTGCGTGCGCCGATCCCCTCATTGGAGCAACGCAAGCGCATGCTGCAAGAAGTGGCCTGAGCAGCCACTTCGTTCACGTCAACGCTTCAAGCTCGGGCGGCGCGGACACGGTATCCCACCCGTGGGAAGTGCACATGCACCGTCCCGCATCGCTCGCTGTTCAAGCGCAGCGTCAAGCGATGGGCATTGATGCCAACCAGCTCGCCCTCAACGCTTTCTTTGCCCAGCAACTCTGGCTGCACACTGACGCGTTGACCGATGGCGACGCCAGCCGGATCGGGAGACACGGACTCATAGTCCAAGGCTTGAGGCGTGGCATGCCGCGCAATGTCCAATGCGGCCTCGGCCGACAACTCGGTGCGTTCGCCGTGGCCCATCGCCTTCATTTGCTTCATCCAGGCCAGCGTGGCCGGGTAGGGCTTGAAGTCAAACTGACCGAAGCGGGCGAACCACAAGGCGCAGTACAGGGTGAAGTCACCATGACCGGGTTGCGAGCCATTCACAAAGGGACCGGATCCCAGCAAGCCTTGTTCGACCCAGCTCAACTCGGTCGCCAAAGTTTGGCGTGCCAACGGCCCTGACAGTTTGACCATCTCGCGGCTCAAGCCCGTGGCGCCGCTCATCGCCGCACGGTCGGCCAAGAAGGCGTCGTCCAAAAAATCCACGATCTGGCTGAAGGTGTAGGCCACCGCTTTGCCAAACAGATTCACATCCACCCAATGCGCCACCACCTCGCTCCAGGTCTGGCCACTGGCGGCGGAAGGCGTGGGCTGCCTTTGCTCCAGCACCTGGGCAATCAGGCGGGTGTCGCAATAGACATCGGCCCCGATCTGCAAGACGGGCACCTTGCGGTAGCCGCCCGTCAAGGCCGTCAGGTCCGGCTTGGGCATCATCTTGGGCGTGATCACCGACTGCCAGGCCAAGCCCTTGTAGCCCAGCAAGGTGCGAATCTTTTCAGCGTAGGGTGACTCGTTGTAGTGGTGCAGGATCAGGCTGGATGTGGTGGTCTCGGTCATGCAAGGGCTCCCTGGGCGAGGACAAGATGAGCGCATTGTGGCGACGCGCTGCCATCCGTAGAATTGTCGTAATAGACATATTTGAGGCTGATATGGACAATGTGCATCACCGCATTGGCGTGTTGATCTGCCGCCAGCACAGCTTGGGCAGCTATGGCCTGGTGCTGGATGCCTTTCGGATGGCCAACCAGTTGGGTGCAGGCCATGTGTTTGAGCTGACGCGCATCAGCCAAGATGGCCAGTCCGTGTCGCACCCCTGCGGCAGCTTGACGGTGGATGCCGGACTGGATGCCTTGGCCGGCATGGATGCCGTCCTGATTCCATCCCTGTGGTTGGATGGCGCGCAAGCCGTGGCGGAGCAGGGCGCGCTGGTCCAGGCCTTAAGCCAACTGGATACGCGCGTGATGGTCGCCACCTTGTGTACCGGCGCCTACTTGCTGGCCGCCAGCGGCCGCCTCAACGGCAAACCAGCGACCACGCACTGGATGCTGGCTGACGGCTTCCAGTCCCGCTTTCCACAAGTGCAGGTCCAGGCGCAAAACAACCTCACGCATGAGGGCGAACTGGTCTGCTCAGGCGGCTCTTTGGCTGCGGTGGATGTATGCCTGTACGTGGTCCAGCTGCTGGCCGGGCGCGATGTGTCTCGCAACCTGGCGCGCTTGTTGGTGACCGACCTGACGCGTGGCCCTCAGACCTTGTACACGCCCCCGCAAGGCTGGCGTCGGCATGCCGACCACGACATCCATCAGATCGAAGCCTACATTGCCCAGCACCATGAGCAAGTGCTGTCACTGGACCAACTGGCCCGGCGCATGCACACCAGCGTGCGCACCTTGCAGCGCCGCTTTCTGGCTGCCACGGGCATGTCCCCGATCCAGTATCAACAGGCCGTGCGCATTGACCGCAGCAAAGACTTGCTGGAATCGAGTGCTTTGCCCGTGGGCTTGGTGGCCGAACAGGTGGGCTACCAGGACCGCGTGGCCTTTGGCCGCCTGTTCAAAAAAGCGACGGGCTTGACGCCAGCGGCGTATCGCCAGCAAACGACGCGCTCTGACACCGCACCGCATCGTCCACCGACAAACGTCCGCCCTGGATGATGCGGGCGTTCATGCCGCTGTGGCCACGCATGGCGTTGTAGCCGCCGGGGCCCAACAGCTCTTCCATGCGCGAACAGGGCTCGCACGGTCCGGTGATTTCCAATATCACTTCGGCCCCAATGCGCAACACCATGGGCTCGTGTTTGAACACGGCTTTGGCCGCCAACAGGTTCAAGCCCGAGACCACCAGATTGCGGCGCAGCATCATCGGGTCCACTAGCTCGCATCCCATGAAAGCTGCGACCACGGGCATGTGCTCAGCTTGAATCAAGGTGACTTGCCGCTTGTTGCCGCCTGGCCGCCAGGGTTGGCGCGCCGCATGGTGATCCCCATCCAATCCGCGCTCGGCAATGGCCAAGGTGCTGTCCACCGACAGGGCAGGCGCGCGCCGTTGCTGCCGCACGATGATGGTCTGCAGGCGGCCGGGTTGCGCAAACTGTTGAACAAGCTGATGTAGGTCCATCTGCAATCGACAAAGACAAGGCCAATCAAACTGAGACAATGCCAAACATGACGATCTCTCAAGACCCCATCATCGCTCAAACCCAGGCCTGGTTGACCCGCGCCGTGATTGGTTTGAACCTGTGCCCCTTTGCCAAATCGGTGCACGTCAAAGAGCAGATCCGTTATGTGGTGTCCGAGGCGCAAACGCCTGAGCAATTGCTCGAAGACCTGATCAATGAGCTGACCCTGCTGCGCGATGCCGACCCAGAGCAGATCGACACCACCTTGTTGATCCACCCTCAGGTGCTGGGCGATTTTGACGACTACAACGCCTTTTTGGACGTGGTCGATGCCGTGGTGGACGAGATGGAGTTAGAGGGCGAGCTGCAAGTGGCGAGCTTTCACCCCCAGTACCAGTTTGAAGGCACTGAGCCCGACGACATCGAGAACTACACCAACCGCACGCCGTATCCCACCTTGCATCTGCTGCGCGAAAGCAGCATCGAGCGCGCGGTCGCATCCTTCCCGGATGCGGCCGACATCTACGAGACCAATATGGAAACGCTGCGCAAGCTGGGTTTGGAAGGCTGGAAGCGTTTGTGGGTGGACTGATGCCCCTTGATGTCAGTACCTGTTGAGCTTGAATGCCGCCACCTTGTCGGCCAGGCGCTGAGCCTGATCCCTCATGCTCTCGGCCGCAGCAGCGCTTTGCTCGACCAGTGCAGCGTTTTGCTGCGTCATCTGATCCAACTGGGTCACCGCGGTGTTGATCTGGCCGATGCCATCTGACTGCTCGGTGGTGGCCGCCGTGATCTCGCCAATGATGTCGTTGACCTGCTGCACGCTTTGAACGATGTCGCTCATGGATGCGCCTGCGTCTTGCACCAGGCGGGCACCGGTTTCGACCTTGTCCACACTGGTGTTGATCAGGGACTTGATCTCTCGGGCTGCGTTGGCCGAGCGGCTGGCCAGTGAGCGCACTTCAGAGGCCACCACGGCAAAGCCCCGGCCTTGCTCGCCTGCACGAGCGGCTTCCACGGCCGCATTCAAGGCCAGGATGTTGGTCTGGAAGGCGATGCCGTCAATCACACCAATGATGTCGGCAATTTTGCGTGAGCTGTTGTTGATCTCGTCCATCGTTGACACCACGTGGGCCACGACTTCGCCCCCTTTGGTGGCGGCATTTTGAGCCGATGCGGCCAGTTGATTGGCCACACGTGCTGCATCCGCGGTTTGGCGCACGGTGTTGGTCAAGTGCTCCATTGAACTGGCTGTTTGTTGCAAGTTGCTGGCCGTTTGTTCGGTGCGAACCGACAGGTCCGAGTTGCCGGTGGCGATTTCGACTGAGGCCGTCTTCATGCTGTCGGTGGAGTGACGCACCTCGGTCACCAGCGACTTCAAGGACTCTTGCATCGACTCCAAGGATTGGAGCAAGTGCCCCGTTTCATCCTTGTCATGCGATTCAATGCGCTCGCTCAAATCCAGCGCGGCAATGCGGTCACTGACGGCGGCAGCTTGCTGGATGGGGCGAGTCAAGGTGCGGGCCAGCCAGATGGTCAGCGCCACGCCAGCGCCCAAGGCAAACAGGCCAAAGCCGATCAAGGCAGCAAGTCCGGCGCTGTTGGCCGTGTGGATCTGATTGGCCTGCGTGTCAATGTCATCGCGCTGAGATTGCACCAGCTTTTGCAGCAATGCCTGCATCTTGTTGGATGCGGGCAGGAAGCCATTGTTCAAGGCCAGTTGGGCCTTGGCTGTGTCGCCGGCCTTCTTGGCGTCAAATACCTTGGCACGGGCGCTGAGCAATTCTTGGCGGGCCTGGCTGATCTCGTCGTAGAGGGCTCGCTCGTTGTCTTGCACCAGCAAGGGCTCCAGTTTTTTCTGAATCTCACTGGAGATCTTGGATGTCTCACTGGCGTCTGCCGAGAACCCGTCCGCAACAGCCTGATCAGGACTGAGCGCGGCGGCTTTGGTTCTGATCGCGTTGAGGGAAATGTTGCGGTACCAGTCTGCGGCCAGGCGCTCTGTGGCGACGGAGTCAAGTGTCATCACCTGGGTTTGTTGGCCGACGTGGATCAAAGACCAGATCCCAATGGCCGAGCCCGCGCTGGTGAGCAGCAAGACGGCGGTCAAGACCAGGATGATGCGGCGCTGAATGGATCCCGACGTGGACGCGTTTTTGTGCATAGTGGCTCCGATTGACTAGGGCCACATCCATCTGCCGATGCAGTCGTGGCCTTTTCGTTCATCGGTTGTTCACGCACCAACTTAAGGCGTGTCCATCGGCAAAAGCTGGATTTCGTCCAGACTGGCAGCACAAATGTCGCGCACGATCTGAACGAAGTCGGTCAAGTAGGGTTTCGCTGATAAAGGTTTGGGGGCAATGGCGTACAACTCGCTCCACAAACCCTTCGCGCCAATGCGTTTGGCCAACACATAGTCGTGGTCCACATAACTTTTGACGCCCCAGTTGGGCAAAGCGGCCACTCCACGACGACTGGCCACAAGCTGCAGCACGGCAATGGTCAACTCGGCGGTGCGCCGAGGCAGGTGAATGCCCGCCGGTTTGAGCACTTCCCGGATCAGGTCAATGCGCTGCTCAGGCACGGGGTAGGTGATCAAGGTTTCGCCCGCCAGGTCAGCGGCCTCAATGCGACGCTTGTTGCGCAGGCGGTGTTCGTTGGCCATCACCGCCAGAATCTCAAAGCGGAACAAGGGCGCAATGAACCAGCCGCGCTTGGCCTTGGGCGGCGTGCCGATGACCACATCTGCGCGGTGGTCGTTGAGCAAGGCCATGGGGTCGGCATGAAAGCCGGCCACCAGGTCCACCTCGACCTCAGGCCAGCGCCGGCGGAACTCATCCATCACCGGCATCAACCAGTCAAAGCAGGTGTGGCATTCAAGCACGATGCGCAACTCGCCTCGGGTGTCGCCCTTGAGTCGGATCAAGTCGCGCTCGGCATCGTTGACCTGCGCCAGAACGGCTCGCGCCAGCGCGAGCAAACGGTCACCCGCAGCGGTGAAGCGCATGCCTTGCTTGCTGCGCTCAAACAAGACCACTTCGTAATGCGCCTCCAAAGCCTTGATCTGGTGGGAGAGGGCGGACTGGCTCAAATGCACACGCTCGGCGGCGGTGGCGAGCTTGCCCGACTCGGCAATGGCGATGAGGGAGCGTAGGTGGCGTAAATCAAGCATGAATTTAATTCATGTTTAGTTGAAAATATGTCGCTTGATTCATTCTAGTGCGATCGACACACTGCAGGCCATCGAAACAAAGATCGCATCACGGAGTCAACGATGGTCCGCACACATGTATTGGGGTTCCCGCGCATTGGCGCACAGCGCGAGTTGAAGTTCGCGCAAGAGGCTTTTTGGAAAGCATCCCCACAAGACAAAGCCAGCGCAGAGGCTGCTTTGAAAGAGACCGGCCGCCAATTGCGTCAACGCCATTGGCAGATCCAAAAGGATGCGGGCCTGAGCTGGGTCACCGTGGGCGACTTTGCCTGGTACGACAACATGCTCACGCTGTGCGCCACACTGGGTTCCTTGCCTGAGCGCTTTGGCTTTGATGCACAGGCCCTGTCTTTGGCTCAGTACTTTGAATTGGCCCGTGGCAATGCCGAGCAACCGGCCATGGAGATGACCAAGTGGTTTGACACCAACTACCACTACCTGGTGCCGGAGCTGGCGCCCACCACGCGCTTTGATGGGGGCGTCAATTGGCTGTTCGACGACGTGGCCCAAGCGCAGGCACAAGGCCTGCCGGTCAAGGTGGCCTTGATCGGCCCCATCACCTTCTTGTACTTGTCCAAGACCTATGTCGCGGGCTTTGATCGATTGAGCTTGTTGCCGCAACTGGTGGCGGCGTATGGCCGCATCCTGCAGCAACTCAAGGCCCAGGGCGTGCAGTGGGTGCAACTGGACGAGCCCGTGCTGAGCCTGGAACTGGACGCCTCATGGCGTGCCGCCTTTGCGCCGGCTTATGAAGAGTTGGCCGAGGTCGGCATGAACATCTTGCTGGCCAGCTACTTTGACACAGCCGCAGACCATGCTGTGCTGGCCTGCCAGTTGCCGGTACAAGGCTTTCACATTGACCTGGTGCGGGCACCACAGCAGTTGGACGCTTGGACCCAAGCCTTGCCTTCAAACGCCGTGCTGTCGGTCGGCGTGGTCGATGGCCGCAACATCTGGCGTTGCGATTTGCGCAAGACCCTGGTCCGCCTGGAAGCCCTGAAGACGCGATTGGGTGATCAGGGTGATCAAGGCGATCGCCTGTGGGTGGCTTCATCGTGTTCCCTGCTGCATGTGCCGGTGAGCTTGCAGTCCGAGCACAAGCTGGATGCAGAAATCCAGTCCTGGCTGGCCTTCGCCTTTGAGAAGGTGCACGAGGTCTCCGCACTGGGGCGCGCTTTGAATGAAGGGACACAAGCCATTCAGATTCAGCTGGATGCGTCTGACGCTGCGCAGTTGTCGCGCAGCCAATCCAAGCGCGTGCGCAGCGACCTGGTGCAAAAGCGCGTGGCCCAGGTGAGTGATGCGATGGCTGAGAGGCGCAGCGCCTTTTCGCAGCGCGCCCATGCGCAACGCGAAGCCTTGCAGTTGCCGCTCTTGCCCACGACCACGATTGGCTCCTTCCCGCAGACGGCAGACATCCGCCAGGCCCGCGCCGCCTACAAACGTGGTGAGTTGAGTGCCATGGACTACCTGCAGCGCATGCGCGATGAGATCGCCCTGGTCGTGCGCAAGCAAGAAGCGTTGGGCCTGGATGTACTGGTGCATGGCGAGGCCGAGCGCAATGACATGGTCGAATACTTTGGCGAGCAGTTGTGGGGCTATGCCTTCACCGAAAACGGCTGGGTGCAAAGCTATGGCTCACGTTGCGTCAAGCCGCCCATCATCTATGGCGACGTCTTCCGGCCCGAGCCCATGACGGTGGAGACCACACGCTACGCCCAATCGCTCACCGACC
>JAGWTE010000062.1 GCA_028869095.1 Burkholderiales bacterium
CACTTCGTCGCCGCCAAATCGGCGTCGTGCAACCTGACCTTTGCCGACAAAGTCATCGGCACTTTCGGGCTGGATGTTCGCTGGCCTGACATGTTCGAGGTGCGCGCCAACTGCGCCGACGCTGCCGTCAACCTACTGGGCGTGCCCTACGAGTTCTGGAGCCTAGCCCTGTTCGCCATGCTGGCCGGAGCCGCCTCCTGGATCATTTGGGCCAGCGAGGACCATCGGACCAAGCGCCGGGACGCCTGACTGTGCCCTCTCCCTACACGGCCCTGATCCACCTGCCCGCCTGGGCCGGCCAGGCACCCCAGTTGCCCGAAGACGTGGCCCTCGATGCCCGCCTTCAACATGCCTTTACCCAACCGTTGACCTGGCTGATTGCGCGTCAGCCAGATGAAGTGGCCGGCATCATCGACCAGGCACATGCCCATGCCAAGCAAGGCCATTGGTGTATCGGCTGGGTGGCTTACGAAGCGGCCTCCGCGTTTGATCCTCATCTGTCCACCCGTGCGGCCTCATCCGCCCTGCCCTTGGCGGCCTTTGCCGTCTTCGATCAGACGCAACCCTGGCCAGACCTGGGTTTGAACGACTGGCAAACCAGCCCGTGGACAACAGAACTCAATCCTCAAAACTTTGTGGACAAGGTCAAGGCCATCCACGAACTGATCCGTGCCGGCGAGGTCTACCAGATCAATCTGACCACCCCGCTACAAAGCACGCTGATTGGCCCTGACGCACAAACACCCACCCGGTATTTCGGAGCGCTGCATCGCGCGCAACCTCGTGGCTACAACACCTATCTGGATCTGAGCCAAGCTGCATCCGATGGCAGTTGCCCAGCCACTGAGGGCGGTGGCGGCGTCAGCCACATTCTGAGCGTCTCGCCCGAGTTGTTCTTTCAGTGGGACTGCGATCAGCTTGTGACCCGCCCCATGAAAGGCACGGCAGCCCGCGGAGACACGCCAGAGTCAGACGAACAAGCCGCCCAGCACTTGCGGCAAAGCGTCAAAGAGCGGGCTGAAAATTTGATGATCGTCGACCTGTTGCGCAACGATTTATCGCGCATCGCCCAGGTGGGTACGGTCCAGGTCCCCAGCTTGTTTGATTTACAAGCCTTGCCCACGGTCTGGCAAATGACCTCAACCATCCAGGCCCGCACGCGCCCCGATCTGCGGCTGTCTGAAGTATTTGCTGCCCTGTTTCCTTGCGGCTCCATCACCGGTGCGCCCAAGCGGCGCGCGATGCACCACATCACCGCGCTAGAGACTGCGCCTCGCCGCGCCTACTGCGGCGCTGTCGGCGTGATCCAGCCAGGCGGAGCCTGCACCTTCAATGTAGCCATCCGCACCGTCGAGTTGAGCACCGCACAGGTCGGCAATGCCCACACCAAGCCGCAATGGCAGGCGCAATGCGGCATCGGCAGCGGTATCACCCTGGATGCCACGGCCAGCGGCGAGGCCCTGGAATGGCACCACAAACAGGTCTTCTTGCGACGCGCCGCCCAGCCCTTTGAATTGCTGGAATCCCTGCGACTGGAGGACGGGCAACTTGCACGCCTGCCCTCGCATCTGGCTCGCCTGCATCGCACGGCCACACACTTCGCTGTGCCGCTAGATGATCAGGCTCTGCAAACCCAGTTGACCGAACTGGCACATCAGCATCCGCAAGGGGTGTTCAAGGTGCGTTTGCGCGTTGATGTCGCGGGGCAGATCTTCACCGAAGCCGCCCCCTTGCCTGCGCCCACCGGCCCGATCCGCGTCAGCTTGGCCACGCAAGCCATGCCCCCGCCTGACGAGTTCATCTGGCACAAAACCACGCGCCGCCAGGCCTACCAAGCCTTTGCGCCGGCCCCGGGCCGCTTTGACACCTTGCTCTACAACCGCCAGGGCGAGCTCACTGAATTCACGATTGGCAATGTGGCCATTGAGTTGAACGGACAATGGGTGACCCCGCCGCTGTCATGCGGGCTACTACCCGGCGTCATGCGTGAAAGCCTGCTGCAAAGCGGTCAACTAACCGAACGAGTCGTGACCTTGAACGACCTGGCCCAAGCCAGCGGCTTGGCACTGATCAACAGCGTACGAGGCTGGATGGCCGTGGACTGTGCTGATTTCTGCCATCACGCGACCCAGCCTGATCCATCCTGACCCGCTGCCGCTCAACTCAGCCCAACCAACCATCCAGACACCATGCGAATCTTGCACACCATGCTGCGCGTCGGCGACCTGCAGCGCGCCATCGACTTCTACACGCAAGTCATGGGCATGACCCTGCTGCGCACCACGGACCGTCCCGAGCAGCAATACACCCTGGCCTTCCTGGGCTATGGACGCAACCCTGATCACGCCGAAATCGAGCTGACCTACAACTACGGCGTTAGCCAATATGAACTGGGCTCGGCCTACGGCCACATCGCCGTCGGCGTGGACAACGCTGCGGCAGTCTGTGACGCGGTACGCGCCAAGGCTGCAGCACTGGGTGGTGCGGTCACCCGCGAGGCCGGCCCCGTCAAAGGCGGCAACACCGTCATCGCCTTCGTCACCGATCCCGATGGCTACAAGATCGAGTTAATAGAGCGCCCCGAAGCGGCCAGCGAACTCCAGAAGTAGCCCCCAGAAGCAAAGAAGGACCCGAAGGTCCTTCTTGCAAGCCGAAACACAAAGCCTCGACGGCCCCCACTCACTGGTGGGGCGGAATCGCTGGCGTGTCCACCTTGACGTCGCCACACTGCGCGCGATGCTGCAAAGCGTGGTCGATCAACACCAAGGCCAGCATGGCCTCGGCAATCGGCGTTGCGCGGATGCCCACGCAAGGGTCGTGACGACCAAAGGTTTCCACCGTCGCAGGATTGCCAGCCAGGTCAATCGATTGGCGCGGCACACGGATCGAGCTAGTCGGCTTGATGGCCATCGACACACGCAGATCTTGCCCGGTGGACATGCCACCCAACACCCCGCCCGAGTGGTTCGAGCCAAAGCCCGCAGGCGTCAATTCGTCACCATGCTCGCTACCACGCTGGGTCACGCAGCCAAAACCAGCGCCAATCTCCACGCCCTTGACCGCATTGATGCCCATCATCGCGTAGGCAATGTCGGCATCCAACTTGTCAAACAAAGGTTGGCCCCAGCCCACGGGCAGACCACTGGCTTCCACCGTCAATCGCGCACCGCAGGAATCACCCGCCTTGCGCAATTCATCCATGTAAGCCTCTAAAGCCGGAATTTGGCTCACGTTGGGCGCAAAAAACGGGTTGTTGGGCACATGCTCCCAGCCCTCGAACCCGATTGCCATCGTGCCCAACTGAGTCATGCAACCCCGAACCTCCACCCCGTGGTGCTCTTTGAGCCACTTCTTGGCCACGGCACCCGCCGCCACCATCGGTGCAGTCAAGCGGGCAGACGAACGGCCACCACCACGTGGGTCACGGATGCCGTACTTGTGCCAGTAGGTGTAATCGGCATGACCAGGGCGGAAGGTCTCGACGATGTTGCCGTAGTCCTTGCTGCGCTGGTCCGTATTGCGAATCAGCAGCGCAATGGGTGTGCCGGTGGTTTTGCCTTGGTAGACGCCGCTGAGAATCTCAACGGCATCGGGCTCATTGCGCTGGGTCACGTGGCGAGAGGTGCCGGGGCGGCGACGATCCAGATCAGGCTGAATGTCAGCCTCGGACAACGCCATACCCGGAGGGCAGCCATCGATCACGCAGCCAATGGCCGGGCCATGCGATTCGCCAAAGTTGGTAACGGTAAACAGAAGACCAAAAGAGCTGCCAGACATTGCGCCAACCAGATTTCAAACCCGAAACCGCTATTGTCTCGTGAAAACGCCCGGGCGTGCCGGGCGTTGGGCTGACATCAGGCGATCAAAGCCTCATCACAGCATGACACGCCGCTCGGCCGCCGACTCATCTTCCACAGGCCAGTCACGGATGTAGGCCTTGAGCATGCGGTTTTCAAAGTCCTGGCTGTCCACCACGGCTTTGGCCACGTCATAGAAAGAAATCACACCCATTAGGGTCTTGTGAGACATCACAGGCATGTAGCGCGCATGATGATTGAGCATCATCCGACGCACTTCATCAATCTCTGTCTCAGGGGTACAAATCAGCGGATGGTCATCCATGACCGACCGAACGCTGCCGCTGGCCAAGCCACCTGCCTTCACGACCGCCTGGATCACCTCGCGGAACGTGAGCATGCCAGCCAGATCGCCGTGCTCCATGACCACCAGCGAACCGATGTCATGTTCAGCCATGGTCTGGGCAGCATGGCCTAGAGACTGATCGGGCGAAATGGTGAACAGGGTGCTGCCTTTGACGCGCAGGATATCGCTGACTTTCATGGTCTGTCTCCTCGATCGGGTTATGCAATGGATCGCCATGTCTGCCAGCACATATTGCCTCAAGGATGGGCATGAGCCAATAGGACTAGCGGGTGCAAAAGTGCAAAAAATGACTTTCCACTTGCAACAAACCGTTCATTTTGGCGAAATACGCCTGATTCGGAAAGGGTTGTCCCTCAACCCAAATGGGCCCAGGGGCGCTATCCGCCCAATGCCTGCTGCAAGGTCATTTCGTCCAGTCGTGCGGCAGACCAAAAACCCACCGTGAAGCCATCCGGCTGCAGCAAAACGCGGCCCAACAACGGCGCCAGCAGTGTTTTGGGAGGATCACACAGCAGCACATAACGGCCACCGTCATCGGTCTCTGGCTCATCCAGCAAACCGACCCAATCGAGTTCCAGCAGCAACTCCAGCAGCGGCTCAATTTGCAGCGGATCCGTCCGCAACGTGGCCGCCAAGCGCTCCGCACTCATGCCCTTGCCGTTGTGGTGCTGAACCGCCGCCAAGGCTTTCAAAATGGCCACGCTGAGCTGAAACCGCTGCCCTGGCGTATCTGGCCAACGTTTGACCTGAGAAAGCAAGCTGGGCGCGTAGGCCGCTACCACCGCACCCATCAGCACGACCAGCCAGCTCACATAAATCCAGACCAGGAAAATCGGCACGGCTGCAAACGCACCATAAATGGTCGCGTAAACCGGCACCTTGCTCAGGTACAACGCCAACACCTTCTGCGCCAACTCCAGCCCGCCCGACGCAAACACGGCGCCAGCCCAAGCATGTTCCCAGCGCACATAGGTGTTGGGCACGTATTTGTACAAAGCGGCAAAACCTGCCGTCTGCATACCGAAAATCACCACACCCAGCAAAAAACCGATGCCCCCCGGCACCGCCCCCACCCAGCCCCGAGAGGCGGACAGCAAATACGAGGTCACAGACAAGCTGGCCCCCAGCATCAGCGGCCCCAAAGTCAGCGCCGCCCAATAGACCAACACTCGCTGCGCAATCGGGCGCACCCGGCGCACCCGCCAAATAATATTGAGCGTGTGATCCATCGTCAGCATCAAAGCCATGGCCGTGAAGCCCAGAGCGATCATGCCCAGCCCCCCCAACTGGCTGGCTTTGCCCGTAAATTTGCCCATCGACAGCAACACCTGCTTGGCAATCGCGTCGGGCACCCAGGCTTTGATGAACTCCTGCTCCACAATCTGACGGAATCGTTCAAAAACCGGAAACGCGCTGAACAAGGCCAGCATCACCGTGGCCAAGGGCACCATGGCAATGGTGCTGGTGAACGTCAGGCTGCCCGCCGTCAGGCCCAAGCGATCCTCGCGAAAACGCTGACGCAAAGTCTGATACGTCTGCAGCCAAGGCCACTGCTGCAAGGTGGCGATCAGCACAGCCCAACGCTGACTGAAGGCACGCCAATCGGTCCATTTCGAAATCATCTGGCTATGATGCCAGCCATAGCGCACAAAGTGCCGCCCCTGCCGCAGATCCGACACAAGCCATCCATGCCCGACACGCCAGCCTCCGCCAACACCGCCCTGCCCCAGCATCCCGCAGCGCGGCTGCAAGTCATCGAACAACTTCGCTGGACCAGCGTCATCTCGGTCGTGATGTTGATTGCTTTGGGTTTGGCCTGGGAACTCAAACTGGCTCCTCTCCCGGGCGGGACCGGCGCCCTGGCCTTGAAGGTGCTGCCCCTGACGCTGGCCTTGCCCGGCTTGCTCAAACACAAGCTCTACACCTACCGTTGGCTCTCGCTGCTGGTCTGGCTGTACTTCACCGAAGGGGTGGTCCGCGCCACCAGCGATCACGGTCTGTCGCAACAACTGGCCATGGTCGAGACCACGCTGAGCGTTGGCTTGTTTGTGGCCTGCCTCGTCTACGTGCGTTTGCGACTGAAGGTCTTGCCCAAAAAATCCAAGGCTGAAAAAGCACCACAACCGTGATCCACCCCGAGGACATTCCCGCCTTCACGGCAGCGCTTCACGCCGCGCTACCAGACTTGCTGACGCTGGGTGCGGATCGACCTGACCACGCCCGTGAACCTCATGAGCAGGATTGGCGCAAGCGCTACCGTGGTCGTGCTTTGGCCATTGTCTTCCCCACCGACACCACGCAAGTTCAAGCCCTCGTCAAGCTGTGTGAGTTGTGGCAAGTCCCGGTGGTCGCACAAGGCGGCAACACCAGCCTGGTCGGCGGCTCTGTGCCCGATGCAAGCGGGCTCCAGTTGGTCATCAACCTGTGCAAGATGAATCAGATCCTGGCGGTGGATGCTGACAACCAATCGATCACCGTGCAAGCTGGCTGTACCTTGCAGCAAGTTCAAGACGCCGCGCTCAACGCCGGTTTGATCTTTCCCTTGAGCCTCGCTTCCGAAGGCTCTTGCACCATTGGTGGCAACCTGGCCACCAATGCGGGTGGAACGCAGGTTCTGCGTTACGGCACCATGCGTGAATTGTGTCTGGGGTTGGAGGCCGTGACCGCCCAAGGCGAACGCTATGCAGGCTTGCAATCTCTGCGCAAGGACAACACCGGCTATGCCATCAAAGACCTGCTGATCGGGTCAGAAGGCACGTTGGGTATCGTCACCGCGGCCACCCTGCGCTTGTATCCACGCCCAGCCAGTCAACAAGCCGCCCTCATCACCTGCCCTTCATTGCAAGCAGCAGTCGCACTTCTGCGCATGGCTCGCCAGAGTCTGGATGCGGGCCTGACTGGCTTTGAAGTCATTCACCGTGATGCCTTCTTGCTGGCGCGCCAACACACGCCCTTGCAAAGCCACGCGGCTGACAGCGTCATGCCGCAAGATGCCGAGTCAATCCCACCCTGGCTTGTGCTGCTGGACGCCGGCAGCCCTCAAGCGGCTGATGAATTGCAAGAGTCCTTGGAAAGTTTGATCAATCAAGCCGTGACTCAGGGCCACGCGCTTGATGCCTGCTTGAGCATGAGCCACGCCCAATACCGGGCCATGTGGCAACTGCGAGAAACCATCCCCATGGCCGAGAAGATCGAAGGCATGATGGTCAAGCACGACATTGGCGTGCCCACTTCGGCCGTCCCAGCCTTTGTGGCGCAAAGCCAGACTGCGCTGCAAGCCGCCTTCCCCGGCTGTCGCGTCATCTGCTTCGGTCACCTGGGCGATGGCAACCTGCACTACAACGTCCAAGGCCCTCTAGGCCAGCCAGATTCAGAATTTCTGCAGAGGCACGAACATCAAGTCAACACGATCGTCTACGACTTGGTCGCGCAACTGAACGGCACCCTCTCTGCCGAGCATGGCATTGGCCAGTTGAAAAAAGACGAACTGGCCGAGCGCGCCGATCCCGTTCGGTTGCAGCTGATGCGTCTCATCAAGCAGACGTTGGACCCTGAAGGTTTGCTCAACCCTGGGCGCTTGGTGGATGGGGCACGCGAGACATCATCGTCGAACTGACGAAAACTCAAGGCTGATGCCAACAGCCTCGCTTTTTATTGCAAGGTTTCTTTCAGCGCGTCTGGCACCAAGAAACTGACCACATCAATGCCCTCGTCACGCAAAGCCTGCGCCTCGTCTGGGCTGGTTTGGCCGCGGATTGGACGAACAGGCTCGTCGCCAGCGTGCATGCTCCGCGCTTGCTCGGCAAAGTGCGCACCAACATCTTCTGTGGATGCCATCACCTGCTTGACCGCACTGAAGTAGGCCGACTGCAACTGTGCCAACGCCTCAGCAGCTTCCGCAGGCAAGGCCGGAGTTGTCGGCCGATCAGCGGTCGCCGCCTCTGCAGAGGCTTGTTGAGACCGTACAGGAACCGCGGCATCCCCCACGCCGGAACGGTTGTACCGCGTGGCCGATGGACGCCGCTCAACCTCATGGTGGCCGCAGACAGGGCACGTCAGCAAACCGCGTGATTGCTGGGAGGTCAAATCATCCGATGACTGAAACCAGCCCTCAAAGCGATGCCCGTGAGCACAGGCCAAATCCACAACCAACATGGCCATTCACCCAGACTGGCTCAAGCAACCGCTTGCCAAGTCAACTGGCAGTGACCGGACCGCCAGCGCTGCAACCACATCATGCCAACGATGGTCTTCGCGTCAGTCAACAATCCGCTTTGCATCCAAGACTCCAGCTCGTCTTGCGAAGCCGTGAACACGTCCAGAAACTCACCAGCATCCAGGTGGCGCTCACCCAAGGTCAGATCATCTGCAAACCAGATTTCGATCACCTCGGTGGCATAGCCAATCACAGGATGCATGACACCGGCCTTGGCCCATCGACGAGCACGGTAACCGGTCTCCTCCAACAGCTCGCGTTGGGCACAAGCCAAACCACCTTCTCCGGCATCCAACTTGCCTGCGGGAAACTCGATCATGGTTTGTCTGACGGGATAGCGATACTGTCGCTCCATCACCAAGCGGCCATCGGGCAACAAGGCCACGATCATCACGGCACCAGGGTGGATGACGTACTCGCGCGTAGCTCGCCCACCATCGTGCAAAGCCACCTCGTCACGTCGCAACTCCAGGAAATTCCCTTGATACACCGTCTGCGAGAAGACGGTGGTCTCGCGCAGATGGTCATCATCCGCAACGCTTGACGCCGGGTCTTGCATGAGTATCAAGCGTGGTGGCGGCGCAGATAGCGCCACACGAACCCAGGAAAGGCCAAGGTCACGACCACGCACAACCACACAGCCACGAATTCCCAGCGCAGGGGGCTGACCTGTCCAAGGTGCGCTTCGATAGCCCGTCCGAGAACAGCGCTGATCAAAGCATAGGCCAGCAGTTCCAGCAAACGCCAGCCAACCGGTTTAGGCGCGCGATGCGGCCCCACCACGAACAGCCGTTCGTTCAAAAAAGGCAAATTGGCCAGCAACAGGGTCACAACCAGGACCACCGCCACTGACCAAGAAGGAACCAGTCCAGGCATGTCGCGCTTTTAAATCAACCAGCCAGCGTCTGCACGATGGCGCGAGCGCACAGGGCCATCAGCCCACCAGGCAACACACCCAAAACCAGCACGGACAAGGCATTGACCGACAGCAGCACGCGAGCCTGACCGCCTTGGGTCAAAGGCGTGGCATCGACCGGCTCATCAAAGTACATGACCTTGATCACACGCAGGTAGTAGAACGCGCCCACCAGCGACAGCAGCACCGCCAGGATCGACACTTGCAGCAGCAAGGGCGAATTGGTCGTGATCAGCGCCTGCAAGACCGCCAGCTTGGCGTAGAACCCGGCAGTCGGAGGGATACCGGCCAACGAGAACATGAACACCGCCATCGCGCCAGCCAACAAGGGGCTGCGCTTGTTCAGACCAGCCAGATCGGAGATCTGCTCGGACTCAAAACCAGGGCGTGCCAGCAACATGATCAGACCGAAGGTCCCCAGGGTCGTGATCACATAGGTCAGCACGTAAAACAGGGACGAGCCGTAGCCATTGCCAGCCGACACAGTGTTGCCAGACACCACGCTGGGCACAAAGCCCAAAAGCATGAAGCCCAGTTGAGCAATACCCGAGTACGCCAACATGCGCTTGAGGTTGGTCTGCGCGATAGCAGCCAAGTTACCCACTGTCATGGACAGCACGGCCAAGATCATCAGCATCTGCTGCCAATCGGCCGCGGTGTTGATCAAACCTTCGATCAGCAGGCGAACGGTGATGGCAAAAGCAGCCAGCTTGGGAGCCCCCGCCACCAGCAGCGTCACAGCCGTTGGCGCACCTTGGTACACGTCAGGCACCCACATGTGGAAAGGCACCACGCCGAGCTTGAAGCCCAGGCCAGCCACGATGAACACCAAGCCGAAAGCCAGCACTTGCTTGTTGATCTGGCCGGTCAGGGTCGCTTTGTAGACTTCGCCCAGGTCCAGAGAACCGGTCGCGCCATACATCATCGACAAACCGTAGAGCAAGAAGCCCGATGCCAGCGCGCCCAGCACGAAGTACTTCATGGCCGCTTCGGTCGACTGAGCATGGTCACGACGCAGCGCCACCAAGGCATACAGCGACAGCGACATCAACTCCAGACCCAAGTAGATGGTCAGGAAGTTGTTGCCAATGATCATGATCGAGATGCCCAGCAGCGAGAACATGCTCAAGGTGAACAACTCACCTTTCAGCATGTCGCGGTCACCGGCATAAGCCTGCGCGTAAGTCAGGCTGGCCATCACCGCCAACGTGGCACAGAACGACAACAAGTGCGACATCGGATCGGTCACGACCATGCCCTGCATCGCGTATGACGATGCGGGGTTGTCGATGTGGCACAGGTGCAGTGCCGCCACACCCGCCAGCGACAACATGGTCAGCCAGTAGGTCGGACGGCGACGCTCGGACGTCACAAACAAGTCTGCCAAGGCGACCAAGCAGGCCATCCCCAACAGAACGATCTCAGGCGTCACCGCCAGCCAATTCAAGTTATTCATTTGGAGTCGGCCTTCAGTTCAACTTGCTAATGGACACGTGCTTGATCAGCTCGGTCACCGACACGTGCATGGCGTCAGTGAAAGGCTTGGGCTGAATGCCCATCCACAGCACGGCCGCAGCCAATACAGCCAGAATCAGGAACTCACGGGCGTTGATGTCTTGCAACTCACGCACATGATCGTTGGTCACTTCACCAAAGTACACGCGCTTGTACATCCACAGGGTGTAAGCCGCACCAAAGATCAGAGCGGTCGCAGCCAGCATGCCGATGGCAAAGTCAAACTTGACGGCACCCAGGATCACCATCCACTCACCCACGAAGCCGGCTGTACCTGGCAGGCCGCAGTTGGCCATCGAGAACAGCAGCGCAAACGCGGCGAACTTGGGCATGGTGTTGACCACGCCGCCGTAGCTGGCGATTTCACGCGAGTGGACACGGTCGTACAACACGCCAATGCTCAGGAACATCGCGCCCGACACAAAGCCGTGGGCAATCATCTGCACGATGCCGCCAGCGATACCCAATTCATTGAAGATGAAGAAGCCCAGGGTCACAAAACCCATGTGCGCGATGGACGAATACGCCACCAGTTTCTTCATGTCTTGCTGAACCATCGCCACCAAGCCGATGTAGATCACGCCGATCAGCGACAAGGTGATCACCACGGGAGCAAACTCATGCGACGCATCCGGCACGATGGGCAGCATGAAACGCAGGAAGCCATAGCAACCCAGCTTCAGCATGATCGCGGCCAGCACGACAGAGCCCCCAGTAGGCGCTTCCACGTGGGCGTCGGGCAACCAGGTGTGCACAGGCCACATCGGGACCTTCACAGCAAAAGCCGCGAAGAAGGCACCAAACAACAAGGCTTGAGGTGTCGCCGGCAAAGGCAGCTTTTGCCAAGCCAAGATGTCAAAGCTGCCACCCGACTTGTAATACAGGTAGACCAACGCCACCAGCATCAACAAGGAGCCCAGCAGCGTGTACAAGAAGAACTTGAACGCGGCATACACACGACGCGGACCGCCCCACACACCGATGATGATGTACATCGGAATCAGGGTCGCTTCGAAGAACACGTAGAACAGCAGGCCGTCCAGTGCCGAGAACACGCCGACCATCAAACCCGACAGAATCAGGAAGGCGCCGTAGTACTGATGCGGACGGTCTTCAATGACTTCCCAACCGGCCAGCACCACGATGATCGTGATGAAAGCGGTCAGCGGCACGAACCACATGGAGATGCCGTCCACACCCAGGTGATAGAACACATTGAAGCGCTCAATCCACGAAGCGTGTTCGACAAACTGCATCGCAGCGGTGCCGCCATCGAACTGCGTCATCACCGGAATGGTGACGGCAAAGCCGATGATCGAACCGATCAGAGCGACCCACTTCGTGACGTTGGCGTTTTCCTGGCGGCCAACGGCCAGCAGCAAAACCCCGAATGCCACCGGGATCCAGATGGCCAGAGAAAGAATATTGGACATGGTTTGCATGTGCTGGTCCCCGCGCTCAGTGGTGCATGAAGACGAACCAGGTCATGAGGGCAAAGACCCCCAAGATCATGACCAGCGCGTAGTGATAGAGGTAACCGGTCTGGAACAGACGGACGAGTGAACCGATCAGGCCGACCAGCTTGGCCGAGCCATTGACGAGCAAGCCGTCAATGATGCCGACGTCGCCGCCCTTCCACAGCCCCGTACCCAGCAAACGGGCGCCACGGGCCAAGACGTTCTCGTTGAACCAGTCCAGGAAATACTTGTTCTCGCCAATCACGATCAGCGGACGCAGTACCTTGGCGAACATCGCAGGGATCTGCGGTGCCACCATGTAGAACACGAAGGCCGTCACCACACCAGCCAAAGCCAGGAAGAACGGCAGGCTGGTGAAGGCATGCATACCCATGGCCGCAGCATCATGGAACTCATGCGCCAACTCTTCCATCGCGGGATGCAGTTCGTGATTCACGAAGATCGCATCCTTGAAGAAGTCTCCGAACAGCATGGGCTTGATCGTCAGGTAACCGATCACGACCGAAGGAATGGCCAGCAGAATCAAAGGCAGAGTGACAACCCAGGGCGACTCATGCGGCGTATGCGCATGACCATGATCGTCATCGTGATGATCATGTTCGCCAGGGAACGGCTTGTGATGGAAGTGCTCCTTGCCATGGAAGACCAGGAAGTACATCCGGAAGCTGTAGAACGCCGTCACGAAGACACCGGCCAGCACGGCAAACTGAGCGAACCCAGCTGCAGGCAAATGGCTGGCCTGCACCGCCTCAATGATCGAGTCCTTAGAGTAGAAGCCCGAGAAGAACGGTGTGCCGATCAGGGCCAAGGAGCCCAACAAAGACGTGATCCAGGTGATCTTCATGTACTTCCACAGACCACCCATGTTGCGGATGTCCTGATCGTGG
>JAGWTE010000262.1 GCA_028869095.1 Burkholderiales bacterium
CACCAGCACGCAGATGGATGCGGCCGAGGCTGTGGCGCAACTGAAAGCTGCGCAGCAACTGGGCCAGGCTTTGAGTCAAAGCGCACAGCAGCAAGGCGCGCAGGCCTTGCATGGCTTTGACGCCCAGCAAGCGGTGCAATGCCACGTTGATGCCTTGTACCCCACAGCCAAAGGCAAGTACGACGGCATGGTCAACGGGCAAGAGGCCAAGAAGGCCGATGGCCGCAGTTTGAGCGATCCGGTCGAGCGCTTTGCGCAACCCATGGTCCACCTTGACACGCCTGTCACAGCGGCCTTTGTCACGCCCGCCAACATCAGCATCTTCAGCGGCCAAGACACCAGTGTGGCGGTGCAGGGCGATGTGCAATTGACCGCCGCGCACACCGTGAGCAGCGTCAGTGGTCAGACCACCAGCTTGTATACGCACGCCGGTGGTATCAAGGCCATCACGGCCAACGCGAACTTGTCCTTACAAGCCCACACCGATACCCTGCAAATGTGGGCCGACAAGGACATCACGGTGCAAAGCGTGACCGATGAAATCCGCATCTACGCCAACGACAGCATTGCGCTCAACGCTGGGCAAAGCCAGATTCTGCTCAAAGGTGCGGACATCACCTTTACTTGCCCTGGAACTTGGACAAACAAGGCGGCGACGCATGCTTGGGAGGGCCCAGGCCAAGGCACGCTTGTCCCTCTCAATCTGCCAGTCGATCTGGTCACCGTACCCAAGCAAACCGTCCAGCTTCGCTACAGCTATCACGATGGCGAAGCTGTTGCGGGCGCGCAGTACACCGCGCGCATGGGCGACGGCAGCATCCGGCAAGGCCAACTCAATGCGGTCGGATTAGCCGAATTGGATGACGCACCGCCGGGCCCCGTGACGTTCACTGTGTCCTCAGACCCCAGATCCTTCCAGAAATTCAAACTCCCCGGTGCCGCCGACGAAGCCGCATCGCAATGGCTCCAAGACTGAGGCAGACGCAATGAGTACAACCATACTGGATCAGGTCTGGGGTGGCACCACCGACACATGGCAATGGCTTCGCGGCGTGGTCATGGGCGAATGGGAGGACAACCGCAGCATCAGTCAGATCGTGACCGACGCGATGACTGGCTTCGTGCCCGGCGTGGGCAGCATCATCACCTTGCGAGACTTGCTCGCCGTCATCGTTCGGCTGGCGCGGCATCCTGAAAAGCGCGATGACGTCAACGAATGGATCTTGCTGATCGCCATGCTGCTGCCGCTGCTGTTGACCGTTGGCGGTTTGGTCATCGCGGGCATCGGTGCGTTGGTGGGCGCGGAATTGGGTGGATTCATCCGTGCACTGACCCTGTTTCTGGTTAAGAAAGGCGGCGTGGCACTGAAGTCCATGGTCGAGTTCTTCCAGGCTCATGGTTATGGCGATGTGATCAAGGCGCTCAAGCAGGTTCAGTTCGCCAAGTACAAGGGCGCCGTCATCAAAGGCTTCAATCAGCAAATCGACAAGCTCATCAAGCTGATTCGGGGCTTCGAGGCACGGCTCAAGGCCCTGTCACCTGAATCATTGCCATCATGGTTACCCGGACGCGATGGACTCATCAAGGCCTTGCATGCCTGTCCGCACTTGGTCGAACAGTTGGAAGCATTGCGCAAAAAGGCGCTGGACATGATCCCCAAGGCCTTGATCGAAATGGATCAGCGTTTGGGTGCTCTGCTGGCTGGAAACATCAAAGCGGCCACGCAAGTCACGCATGTAGTTATGGCCGGACAGGCTGCGCCTGAGGTGGCCAGACTGGAGAATCGGGCCGCGCAGCAAGTGGGCGCCAGGAACCATGGTGAGGTGCTCAAGAACCCCCACGCGCCGGAGCCAGGCAATACACGACGTGTGCCTGAGCGCAAGATCGTGGCGCTGGCGGGCGAGCGGGAATACAAGCTGGTCGATGGGGTCGGGCGGCCTGTGGGGGCTAAGCCGTACAAGGCGGGGGTGACGAAGTTGGAGAACCCAGCATTGGAAATGGATGATTGGATCGAGTTTGGGCGACCCCGCCTCAAAGAGGGCTGGCCAGATTTGGGCATCAAGCCCCGCGACCCGGACTATGCAACTTTTGCCCATCAGATCAGGCCGCTCAGTGTGCCTGCTGGTAGCCCCTCGACCTTCAAGCGTGTGGTCAGTCACGACGAAGGCGCAAAGATGGATCGGGGCGCCTTCTGGAATCGAGAAGCCCCCATCGACGGAGAAGACCTGCGCGCAGGCTCAGCCGTCAAAGAGGCTTGGAACAAGAACGGCCAGGCCGTA
Source organism: Burkholderiales bacterium (assembly GCA_028869095.1). Classification (GTDB taxonomy): domain Bacteria; phylum Pseudomonadota; class Gammaproteobacteria; order Burkholderiales; family Burkholderiaceae_C; genus Aquabacterium. Next base: position 2,280 of record JAGWTE010000262.1, read on the forward strand.
TCGCTGCGGGTGCCACCCAAGGGGCATCCCATTTGGCAAGAGTTGCATGCTTTGCAAGAGAAAGCCGCAGGCGCTCCTGTCCCGTTCAAGGAAGAACTCAAATTCTGGGAAGGCCCTGCGGCGTCTCAGGCTTACAAAAAGAAAGCGGATGGCCGCTGGGTCGATGACGAATGGTATTTGCCGGGTGGCAAGCCCCAGCAGTTTTTTGATCGCGCCCAAATGGAGGTCTTGCAAAAGCACGGGTTCATCTCAGAACGCAGTGCAACGAACTTTCCCGACTTTGATCCCGAGGTCGGTAACATCGTGAATAAAGAAGGGCCGTTTTTTCAGAT
>JAGWTE010000263.1 GCA_028869095.1 Burkholderiales bacterium
AAGCCATGCCCCGGAAAATGCTTGCCGCAATTGGCCATGCCTGCCAACAGCAAGCCGTGCATCACGCTCTTGGCCAGCACCGACACCACCTTCGGGTCGCGATGGAAGGCACGGTCGCCAATGACACCGCTCTCGCCCCAGTCCAGATCCAGCACGGGCGTGAAGGTCAGGTCCACACCACAGGCGCGCAATTCGCTGGCCAACACGTAGCCGCAGGCGGTGGCCGCATCGGTGGCCGCCATGGCCCCAGCACCCTCGCCGCCCTTGCCGTCGTTCATCCACATCTCGCCCAGGCGGCGCATGGCGGGCACATGCGTAAAACCATCGGTTTTGAAACGCTGCACGCGACCGCCTTCGTGGTCGACACAGATCAGCACATCGGGACGAATGGATTTGATTTCGGCGCACAAGGCCGTGAGCTGCACGCGGTCACGCCAGTTGCGAGCAAACAGGATCAAACCGCCCGTCAAGGGATGGGCCAGTCGACGGCGATCATCCGCACTCAGGGTCAAGCCCTCAATGTCCAACACCACCGGGGCATGTGCCACAGTCATGGATGAGTCGTTGGCAGCTTGCCCCTCAGTACGTTTTTTCTTGCTCATGGCTTGATTTGGTTTTCAACAATCACAAAGGCCAGCGCGTGCGGCCCTTCGTCAGACACACTGACATGGGCTTGCCACCCCTGGCTTGAAAACCAGGCGGCCAAGGCCCCACTCAATGCGAAGTACGGACGCCCCTGGGCGTCGTTCAACAACTCACAAACTCGCCACCCCATGGGTTGAGTCATACCCAGGCCAATGGCTTTGGAAAAAGCTTCCTTGGCTGCGAATCGTGTTCCCAGAAAACGCAAGGCTCGCTCAGGCGAGCGCTGACCGCGGTCACGATACTGCACCATCTCTTGCTCACCCAGAATTTTGGCGGCAAAAGCATCGCCGTGACGAGCCAATGCGCGCGCCAGTCGCGCGGTGTCACACAAATCGGTGCCGACGCCGACGATCAACGCCGCGCCTCAACGCAAAACATGGATCGTTCCATCGCGTCTGGCCGTGATGGACTCGGCCTTGAAATCGGCAATGGCCTGGCGCATGCCCACGAACACCGAATGCCCGATCAAGGCATGGCCAATGTGGAGCTCGGCCACCTCCGGCAAAGCCGCCACCAAAGCCGTGCTGCTGACAGGTGCGCCGGCCGGCACAGGACGGAGCCCGTCGAGCAAAGCCAATCCGTGGCCCGCGTGCGTCCGCAAGCCCAATCCGCGTGCGTGTCCAAGCCCAGCCTTCAAGCGTGTCAGTTCGGCCTGCAATTGGGTCACATCGTTATCCCACCAGGCATGAGACAAAGGCCCCGTATGCAGTTCAACACAAGGTGCCCCAGCCTTGGCCGCCGCATCGATTTGAGCCAGGTCCGCACCGATGAACAATGAAACGCGGCAGCCCGCTTGGGCCAGGCGAGCGCAGGCATTTTGAACACGGTCAAACTGCCCCACCACGTCCAAGCCACCTTCTGTGGTGACTTCCTGGCGGCGCTCGGGCACCAGGCAAACATGCTCCGGACGCGTCCGCTCAATGATGGCCAGCATCTCGTCGGTCACGGCCGCTTCAAAGTTCAACGGAACCTGGATTTCGGCCTTCAGGCGGACGACGTCATCGTCACGGATGTGGCGCCGGTCTTCACGCAAATGGAAGGTGATGATGTCTGCGCCCGCCTCCACAGCCAGTTGGGCTGCGGCAACCGGGTCTGGATAGCGACCACCACGCGCATTGCGCAAGGTCGCGACATGGTCAATGTTGACGCCCAACAAGGGCGCATCGATGGCGGTCAGCAGTGAGCCAGAAAAAGTCATGGTTGTTGCAGTTCCATCATGAGCTGGCGAGTGCGCAGCGTCTGGGAACCGAGATGATAGTGAATCAAAGAACGCGAAAGGGTTTTGAGCTCCGCCAAAACTGGTACGCATGCAGCCATCAAAGAAGGAACAGCTGAGCCCAGACCACCTGCAGAGGGGCGCAAGGCCTGCTCCAGCTTGATCAGGACAGCACCATCCAGGACGACCGGACCGGCATCCACTTCACCGACCCAGCGTGTGGGCACGACACCCAGTTGTGCATGCAACTCATACGACTGGCCGCCCTGCAGCGCAGCCTGAGAAACGGTTTCAGCCGAGAGATCGGGCAGATGTCCCAACTCGCGCAGCAAGATCAATTCGAACGCACGCAGTCCCGCCTGCAACAGGGATGGCTCAGCCATGGCTTGCAAGGCTTGCGCATACGCGTCGAACAAGGCCGGATGCGGGTCATGACGGGCCGTCAATCGCATCAGCAACTCGTTGAGGTAAAAGCCGGGCAGCAAGGCGGCGCCACCCGGCCAAGCGGGGCCACCCGCCCATTCCGCTTGCCGTAGCAACCAGACCTCGGTGTCTTCGGTGCGCTTGGCACCAAAGCCCACATGCAGACGCTGAAACGGCATCAGCACAGGCCTCAGTTGCGAATACGGACGCTTGGCGCCCTTGGCTACCGCCACCACGCGGCCATGCGTGCGTGTCAACAGCTCCAGAATCAGGCTGGACTCGCTCCAATCGTGGCTGTGCAGGACATAGGCCAA
>JAGWTE010000264.1 GCA_028869095.1 Burkholderiales bacterium
GATGAAGCCTTGAAGGGCTTTGCCTTGCAGGCGCAAGAGGTCTTGCGTGGCTCCGAGCTGATTGCCCGCTGGGGCGGCGAAGAGTTTTTGCTGGTCTTGCATGACACGCCACCCGATGGGGCCTTGGTGGCCTTGGCACGCTTGCGATCGGCCTTGCAAGACCATGCCATTTCGTCCACGCAGCCGGCCTTGCGTTTGAATTTCTCGGCTGGCGTGACCAGCATGCAGGCCACCGAATCTGCCGCCCAAACCATTCAACGGGCCGATCAGGCCTTGTACCAAGCCAAGGCCCAAGGGCGGGGGTGCGACATGGTTTGTGCTGAAAACATGTCAACATGAGCGCTCTGTCATCGACCTTGTTGCTGCGCCATGTTATTCAAACGCGTCCTTCTTCCTTTGCTGATCGTGTTCGCCCTGATCATGGGCTATTTCGCGCTGGCCTTGCGCTGGAGTTACTCGTCGGGTGAGCGCGCCGGTTGGGTGCAAAAGCTCTCCCACAAAGGGTGGATCTGCAAGACTTGGGAGGGCGAGCAAGCGCTGGTGTCGCAACCCGGTGCGGTTGCAGAAAAATTCTTGTTCACGGTGCATGACGACGCCGTGGCGGCTGACATCAACCGCCTGATGGGCAAGCGCGTGGCCTTGCACTATGAAGAAAAGGTCGGCCTGCCCAGCAGCTGTTTTGGCGACACCCGTCACTTCGTGACCAGTGTGACGGAGGTGGAGGACATCTCGCTGACACCGGGGGTGGTGGTGCGCACCGCGCCGGCATCCGCTCCCGCCAGCACGCCGTCGCCCTGAGGCGACCGTCCTGTGCCGGCTTAGCGCACCAGCAACACCGGCAGCTTGCTGCGGGCCAGCACCTGCGTGGCCACCGAGCCGGTGATCAGGTTCATCAAGTTGCTGTGGCCATGCGAGCCCATCATGATCAGGTCGTGTTTGCCCTTGTCGGCCAGCTTGGCGATCACCTCCGGCGCGTGGCCCACCTTGCTGACAAAGTTGGTGGTCAGATCGTGTTTGGCGGTGAACTTGCGGATGGGCTTGAAGATGTCGTCGGCCGTGTCCTGGTAATAGGACTTGAGGTCGTCGGCCGGGAACATCGAGGCCGCATGCGGCGGGATCGGTGGAATGACTGTCAGCACCGTGAACTCGTGCGGGGCGGTGAGCCACTCTTCATGCGTCGCCAACCAAGCCAACATGCGCTTGGTGAAAGGGCTTCCGTCAACGGCCAGCAAGATTTTCATGAGGGGACTCCTTCAGTTCATATCGAGATGCATCGCAGACCATCATAGTGCTCTGCTTCGCGTTTGTAGCCGTGTCCGCGCGCGTTGCTGACCACATGGGTCTGCCCGCTGGCATGGGTCACGGTGTAGTCGTGGCGGCAATGCAAATGGCCATGGATCCAGCAGGCCACGCCTGGCATCAAATCGTCGTCGGCATTGCAAAAGCTGGCCGTGCCGGGTTGCTTGCCATAGCGCGGGTCGGCGCTGAGCAGGCTGGGGCCATAGTGGGTGATGACCACGGTGGTGTCCCAGCGTTGCTCATCACCGGTATCCAGACTGGGCTGTTGGCGCAAGGTCTCGGCCAGCCAGTCGCGGCACAGCAAGGCTTCTTGCCGCACGGCTTCGGGGTCAAAGATCTCGCCTTGGCGCGTGGCCCGCATCACCTTGACGTAGTAGCTGGCCGCGCGCATGGATTTGGCGCGTTGGGCCTGGCCAAACAGGTCAAAGTCTGACCAACGTGTCGTGCCCACAAAGCGGATGTGGCGGCCATCTGGCGCAGTCGTGATCCAGGTTTCTTTTTCAAGCAGGCGGATGCCCAGCTGGCGGCATTGGTCGCGCAGGCCGGCCAGGGCCTCGTCCACATCGCGGCGGTCGAACTCGTGGTTGCCGGGTACAAACAGCACCGGCACGGGCCAGTTGGCAAACAAGCTCAGGCTGGCCCAGGTGGTGTCGATGTCACCGGCCAGCACCAATAAATCCGCCCCAGGGGCGGCCTGGGGCGTGAAGTCCTCGGTCTCGAGGTGCAGGTCAGACAGGAGCTGAAGCTTCAAACCAGACGTGAATCAGTTCGCGCCGTGACATTGCTTGTATTTGCGGCCGCTGCCACAGGGACAGGGGTCGTTGCGGCCAACCTTGGGCTGGTCGCGCACCACGGTCTCCACCTTGTGACGTTCGGCCACGCCGATCTCGGCCAGGTCCACCACGTCAAAGACCAACTGTTCAATGCCTTCGTCCAGGTTGCGCAGGGGGTGCTCTTGATCCAGGGCCTTGGTCATTTCCTTCTGGGTTTCGTCCTGCTCAGGCAGGTGGCGCCAGATAGAGTCCAACAAGTCAGGCACGCCAGGCAAACTGGCTTCTTCCAGTTGAGGGAAGTTGGCCAAGGCCCATTCAAAGCCCGCAGCCCAGTAACCCAGGCCTTCCAGAGCCGCCTCGCCTTCAGCGGGCTTGCCGTCTTCTTCCTCGATCATGGGGATGATCGGGTCAAACCAGCCGTTTTCCAGGATGCCGCGCAGGATCTCGTCCTTGCGGCGCTCGATCAGGCCGATCAGCTTGTCGTGTTGCGCTTCGGTCCAGCCAGGGATGCC
>JAGWTE010000063.1 GCA_028869095.1 Burkholderiales bacterium
GGCCAAAGCCCCTGGCGTTATCTGCGACCTTTGCAAGCGCATCTGTTCTTGTCGGCCAATGAGGCCGATGTGCGCTCGGCCTTGCAGGCCGGTGTGCCGGCTGCGCGCGTGTTGCCGCATGCGGCGCGGGCCGGCGATGCCCATCCCCATGAAGTACGCATTGCGTTTGACGGCGATGCCGTGTTGTTCTCGGACGAGGCTGAGCGTATCTACCAGTCGGGTGGGCTGGATGCGTTTCAGCGTCACGAAGTGGAGCGCGCAGCCAAGCCCTTGGCGGCGGGGCCTTTCAAGCCGTTGTTGCAAGCCTTGCATGATTTGCAGCAGCACGATCCGGCCCAAGGTGAGTCAGCGATGCGCATTCGCACGGCACTGGTCACGGCTCGCGGAGCGCCAGCTCACGAGCGTGCCATCCGCACCCTGATGGACTGGGGCATCGAGGTGCATGAGGCCTTGTTCTTGGGTGGTTTGCCCAAGGGCGAATTCTTGCGAGAGTTCGAGCCCGACTTCTTCTTCGATGACCAGACCGGGCATGTTGAAAACGCCGCGCCCCATGTGCCGTCCGGGCATGTGGCATCGGGCATCTCCAACCAAGGACCGACCGCATGAGCGACGATCTGGGTGATTTTTTCGCCTTGCCGCCTTTCAAAGCCGATGAGGCCTTGGTCAAGCTGCGACGTGATCTACGTGAACTCAAGCCGCTGGTTGAAAAGGGCACGGGCCCGGTCGTGCGCTTTGAATGGAAAAGCTTGCCGGTGATCGAGCTGAGCCTGGCAACGGGTGACAAGCCGGCCTTGGCGGTGTCTGTGGCCAAACGGCCCAGTCAACGGCCCGAATGGGCCAAGCACACGCTGGCGTCCAGTGCGGACGTGCGCAAGCTGCTCGATGAGGTCAAACGCAGCCTCAAGCGTTGGGACGACGAGGACTGATCCTTGGGGTGGGCCGGGGCAGATTTCAGTCGCGGCGCATCTTGGCTTTGAACAACTCGGCGATGCTGACCTCGCGCTGACCCGGGATCAACTCATAGGACTCGCCCGCAGCCAAGGTGCCCGGCTGCAGCACCGACAGGTAAAAGCCGCAGTAGCCCGATTGCGCCATCATCTTGACCGCCTGCTTGAAGCCCATCGCGGCTTCGAATTTGTAGCAGGGGCGGCGCGGCTCGCTGATGGCCAACCGGCAGTCTGGGAACTGCAGTACATCGCCCACGTAGGCGCCGGCTTCCAGCAAGCCGGTGATCGTGAGGTTCTCGCCCAGCAAGCCATGCGGCAGAGGCTCGCCCCAGTCTTGCGCCTTGGCCTGGCTGCGCACGGTCTGCCAGAACGCGTAGTGCTCGTGGGGGTAGGCATAGACCGCCTTGCTCAGACCGCCGTGCACGGTCAGGTCGGATTGCTCGTCGCCCACCAGCCCCAGCGGCTTGACCTCGATGCGGCGGGCATCATCCAAGGTGCTCACCGCGCGTTTGCCGATCGCCGTCATGATGCGGCGATCGCTGATGATCATGGCTTGCGCCTGGGCGGTGTTGATGGACAGCAAACGGCGGGGATGGGACATCATCGACTCAGATCAGCATGGGAGCCGCAAGCATAGCGGCAGCGTCCCATCCTGTCCTCGCTCAGGACTTGATGCGGGTCCACGCGGGTTGGGCCTTGCCCACGATGCCCTGCGCCAACGGCCACTGCAGCCAGGTCACCATCAACTTGCCGGCCGAATGGCGCGAGCGGAACGACAGGGCCACTTGCAGGTCGAGCGACAGGCGGGGATCGCTCAATGGCCAGATCTTGGTGCCTTTGGGCTGACCGGAGTGCGCCAGTGCGGCGCGGGTCAGCAATTGGTAAGCCGGGCCTTTGGCGGCGGGGGCATTGCCCGCATTCAGCCCCTTGCTGGCCAGGCCGTTGGTGAGGGCATCGGCCAAGGCGGCCAGGGCCGAGCCTGCGGCGGGGGCCTTCCAGCCGGCTTTGCCCGCCCCGGCGGCCACGATGACCTGGGTCAGGGCGCGCCCGGCATCGGTTTCGGCGTGAATGCCCGCCGCGTCGTCAAGGGGGCCGATCAAGACCACCTCGGTGCGCGCCAGGTTGTGGCGTTCGTAAATCAACCCCTGTTTGTCCAGGGTGTCGGCCTTGGGCAGATTCAGGAACAGGCCCACGTCCGTTTGACCTTGCTCCAGCTGGTCCAGCACCACGGCAGACTCGACAGGGGTGAAGGCCGCGGCCCAACCCAGGTCATGCGACATCGCCGCCTGCCAGCGCGCGCTCAGGCCGGAATCGACCACCGCCGGGTCGGCCGACACGCGGGGGCCTTCGGCCAGCGGGCGCTTGCCGCGAGGCTGAGCCCAGAGTGCGGTGGGGAGCAAAAGCCCTGAAGCAGTCAGGGTGATCAGGGCGCGGCGGTTTGGATCAGGCATCTTGAAAATGGGGACGCAGGGGCTCCCAGCATACAAAAAGAAGCGCCGTTCGTGACGGAGTGGGCGTGGGGTGAGCGCCATATATTGGCTTTCCCTTGGACCTGGGGGGCCCCTAAAAATCCGCAAGTGGACTAAAATACGAGGTTCCCGGTTTTGCTCCCGGCTGGTTTGGCGGGAGGGGAGCAGGGTGTCGAGAGTGCGGCGCGGGCCGCGTTGTCGAGACCTTGTTTTTTAACTTTGGAGCTTTTCTCATGACTACTGCCGCAGTTCAGGTGAACGCACCTGCCTACGTCAAAAACACCAAGCTGATCGCCTGGGTGGCCGAAATGGCCGCTTTGCTGCAGCCCAAGGACATCGTCTGGTGTGACGGCTCGACCGAAGAGTACGACCGCCTGTGCGCCCAACTGGTTGCCGCCGGTTCCTTCAAGAAGCTGAACCCCGAACTGCGCCCCAACTCCTACCTGGCCTGGACCCACCCGTCCGACGTGGCCCGCGTGGAAGACCGCACCTTCATCTGCTCGGACGTCAAGGAAGACGCCGGCCCCACCAACAACTGGTGTGCCCCCGATGAAATGCGCGCCAAGCTGCAAACCGGCGAAAACGCCCTGTTCAAGGGCGCCATGAAGGGCCGTACCCTGTTCGTGATCCCCTTCTCGATGGGCCCCCTGGGTTCCAACATCGCCCACATCGGCGTGGAACTCTCTGACAGCGCCTACGTGGCCGTCAACATGAAGCTCATGACCCGCATGGGCAAGGGCGTGATCGACGTGCTGGGCGCCGATGGCGAATTCGTGCCTTGCGTGCACACCGTGGGCGCGCCCCTGGCCGAAGGTCAGCAAGACGTGGCCTGGCCTTGCAACGCCGACACCAAGTACATCGTTCACTACCCCACGACCCGCGAAATCTGGTCCTACGGTTCGGGCTACGGCGGCAACGCGCTGCTGGGCAAGAAGTGCTTCGCCCTGCGTATCGCTTCCAACATGGGCCGCGAACAAGGCTGGTTGGCCGAGCACATGCTGCTCTTGGGCGTGACCAATCCTGAAGGCAAGAAGTACCACGTGGCAGCGGCCTTCCCCTCGGCTTGCGGCAAGACCAACTTCTCCATGCTGATCCCACCCGCTGGCTACAACGGCTGGAAGGTCACCACCATCGGTGACGACATCGCCTGGATCAAGCCCGCTGCCGACGGCAAGCTGTACGCCATCAACCCCGAAGCCGGTTACTTCGGCGTGGCCCCTGGCACCAACACCCTGACCAACTTCAACTGCATGAAGTCGCTGGACCGCGACGTGATCTTCACGAACGTGGCCCTGACCGACGACGGCGACGTGTGGTGGGAATCGATGACCGACGTGCCGCCCGCTCACCTGATCGACTGGCAAGGCAACGACTGGACGCCAGCCATCGCCAAGGAAAAGGGCACCAAGGCTGCGCACCCCAACGCCCGCTTCACCGTGTCGGCCACCAACAACCCCGCGCTGGACAGCGAGTGGGACAACCCCGCTGGTGTGGCGATCGACGCCTTCATCTTCGGCGGCCGTCGCTCGACCACCGTGCCGCTGGTGACCGAAGCCCGTGACTGGACCGAAGGCGTCTACATGGCTGCCACCATGGGCTCCGAAACCACCGCTGCCGCCTTTGGCGCGCAAGGCGTGGTCCGCCGCGACCCGTTCGCCATGCTGCCCTTCATGGGCTACAACATGAGCGACTACTTCCAGCACTGGCTGGACCTGGGCGCCAAGCTGCAATCCGCCGGTCACAACCTGCCCAAGATCTACTGCGTGAACTGGTTCCGCAAGGGTGCTGACGGCAAGTTCGTGTGGCCTGGCTACAGCGAAAACATGCGCGTTCTGGAGTGGATGGTCGGCCGCCTGGAAGGCAAGGCCAATGCGGTGGAAAACGCATTCGGCATGAGCCCCAACTACGAAGACATCAACTGGAATGGCCTGAACTTCACGAAGGACCAGTTCCAGTCCGTCATCGGCATCGACAAGGCCGCTTGGGCGCAAGAGCTGAAGTTGCACGACGAGTTGTTCACGCAACTGGCTTACAACCTGCCTGCCGCCATGCCCGCCACCAAGGCGAAGCTGGAACAGCGTCTGGCTGCCTGATCGGCCTCGCTGCCAACCTCAAAACCGGGCCTTGTGCCCGGTTTTTTCATTGGTGCGTGAACTTCATCACGGATGAGGGGTCTGTTGTCCATGTGTCGGAAATGTGCCGCAGACATGGCGCATTTCTTGCACCGATTGGGGTGGCCTTGTGCCATATTGGAATCAGGTCCCGTAGTTGAGGAGGTCGCCATGCAATTACTCGACGAGATGCTTGCCCTCAAGCTGTTGACGCCCGATCAACACACCGAAATCGGTGCCTGGGTGCGTCAGGCGCGCACGCCGGACCGCATCATGCAAATGCCCGTGCACCTGTGGCGGGCGCTGGAGTCAGCCAGCCTGTTGATGGACTTGGACCTCGGGGCGGGCGTCGTGTTGCATTGAGGCCTTCGGTCTAGAATGGGTTCATGTCTGACGTCCTTCGCCTGCGCCCGCTGGAGCGGGAAGACCTGCGTTTTGTTCACGAACTGGACAACAACGAAACGGTGATGCACTACTGGTTCGAAGAGCCTTACGAGGCCTTTGTCGAACTGTGTGACCTGTACGACAAACACATTCACGACCAGAGCGAGCGGCGCTTCATTGCCGAGTTCGGTCAAGAGCGCGTGGGACTGGTCGAGTTGGTGGAGATCAACCACATCCACCGCCGAGCTGAGTTCCAGATCATCATTGCGCCCGTCCACCAGGGCAAAGGCTACGCGACCGAGGCCACGCTGCTGGCGATGGACTACGCCTTCATGGTGCTGAACCTGTACAAGCTGTTTTTGATCGTGGACTGCGAAAACGAGCGCGCGGTCAAGGTCTACACCAAGCTGGGCTTCAAGGAAGAAGGCTGCTTGATCGACGAATTCTTTGTGGATGGCGAGTACCGCGACGTGCTGCGCATGGCCATGTTCCAGCCGCAGTACCTGGCCTATCGCAAAGCCTTGAAGGCCCAGGGTGGGGGGACTCAGCCATGAGTTTGCGATACCTCGAATTCGACTACAGCGAAGACACCGAAGGCGTGGGCACCTACGAAGCCATGGCCTCGGTCAGCGCCAACCAGGTCAGCGCCGTGCAGGCCGAGGTTGCGCAGGTGCTGAGTTGGGCGTTTCATGACTTCCCGGATGCACGAGGCCCCTTGGACGAGGGCTTTGAGTGGGACTACGACCTGCAGGCTCAGATTGAATCCAGCACGCAAGAGACCTGGCAGTTCGATGCCGCCTTGGGGCTGGTGCTGACCACGCGTCAGCAACCCGGTGAGCCGCGGCACACGGTGACCTTGTCACTCAGCGGGACGCAGGCCTTTTGCCAGGCACTGCGCGAGCGCTTTGATTTAGGCTGAGGCCAGCACGGACAACAACCAGGCGTTGAGCGCACGGATCTCGGGCAGGCACAGGCTGTGGTCCATCGGGTACTCATGCCAAGCCACCGAATGCCCTAGCGCCAGCAAGTGATCGCGCGATTGCGCGCCTCGGCTCATCGGCACCACGTCATCGTCTTGTCCGTGCGCCATGAAAATCGGCGTGGGGATGTTGGCCGGATGCCGCTCTGCCTCGGTGGTGTCGGCCAGGGGCAGGTAGCCCGACAGGGCGACGATGCCCGCCAGTCTGTGCGGATGGCGCAGGCCGGTCATCAGGGCCATGGCGCAGCCTTGCGAGAAGCCCATCAGCACGATGCGCGAGGCCGGCACACCGCGCTCGACTTCGCGCGCGATCAAGGCTTCAATGGCCGCTTGCGATTGGCGCAAGCCGGCTTCGTCCTCGCGGGGGCCCTGGCCGGGCTGGCGGATGTCGTACCAGGCGCGCATGGCGTAGCCGCCATTGATGCTCACCGGGATCACCGGGGCGCTGGGCGGCACGAAGCGAACGGGCCCCACCGCCGTCAGATCCAGTTCCTGGCAAACCGGGACGAAGTCTTCGCCATCGGCCCCCAGGCCGTGCAGGAGGATGACGCTGGCACCTGGGCCGGGGTGGGTCTCGAATTCAAGGGTGGGCAGTGTCATGGGACTTGGCAGGCAGGGGCTCAGACACCGTATTGTCGATTCAATGGCGGGCATCCGGTTCAGCGCGATGCGCGTCAGGTCATGGTGTTGGCCGGGAGAGGACGGCCTGTCCGTAAAATGGCGGCCCTTGCTGTTGGTTCCCTTGTGCCATGAACATCACCGTCTACGAAGAATTGCGCGCCTACATCGACCCTCTGACCCCGGAGGAGCACGATGCGCTGGAGCGCAGCATCCTGGCCGAAGGCTGCCGTGATGCCCTGGTGTTGTGGGGCGAGGTGCTGGTGGACGGGCACAACCGCTACGGCATCTGCCAAAAGCATGGCTTGCCTTTCAACACGGTGCAAAACACGCGCTTCAAGTCAATGGAAGACGTGCACCTGTGGATGATCGATCAGCATCTAGGCCGGCGCAGCGTGTCGGACTTCCAGCGCGGGGTGTTGGCCCTGCGCAAGAAGGAGATCCTGTCTGCGCGCCAGCCCGCCGTGGTGGCCGATGGCGCGCTAGGTGACAGCGCAACCACCCCCGGTGGCGTTGATGCCGTGTCGGGCCAGGCCCCGTGGGATGGGGCGATGGACCCGGCCGTTGCCGCAGCGGCGGCCACCTTGCCGCCTCCTGAGCCCTTGACCTCGCGTGAGGCCATCGCCAAGGCCGCCCGCATCAGCAGCACCACGGTCAGCCAGATCGAGAAGATTCAAAAGGCCGCAGCGCCCGAGTTGGTCGAGGCCGTCAAAGCGGGGGTGATCTCGATCAATGCCGCCGCTGCCGTGGCGTCCTTGCCGGTGGAAGAGCAGGTGGCGGCCGTCGCGGGTGGCAAGAAAGAGTTGCAGCAGGCGGCACGCCAGGTGCGCGAGGCCAAGTCCCGCACGCGCGCGCCAGCGGTGGATGAGGCCAACGCAGATGGCGTGGATGCCGCCAGTGAGTCGAACGAATCACCGGACCAGGTGATCGCCCGACTCAAGCAGACCGTTGCCGAGTTGCAAGCCGAGAACGCCCAGCTCAAGGCGCAACTGGCGGCCTTGGCCTGAGCGGATGAGGCTCGCCATTTTTCGGTGTTCGTTGAATGACAATGTGGGCCTGTTTTTGATGGAGACCCCATGAGCCAGTCCAATCGACTCAGCAAAACCGTGGCCCAGTTTGATGGGCTGCCTGCAGGCTTGCGCTCATCGGCGATTTCTTTCGTGTTGGGCAATGTGGTGCCCTATATCGGGACCTCCAAACTGAAGTTTGAAGAGCTCACGCCCGAGCGCGTGGTGGTGTCGATCAAGAACCGGCGCAAGGTGCAAAACCACATCCACAACGTGCACGCTGCGGCCATGGCCTTGTTGGCCGAAACGGCAACGGGTTTTTGCGTCAGCATGAACTTGTCCGATGACAAGCTGCCCTTGATCAAGACCTTGAAGGTGGACTACCTCAAGCGCACGCAGGGCGACATGCGCGCGGTGGCGCAGTTGCGCCCCGACCAGATCCAGTTGATTCGCTCACAGGACAAGGGCGAGCTGACGGTGCCGGTGACGATCACGGATGAGACGGGCAACGAGCCCATCACGGCCGAGATGGTGTGGGCCTGGGTGCCCAAGAAGAAGGCGTAAGCGTTCCGTTTCAGCGCGCGGACAGGTTGCGGCGCAAGGTCTGAACCAGGCGTTCGAGCTCAATGGGCTTGACCACGATGTCCACCATGCCTGAGGCGGCGCATTTGGCGCGTTCCTCTGCCATGGCGTGCGCGGTTTGCCCGATCACGGGCAGGTCGGGTGCGAAGGTCTTGATCTGGCGGGTGGCTTCGTAGCCATCGACCAGGGACATCTGCACGTCCATCAGGATCAGATCGAAATGGGTGGGACCCAACTCCCGCACGCAATCGATGGCCGCTTGGCCGCTGTCGACAAAGGTGACGTTGGCGCCCTCCAGTTTCAGGAATTCGCCCAGCACCAATTGGTTGATCGGATTGTCTTCGGCGGCCAAGATGGTCAGCCCCGCCAAGCGGGAGCCCAAGGCCAGAGGTTCATCCGGAGCGGGGGCAGAGGTGGATGGGCTGCTTGTGCGGGGTGTGTCGCTTGACATGGCTGTCAAGGGTAGGGTTACCTCAAACTGCGAGCCTTGGCCCAGGGTGCTGTGAACGCGAATCTGGCCGCCCATCATTTCCACCAGGCGCTTGGTGATGGTCAGGCCCAGGCCCGTGCCGCCATAGCGGCGGGTGGTGGAGTTGTCGGCCTGGGTGAAGGGCGAGAAGAGGCCCTCCAGTTGGGCTTGCGTCATGCCAATGCCGGTGTCTGAGACGGTCAGCACGAGCGTCTGGCCCTGGCGCTGGGCCTGGATGTCGATGTGGCCCTGCTGGGTGAATTTGATGGCATTGGTCAGCAAATTCAACAACACCTGTTCCAGGCGCAAGGGGTCGGTGGCGATGTGCTGGGGCAAGTCGGGCGCGATGTCGACTTGCATCTGCAGGCCATTGGCCGCCATGCGTTCTTGCACCGAATGGATCACCCGTGTCAGCAACTCGGGGACGTCCACAGGCAGGATTTCGATGTGTAGCTTGCCGGCTTCAATCTTGGAGAAGTCCAGGATGTCATTGACCACTCCCAGCAAGACCTGACCCGACTGCACGATCTGCTCAAACAGGGCTTTGGCCGCATGCGGTGGGCTTTGGAAGCCGATTTGTGCCAGGCCCAGCACGCCGTTGAGCGGGGTGCGGATTTCGTGGCTCATGTTGGCCAGGAAGCTGCTCTTGACCTCGGCCAGTCGTTCGGCTTCCTGGCGGGCGGCTTCCAGCTCGGCCGTGCGTTGCTGCACGGTGGCTTCCAGTTGCTGCTGATGGGTTTGCAGGGCCAGGCGGGCTTCATGGATCTCTGTGATGTCGCGTGACAGGCCGAACAGCCCGATCACTTGGCCATCGTCATCAAACATGGGGCCTTTGGTCACGAGGAAGCGCCAGCGCTTGCCGTCCAGCGTGGTGAGCTCTTCTTCCGTGGTCCGGGTGACGCCGCCCCGCATGATGGCCTGATCCCGCTCAATGAGCAGTTGGGCGCTGTCAGGGGGGAACACATGGGTGTCGTCATGGCCGATGATCTGATCCACGGGGCGATCCAGGATGGCGGCGCAGGCCTGATTGGCCATCAGGTAGCGGCCTTGCAGGTCTTTGACAAAGACAGCATCGGTCGTGCCTTCCACCACCGAGCGGAAGAGTTGTTCGCTGCGGCGCAAGGCGGCTTCGGTTTTGATGCGATCACTGACGTCGATGGCCAGTCCGATCACGGCTGGGCCTTGGCTGGTTTGCATGCCGCGCCCGTGGACTTCCAGTTCGACCTGCGAGCCATCGCGCCGCCGGCCATTGACCGAGTCGCGTGTGTGATGGGTCATGTCGCCCATCCGCCGTTGCAAGCTGGCTTGCAGTTGGGGGGCTTGCTCGGGCATGACCAAGGCCGTGACGGGCACGCGATTGATGATCTGGTCCGGACTGTCAAAGCCCATGATCCGAGCGAACTCGGGGTTGACGTAGCGGAACTGTCCATCCTGGACGATGTAGATGCCCGCCAGGGATTGTTCGACCAAGGCTTCGAATTTGTTCTCGCTGGACCGTGCCTGGGTGCGGCGGATCCATTCATGGCTCAGGCTGAACAGCAGGCCCATGCCAAAAAAGATTCCCATGCTGATGACGGCTCTGGGCGAGGCAATGTGCCACGACATATAGGGCTCGGTGAAGCAGTACCAGCCGATCAGGGTGGACAGCAGGGTCGCGACCATGCCGGCTGCGGTGCCGCCGAGCACAGAGGCCAGGAACACCGCGGGATACAGCAGCAGCCAGGACAGCGGTGCCAGCGTGGCCCAGAAATACCACTGGGTGAGGCCGGCGATCAAGGGCAGGCCGATGCCCCAGGCCAAGTGATCAAGCCGGGGCGTCTCAAAATGGGGATCGGGCAGGGTCGTTTGCTGGTCGTTGGGCACGTTCTGCAGTGCGACCCAGAGAATCAGGGCGGTGATGCCAATGAACAGCATGCCCTTGAGCGTGGAGAGGCGCATCAAGGTTTGCGCATCCGCCAACAAACCCAAGGCTTGGTCGGACAGCAAGATCCACGCTGCCGCGAACACGAAATAAAGGATGGTCGCTCTCAGGCTGTATAGCTGGCGACGAGAGACCGACATCGACTACTCCTGGACTTTCCCTCGTAGGGTGCAAGTCATTATGTCTGGCAATTTCGGTCAAGGGGCGTCAGGGATGCCCCTTGTTGTCGTTCGATTGGTACTGTAGTCCAAAGCGATTCGATCGTTGAAATAACGGGGTAATTGCGGCACTGTTAACGGTTTCAGTCCTACGGGTTGCCCCTAGGGCGCCGAAATGAAAGCTATCTCCATGGAGGTAGCCTCATGAAAGCAGCCACTCGCATCCTGTCCACCACTGTCTTGGCTCTGGCCTCTTTGACCGCTGCCGGGGGCGCTTGGGCCACCATCGAGCCCATGGATGACGAAGCCTTGAGCAATTCTTATGCGGGCGATGGCACCGAAGGGACCAAGCTGCCCAACTCCTCGTTTTTGAACTTCGCCACGGCCATGCTGCAAATCAGCGCCAAAAATGCCAAGGTCTTGAGCCGCGAAGAGTTTGTGGGCACCATGGCGGCTTTGGGGGTGACGGCGATGCCCGCATCGGCGTACGACGGCCGCCCTGTGACAGAAGTCACGCTGCCATCCAACCCGGTGACCACGACGGTCAAGCTGTCTCAGTTCATCTCGTCGATGACGGGCGTGAAATACGATGCCCCGGGGATGGGCAACATCACTATCCAGAACTTCGATGCCGGTGGCACTCGCCTGTGGGTGTGGGGGCACTGAGCCCCGATTGAGCCTGCGATAGAGGCGCGACCCGCCTCACACAACGCGGGCATGCCGGAGCACGGTCTCCACCAGGGTCTCCAGTTCAATGGGTTTGACCACCAGGTCAATCATGCCCGCAGCCCGGCACTTGTTGTGCTCTTCCCGCATGGCGTGCGCGGTTTGCCCAATGACGGGCAGATGGGGCGCCAGCGCCCTGATTTGGCGCGTGGCCTCATAGCCGTCCATCTGCGGCATCTGGATGTCCATCAAGACGACGTGAAAAGCCTGGGGCCCCGCCTGGGTCAGGTGCTCAATGGCGCCCTGGCCGCTGTTGACCAGCGTCAGTTGGGCTGATTCGGCCTCAAGCAGACCGCGCAGGACGAGTTGGTTGACCTCGTTGTCTTCAGCCGCCAAGATGGACACGTGGGCCAAGCGCCGGCCAATCGTTGGGGATGGCGCGGGTGCCAAGGCTGCTTTTGCCGCAGGGTCGGCAGGGGCGTGCGAGACCCAGGGCAGGCTCACCTCAAACCGCGAGCCTTGGTCAGGTTGGCTGTGCACACTCAAGCTGCCGCCCAGCATCTCGACCAGGCGCTTGGTGATGCTCAGGCCCAGGCCGGTCCCACCGTATTGCCGGGTGGTGGAGTTGTCCGCCTGGACAAAAGGCTTGAACAAGCCGTCGAGCTGGTCGGGGCTCATGCCGATGCCCGTGTCCGTAACGGTCAGCAGCAAGCGATGTCCCTGTTGCTGGGCGGACAAGTTGACGTGCCCTTGCTTGGTGAACTTGATGCCGTTGGACAGCAGGTTCAGCAGGATTTGCTCCAGTCTGAGCGGGTCGCTTTGGTAGACCTGTGGCAGATGGGGGCTGATGTCGGTGGTGAGGGCCACGCCTTTGCTGTGTGCTTGCGCCTGCGTGGCGTTGACGGCTCGGCTCAACAACTCGGTGAGGTTGACCGGCAAGGTTTCGATGCGCAATTGGCCGGCTTCAATCTTGGAGAAGTCCAGGATGTCATTGACGATGCCCAGCAGCATGCGGCCCGAGTCCACGATGTGCCCAAACAGCCGGCCGGCTGAGCCCGTGTGGTGGTCGCGCAAGCCGATTTGGGCCAGGCCCAAGACGCCATTGAGCGGGGTGCGGATTTCGTGGCTCATGTTGGCCAGGAACTCGCTCTTGATTTGCGACAGCCGTTCCGCTTCCTGGCGGGCCGCGTCCAATTCCAGCGTGCGCTGTTTGACGGTCTGCTCCAGCTGATCTTGGTGGGCTTGCAAGGCCAGGCGGGCTTGTTGCACCTCGCTGATGTCCTGGAAGGCGCCCTCGATGCGGACGACGCGTCCGTTTTCATGGATGGGTTGACCAATGGAGCGGATCCATTTGCGGGCGCCATTGGCACTGATCAATTCCAGTTCCAGCGAATAGGGCTCGCCCAATGTGGCGGCCCTTTGCATGGCTTGCGCAATCCTTTGGGCGTCGATGTCTTTGAAGTAGCGATGCCCATCCACGACCAATTCGTCGTCGCTGCGCTTGAGCAGGCGGATGTGCAGGGACTCCGGGTTCGAGGGATCCAGGTCGAGAATGCGGGCCGCCCCGGCGGTCCGCTTGCCTTGCATGGTGGCCAGGTCGATGCTCCAGCCGCCCACCTTGGCCAAGGTGCTCATTTGATCGAGCAGGGCTTGCTGCTCTTT
>JAGWTE010000265.1 GCA_028869095.1 Burkholderiales bacterium
ACTGCGCAGGCGACGCGCCCGGCAAAGCCGCCGTCACCGACACCGTGGGCAAATCGATGTCCGGGAAGTTCTGGATCTTCATGCCAGAAAACCCCATCAAACCGCCCAGGGTCAACAGCACAAAGAGCAGCACCGCCGGAATGGGGTTGCGTATGGACCAGGCTGATACGTTCATGATGCCCCTCCGATCACTTCGACGCCGAAGCAGTCGCGGCAGACACCACACGCACGGTGTCGCCATCAGACAGGAAACCCACGCCCGAGGCCACCACAGGTGTCTGCGCATCCAGGCCTTTGACCACTTCCACGCGGTCGGCCATACGGCGCCCCACCTGCACCTTGGTCAAAGCCACCTTGTTGGCACTGTCCAGCTTGAACACATAGGCAAAGCCGTCGCGCAACTGCACGGCGGTCTGCGGCACGGTCAAGCCTTGCGCCTGGCCGATGTCAAACTGGCCATTGGCAAACATGCCGGGCTTGACACCACTGGCTTGGACGCCCTTGTGATCCAGGTCCACATAGACCAGGCCATTGCGTGTGGCGGCATCCACCGTGGGGGCCACCATGCGCACGGTGCCCGTCAGGGGTTGGCCACCAGCGGCAGCCAGGGTGACACTCATGTCAGGCTTGATGCGATGGAGATCAGCCGCAGCCACTTCAGCACGCCACTCCAGACGGCTTTGGCGCACCAGGCGGAACAATTCTTGGCCTGGTTGCACCACGGCGCCCACGGTCGCTTGGCGCGACGAGATCACGCCGTCATCCGGGGCCACCACTTTGGTTTGCGCCAGGCGCAGCTCGTCCACCGCCAAACGGGCCCGGGCCGAATCCAGGCGAGCAATGGCCGATTGTTCGGCCGTGGTGGCACGCAAGGCATCTTGCTTGCTGATCATGTCGGTGGGCTGCAAAGAGCGGGCGCGGTCGGCATTGGCACGCGCCTCGGCCAACATGGCTTGCGCTTCGGCCAAACTGGCTTTGGACAAGGCCACATCGCTCTTGAGGCTGTCTTGCCGCAACACGGCCAGCACGTCACCCTTGTGAACCTTGTCGCCCACCTGGACCTTGATCTTTTCCAGGCGCAGGCCGCCCACTTCGGCACCGATGATGGCTTCTTGCCATGGGGCAATGGAGCCATTGGCCGTCACAGTGATGGGCCACGAGGCCGATTGCGGCAGCACGGTGCTAACGGTCAAGGCCGGGTTGACAGACGCCGAAGCGCCCGCGCTGGCCGCAACCGCCCCGCCAGACGCACCACTGGCGGCAGCCTGCGCGGTCGACTCATTCCTGGAACAGGCGGCCAGCGCACTGGCCAAAGCCAGCGCCGAGATCATCCAGACCGCACGGTTTGATTGCTTCTCCCACATCGTCATTGGAATCATCCTGTTAAGCGGCCACACGCAGGCTGCGCTCATGCGCGACCAGGGCCAATCCATAAGCTACCAGGCGAGACAACACCCGGTCCAAGGCATCAGCGCCCTCCAACAGCGAAGGGGCCAGCACATTCATGAACTCTCTTGACATGCCGTAGTCGTGCACCATGGCCGCCAGCGCAAAGGCGAGCTGATGCAAGGCATCGTCCACCTCATCGGCCCCCACATGCCGAGCCAACAACTCGACCAGCTTGGTGTGCAAGGGCAGGATGTGCTGCGCGATCACATCCTTGTATTCATTCGTCGGTTCGATCATCTCGCGCAAATGCAGGCGCAAGCACCACTCCGCCTGTTCGTGATGCCCCCATGGACACAGCAGGGCCGACATGAACTGGCGCAGGGCTTCGGGCAAAGGCAAATCAGGGGAATCGAACTGCGCGAACCCCGCCACCATGCCCTCCAGCGGACGCTGCAAGACGGCGCGATACAAGCCCGCCTTGTCCCCGAAGTAATAGTGAATGGCCGCCACATTCTGCCCTGCCGCCAAACATATTTCGCGGGTAGAGGCTTTGGCAAACCCTTTGTCGGCAAAGATGCGGCTGGCCTCTTCCACCAAGCGCTCGCGCGCACGCACGCCTTTGCCGCTGGCCACCTCGTCGCCAGGGGATTCATTCAAATCAAGCGCTTGATTGATTTTCATGGCACGATGGTAGCCTATGTTTGAAGTTTGGTCCCACCCCCTACCGGAAGAAGGTTTGACACTGCGCGGCTGGTACACCCCGCCCACCGGCAAACCCCTGATCCACTTTCTGCATGGCAACGGCTTTTGCGGCCGCACCTACGAGCCCATGTTGCGCCACCTGGCCCAGGACTTTGACCTGTGGCTGTCAGACATCCAGGGCCATGGCGACAGCGACCGTGGCGAGCGTTTTTTGGGCTGGAACCGCAATGCCGACCTGGCCTTGCAGGCGTTTCGGGCCCAGGGGCAGATGTTCAACGGCGTGCCGCAATTTGCCGTGGGACACAGCTTTGGCGGGGTGCTGACCTCGCTGTTGCTGGCCGAGCGTCAGCAGCCCTTCCAACGCGCCGTGCTGCTGGACCCGGTTCTGTTCTCACCGGCCATGCTGATGGGCATGTCGATGGTCAGCCTGGTGGGGGTGGGCAAACTGACGCCGCTGGCCAAAGCCGCC
>JAGWTE010000266.1 GCA_028869095.1 Burkholderiales bacterium
GGAACAAAGCCGGATGGGCTTGGGCAAAGGCGATGTAGGCATGCCCCGTGGCCGCAGAGCAGGTGCCAGGGGCGCCTTCGCTGGCTTGCCGTTGTGCCGCTTTCTGGGCGGTTTGTTGGGCGGCTGAAAAACGCCGGAACCCTTCGGCGGCCATGGCGCTGAGCAGCCCTTGCTTGTCGGCAAAGTGGCGGTAGGCCGCATTGGCCGACACCCCGACCTCGCGAGCAATGGCGCGCAGGCTCAACTCGCTGGCATCCGTCTGTTCCAGCGCCTGCAGGCCAGCCTCGATCAAGGCTGCGCGCAGATTGCCATGGTGATAGGGGCGTTCGAAAGAGTGGTTGCCGTCGGTCATGTTGACATTGTCCACATGTTGTGGTGTCATGCGAATGTTCACGCTGACAACATGGAGAAATGAGATGAGCACCTTGTCTGCCCCGGAGTTGGATGACGCCGCCCCATCAAGCCCGTCGGAGACGGATCAGCCCTCGTTTCTCGATGGGCCGTTTGCCCCGGTTCAGCAAGAGACTGTGTTGCACGACCTGCAGGTCACGGGCGAGTTGCCTGCGGCGTTGCAAGGGGTCTACGCGCGCATTGGCCCCAACCCCATGGACCTCCATGCCAAGCGCTATCACTGGTTCATTGGGGACGGCATGGTCCACGGCGTGCGCCTGGCCGGTGGGCAGGCACAGTGGTATCGCAGCCGCTGGATTGGCAGCAATTCGGTGAACAAAAAGCTGGGCCGGCCGATGGCTCCGGGGCCGCGTCGTGGCGTGAGCGATGTGGTCAACACCAATGTGTTTGGCCATGCAGGGCGCACGTGGGCCGCGACCGAGGCGGGGATGTTGCCCGTGCAGTTGGACGGGGATCTGAACACGGTGCGTCACGGCTTGTTTGACAGCACCCAATCGCTGCCGTTTTCAGCGCATCCGCATCGCGACCCGGTGACGAGCGACTTGCATGCCATTTGCTATGACGCTCGGATCCACAGCAAGATTCAATATGTGCGTGTCTCGCAAGCTGGCGCGGTGGACCGGGTGGTGGACATCCCGGTGCGCCATGGGCCGATGATCCATGACTGTGCGATCACCGCATCCCAAGTTGTGGTGCTGGATCTGCCGGTCACGTTTTCTTGGCGGCGCCTTTTGAGCCGGGCGCCGTTTCCCTATCGCTGGCGTCCCAGTCACGGGGCCCGTGTGGGCCTGTTGCCGCGTGATGGGCAAGCGGCCGACATGCGCTGGTACGAGGTCGATCCTTGCTATGTGTTCCACCCCTGCAATGCCTTTGATTTGCCCGACGGCAGCGTGGTGATGGATGTGGTGGCGCACGAGAAGATGTTTGATCGCTCGCGTGTGGGGCCAGAGTTGGACTCGGGCGCGCGCCTGGAGCGCTGGACCTTGCCGGCGCAAGGCCATCAGGTGCTGCGGCAGGTGCTGTCGAGCCGATCGCAAGAATTCCCGCGCCTGGATGAACGCCGTACAGGGCGGCCCTACCGTTGGGCCTACACCGTTGGGTTTGGCTCCGACATGGCGGCGGGGCAGCCTTTGCTGCGCCACGACTTGGAGCAGGGCGGGACGCAGGTGCGCAGCTTTGGCCCGCATGCGGTGCCGGGCGAGTTCGTCTTTGTGCCCCGGTCGGAGCAGGGGGCGGAAGACGATGGCTGGCTGATGGGCTTGGTGCATCACCTGCAGTCGGGCAAGACCGAGTTGCATGTGCTGAACGCCGATGACTTCATGGGGCCCGCTCAAGCGGTGGTGCACATTCCCACGCGCATCCCCTTGGGCTTTCATGGCAACTGGATCGCTGACTCCGGCGCTGTGGCCCCGCGTTGAGCGTCGGGTGGCACTGATCTAACTGATGTGGGGGATGAGGTAGGTCAAATGGCTTGATCGATCTTTTGGGAATTGCCAATTCGTGCACAGCACGCTTTGGCCAATCCACTCTGCGCAGTGGGGGTTTGTTCTAGAGTGAATCAGCCCCCATCGCAGAGGTATGGATCGTGAAGCAGATTACGAGTGAACGCGAAGGCGTCTCCATCCGAGCTGGTGCCGATGAGGCCCAGGGCGCGGCCCATGACGTGGCCACGCAGCCTGACGCTCATGCGGCGCATCAGGCTCGGTTTTACATTCCTGTCATTTGGAAGTTCAGCTTGGCGCTGAGCGTCGGTCTCTTGTGGATGGCGTTTTCCATCGTGGCTGCACAGCCTTGGATTCATGATCTGGCTGGCGCCATCGGCAGTGTGCCGGCGCATCTGACGGTGTATGGCATCGCTGTCATTCCGGGGTTCATGAACGCCTTTTTGGTGGCCAGCTTGCTGCTGGATCACCGCCCCAAGGTGCAGTTTGAGACGGGGCCCTTGCCTGGCCTGTCGATCCTGGTGGCGGCTTACAACGAAGCGGCCAACATTGCCGCGACCATCGAGAGCATTGCGAAGCAAAACTATCCCGGTCCTCTGCAAGTCATTGTGATCAACGATGGATCGACCGATGGCACGGCAGAGACACTGGCCAGCCTGGATTACCCATGGTTGGAGGTGATCAATCTGGCGCACAACGGTG
>JAGWTE010000064.1 GCA_028869095.1 Burkholderiales bacterium
CCAAGGCGTTGTCGATGACCACACGCTCGCGTATTTGATCGTTGTCGTCCCAGGCTTCAACCGTGCGCACATAGACCTTGCGCAAGTCGAAACTCAAACGCACTTTCTTGGCATAGTAGGTGGGACGCCCGGCGGGACGCTCCCAGGTCACCGCAATCAGACGACGCCCTGCTTCTGGCAACACCTCGACTTTGACCGGCCTGCCATCCCCGCCAGCGCGCAGCCAGCGGTCGGTGTCTTTGGCGAAAACGTCAGCCAGATACTGAGGGCCCAAGTCACGCAAAGAATGGTTTGAGCTGATTTTAGCTAGGGAGCTGTTGAGCGATACCCAAAAGGGCTGGATGCCCAACATGCCACCCGCATGGCCATAGACCTGGTCACGATCCACGGTTTCGTCGTAGATCACTTCTTGACCCGCATCGGGGCCCCCTTCTTGCCAGTTGATATAGACCTGACGGGGTTGTTGGCGGAATTTGATGTAGTTGATGAAGGGCTGCTCCGTCCACCCTTGAGGCAAACGTTCTTGACGCCGAACCCAAAATTCAGCTTCGCGGTAGATCTGCGCGCTCAGCTTCATGAATGACGCATAGGTGGCCACCGGCAAATTCTTGAAAAACGGAATGACCACGTCATCCGGCAGGGCCACCATTTTTTCAGTCTTGAACCACTGCGCCAATTCGCGCGCTTGATCGTCAGGGGTCGTCCCAGACAGAGCCACCGGTTGCGACGAGGCCGCAAGGCTGGCCGAAGCACAGGTCAGCATTCCCACTGTTGCAGCAGCCACCGCCAAAGCGGTTAATTGGCGTCTGAACACAACCCGGGACATCTGCACTCCTTCATTCGACTTCTGTATTTGGCCGCGACCGACTGATGGTATGTTCGGGCGCATGACCCATTTTTCAGAATTGTGGATGACTTTCGCATTCAACTGTCCCCCCGATCAAGAGGGAACGAGTACCCCGAAACGCGGGTTTCCCCGAAAAAATACCGCTTTGAGCTGTGCGCTGACACTGATTCTGAGCGCCTGCGGTACGACTCATACCGCCCCCAGTAGTTCCGTCACGGCGACAGGTCACACCGCCGCGCCTTCGGGCGCAGCCACACCCGCCAGTTCTGCCAGCGGCCCTGCGGCCGGCACACCTGGTTTACCCGCATTTGACGCAATCACCAAAGGGGCGGAACGAGAAGATGGCTACATCCCGATCTGGAAGCGCCAGGACAAGGTGCTGTTCGAAATCGCACCCGAACTATTGGGCAAGCCTCTGTTCCTGTCACCCAAGCTGGCCACAGGCCTGGGCGAGGCCGGACTCTTTGGCGGCCTGATGCAAAGCCGCTGGGCCCAGATGGGCCGCCCGCAATGGGTGGAGTTCCGCAAGGTCCAGCAACAAATCCAGTTGGTGGCCATCAACGCGGCCTTCACGGCCAAGCCCGGTACACCTGAAGCTCGTGCTGTCGACGCAGCGTTCTCGCCCAGCCTGCTGTCCAGTGTCCCCATCCTCAGCGCAGGGCATGGCAAATCTGGCGCCGTGCTGATCGATGCGCAGGCCTTGTTCATCACGGACTTGCTGGGTCTGGCGCCGCAATTGCAGCGCACCTACCGGCAGGCTTACGCCTTCGATGCCAAAAACTCCAACGTCATGGAAGCGCGTCCTGAAAAGGACGGCCTGTTCTTGGAGGTGCAGCATCACTTTGGTACTGCCACATTGGCCCAAGCAACCGGTGCCCCAGGCCCGGCCCCCAGCTACCCTGTTTCGGTGCCCGATCCCCGCAGCTTGTTCATCACGGTTCACTACAGTTTGACGCCCCTGCCTGCGCAAACCATGACACCCCGTGTGGCTGATCAGCGAGTGGGCTACTTCACGACCACGGTGGCTGATTTTTCGAATGACCTGGCGCGCAACCCTCGCAAGCGCTTCATCAACCGCTGGCCGCTGGAGAAAAAAGACCCGGCCGCTGACAAATCGCCCCCCGTCAAGCCCATTGTGTTCTGGCTGGACCCCAGCATCCCGATTGCGTATCGCGGTGCCGTCAAAGAAGGTGTGCTGGAGTGGAACAAGGCCTTTGAAGCCATTGGCTTTGAACAAGCCATTGAAGTCAAAGATGCCCCGACCGACACCCCCTTTGACACGCTGGCAACAGGCCATGCCGCCATCCGCTGGATGACGAACAGCCAGCCTCGCTTCGGTGCCATCGGCCCCACGCATGTGGACCCACGCACGGGCGAAATCCTGGATGCCAACATCGCGCTGGAAAGCCTGTCCACGCGCGGTATTCGCGCCATTCGCAGCCAGTTCATGTCGCAGGACGCCACAGAGGCTGTATCGGCCGATCAATGTGAACACGGCGCCATCGCGGGCGATCAACTCGGCTATGCCCTGGATCTGAAATCGGTCCAAGCAGGCTTGCCACCCGATAGCCCCGAGGTGCAGGCCTTCGTGCTGGCGTATTTGAAAGACACCACGATGCACGAGGTGGGTCACACCCTGGGCCTGCGCCACAACTTCCGGGCTTCGCGCTGGCGCCCCAACGCCGAGTTGAACGACAAGGCCTTGACCGACAAGCAAGGCAACAGTGCCTCGGTGATGGACTATGCGCCCATCAACCTGCCCTTGCCGGGCCAGCCTAGCGGTGCCCCCTTCCAGACCACCTTGGGCCCCTACGACTACTGGGCCATCGAGTATGGCTACAAGCCATTGCCTGCCAATGTGGACACCACCGTGGCCTTGCGCCAGATTGCGCAACGCAGCGACGAGCCTGCGCATACCTGGGACCTGGCCTACGGCTCGGACGAAGATGCTGCGCTGGGCCTGGATCCGGAGGCACTGACCTTCGACCTGGGCCGTGACCCCGTTGCGTTTGCCAAAGTGCGCCTGGCCATCGTGCAGGATCAGTTGCTGCGATTGGCTCATCGCCAGCTCAAGGCCGACGAAGAAACAGCGGACTTGCGTCGCAGTGTGGCCTATGCTTTGCGCGATCTGGGCAAGACCGCTGTGATCCTGGAGCGCCAAGTAGGCGGGGTCATCACCCGACGCGATGGCCCTCAAAGCACGCGCGACCTGATCGAGCCTTTGCCCTCGGCTGTGCAGCGCCAGGCACTGGATCTGCTGATCCAGTCTTACCTGTCGACCGATGCCATCCGCATCCCGCCTGCCTTGCAGCGCCGCCTGGCCCCCGATTACCTGGAACGTGCGGATGCCACGCAAGAAGACGGCATGGGGGGCGCGGCAACGGACTTCTCAATGGCCGACCAACTGCTGGCGCGCCAACGCGAGGTGCTGGCCTATTTGATGAACGAAGGCTTGTCTGACCGACTGGGAGACAATCAGGACAAGGTGCGGGACCGTGAACCCAAGGCCTTGAGTGCCAATGAACTGCAGCAGCGCATTCAGCAAGCCGTGTGGTCCGACACTCATGCATCGGCCGAACAAGCCCCATGGCAACGCAATCTGCAGCGCGAATACATCAACCGCCTGACGATCAGCCTGTTGCGTGGGGCATCAGCACGGGCCGACACCCGCGCCGCCATCCGCGAGCAAGCCAAGTCCACCTTGGCCCAACTCAAAGGTGCACGCAAGGCGCCCAAGGGCGATGCAAGCGATGCAGCGGCATGGCAAGCCCATCGCCAGGACTGCATCGAGACGCTGGAGCGCGCCTTGCAAGCCAGCGTGATCCGCGTGGCACCTTGATCACCATTTGATCCAACGGTCACCCTTCGGAGCGAGCCGCGTCGATGGGTGATCGGGGGGACAATACGCCCTTGTCCCTTTTGTCTTGATCATGGATTTAGCTGCCCTGTTTTCTGCCTCCGGCCCTCTGGCGCGAGCCTTTGAGGGCTACCGCGTCCGGGTGGAGCAAATCGAGATGTCGCAAGCCATCCTGGGTGCGATTCGCGAGTCCAAAACCGTGGTGCTGGAGGCGGGCACCGGCGTGGGCAAGACCGCAGCCTATTTGGTGCCCTCGCTGCTGGAAGGTGGCAAGGTCATCATCTCGACCGGCACCAAGGCCCTGCAAGATCAGCTGTTCCACCGAGACCTGCCCGCTGTGCGTGATGCCCTGGCCGTGCCGGTGAAAACCGCTCTGCTCAAAGGCCGCAGCAATTACCTGTGCTGGCACCATCTGGATCGCGCCAATCAAGATGCCACCTTGCTGGCCAGCCGCCAGGAGGTCAAAGACCTGGGGATGATCAACCGATTCATCCACCTCAGCCCGACGGGCGACAAAGCCGAGTGCCCGTCGGTGCCAGAAAACGCCAGCATCTGGGCTCGGGTCACCTCAACCCGTGAGAATTGCCTAGGCAGCGAATGCAAGCACTACAACGAGTGCTTCGTGATGAAAGCGCGGCGCGAGGCGCAGGACTCGGACGTGGTCGTGGTCAACCACCATTTGTTCTTTGCCGATTTGATGCTGCGCGAAGAAGGCGTGCCCGAGTTGCTGCCCAATGCGCAAACCATCATCTTTGACGAAGCGCATCAACTGCCCGATACCGCCACGCTGTTTTTTGGTGAGACGCTGTCATCCGCCCAACTGTTGGATTTCTTGCGCGATGCCTTGGCGACCGGTCAGGCACAGGCACGAGATGCCGCGCATTGGCCTGATTTGCTGGCACCACTGGACCGGGCCACACGTGATCTGCGCTTGAGCTTCGGGCCCACGCTGCAGCGCCTGGCTCATGCGCAACTAGGCGCTGATCACCCTTTGGTGCCCACACTGAACCGGCTGCGTGAAGCCTTGTTCGCGGTGCGTGAGGTCTTGGAGTCCCAAGCCGAGCGCAGCCCTGAATTGAATCAACTGAATCGCCGTGCCAACGAGCTGAGCCAGAACCTGCTCGCCTGGGGCGCCCCCGAGCGCGCGGATCAACCCGAGCTGTGCTGGGTGGATGTGGGCTCGCATGGCATTCAGCTGCATCGCACACCGATTTCGGTGGCCGACGTGTTCAAGCGCCAGCGTCTGGGTTTGCAGGCGGACCAGGACGAACACGGCGAGGCCAGCCCTGACGACGTAGAGGCCGAGTCAAGCTCTGCGCTGTATGCGCCTGGTGAGCTGCCACAAGAACCACAACGCGAGGCACCACCCAAACGGGCCTGGATCTTCACCTCGGCCACCTTGGCGGTCAAAAATAACTTTGACCACTTCACGCAAGGCCTGGGTCTGGACGATGCGCAATGTGCTTCATGGTCCAGCCCCTACGATTACCCTGCGCAGGCCATGTTGTATGTGCCGACGGGTCTGCCTGCACCCAATCATGCGGACCACACGCAGGCCGTGGTGGATGCAGCCCTGCCTTTGATCGAGGCCAACCGTGGACGAGCCTTCATCCTGTGCACCAGCTTGCGCGCTGTGGGCAAGGCCACGGAACGGCTCAAGCAAGTCTTTCAAGAGCGCGACTGGCCCTTCCCTGTTTTGCAGCAAGGCGATGCGCCCCGACCTACTTTGCTGGAAGACTTCCGCCGTGCAGGCAATGCCGTGCTGGTGGGCAGCCACAGCTTCTGGGAAGGCATCGACGTCAAGGGCGACGCCTTGACCCTGGTCGTGATCGACAAGCTGCCCTTTGCGCCCCCCGATGACCCCGTGCTGGCCAAGCGTCTGGAGTTGCTGGAAAAAAATGGCGGCAACCCCTTCATGGAACACCAGGTGCCGCAGGCCATCATTGCGCTCAAGCAGGGTGCGGGCAGACTGATCCGCAGTGAAACCGACCATGGCGTGCTGATGATTGGGGACACCCGTTTGATTGACCGCCCCTATGGGCGTCGCATTTGGCAGAGCCTGCCGCCCATGAAACGCAGCCGGGTCGAGTCAGAAGTGGTCGAGTTTTTGCTTACGCTATAGCCTTGTCGCCTCACGCAACCCTTTTCATCGCCTCATCATGACCCGCCAATGCCTCGCCCTGCAGCACGTCAGCTTTGAAGACCTTGGATCACTGGAGCCCGTCTTGCGCTCTGCGGGTTTTGAGATCACCTACCGTCAAGCTGGTGTGGACGACTTGGACAGCGAGGCGTCGCGCGCGGAATGGCAACAAGCTGACTTGGTGGTGGTGCTGGGTGGCCCGATTGGGGTGTACGAGTCCGACAAGTATCCCTACATCACCCATGAACTGGCCCGCGTGGCCGAGCGCTTGCAAGCACGCCGTCCGATCGTCGGCATCTGCCTGGGCGCCCAGATGATGGCGGCCGCCAGCGGCCAGCGCGTCTACCCCGGCCCGGCCAAAGAGATTGGGTGGGATGCCTTGCAATTGAGTACCGCAGGCCAAGACTCTTGCCTGGCTGCGCTGGCCCAGTGCGACTACCAAGTGCTGCACTGGCATGGCGACACGTTCGACTTGCCGGAAGGCGCCACGCTGCTGGCCTCGACCCGCTTGGTGCCTCACCAAGCCTTTGCCATCGGCCAGTATGCGCTGGGCCTGCAATGCCATCTGGAAGCCCAAGCCAGCCAGATCGAGCGCTGGCTGATCGGCCATACCTGCGAGCTCTCACACGCGGGCATCGATCTCCATCAGATTCGCCGCGACACCGCGCGTTGGGGGCAAGCGCTGGAGCAAGCGGCCCAGCAAGCCTTTTTGCAATGGCTGGCCCAGGCTGGGTTGTTAAGCAAGGCTGGCTGAGCGAAGTCTGCGTTCAGACTTCGAGGTTGTCGATCAAGCGGGTGGTGCCCAGCTTGGCGGCCGCCAGCACCACCAGGGGTTCGGTGCCCTGCAATTGCGCAGCCGTCGGCGGCAGAAGATCGAACTGGCGACGCAAGGTCACATAGTCAGGCAGCCAGCCACGAGCGGCCAAACCGGACTTGGCATCGGCTTCCACTTGATGCAGCCACGCTGCAGCATCCACGGCAGGCTGGGACGCAGCACGCAAGTCTTTGACCGCGGCTTGGATCGTCTTCAAGCTGCGAATCAAAGCCAAAGCCTCTGTGCGCTCAGCGTCGCTCAGATAGCCATTGCGCGAGGACAAGGCCAAGCCCTCAGCCGCACGCGTGGTGTCCACCGGCACGATGTCGATGGGCAAGGCCATCTGGCGCACCATGGTGCGAATCACCATCAGCTGTTGGTAGTCCTTTTTGCCAAAGAATGCCGCACGAGGCTGAACGATGTTGAACAGCTTGTGCACCACGGTACACACGCCCGTGAAGAAGCCCGGACGGAACTCGCCTTCCAGCAAGTTGGCCAAGGTATCAGGAGGGACGACCTTGTAGCCTTGCGGCTCGGGGTACAACTCGGCCTCATCGGGTGCAAACAAGATGTCGCAACCGGCACTGGCCAACAGTTGAGCATCGCGCTCCATGGTGCGGGGGTAGCGGTCAAAGTCTTCGTTCGGACCAAACTGCAGCCGATTGACAAAGATGCTGGCCACGACCAGGCTGTCACTGCCCGCGACATGCTGCTTGGCGCGACGGATCAGGTCCAGGTGGCCTTCATGCAAATTGCCCATGGTGGGCACGAAAACGGGCGCTTGCTGGGTCGCAGACAAAGCCTCTCGCAACTCGGCGACGCGGTGGATGATGCGCATGATCAATCAATAAAAATTAATAGCCGTGAATGGTCTCGTCAGGGAAGCTGCCGTCCTTGACCGCGGCCACATAGCGGCGGATGGCGTCTTCAATCGAGCCGCCCTCCATCATGAAGTTGCGAACAAAGCGAGGCAGCTTGCCGCGGGTGACGTGCAGCATGTCGTGCAAGACCAGCACCTGGCCAGATGTCGAGGCCCCGGCGCCAATCCCAATGGTGATCAAGCCGGGGTTGTCAGACTGCACCTGGGCCGCCACGGCCGAGGGCATCAGCTCCAGCACCATCATCGTGGCACCGGCTTGGGCCAGTTCATGCGCATGGCGGCGCATGGTTTCCGCACCCGCTTGATCACGTCCCTGGATGCGATAGCCGCCCAGCGCATGCACGCTTTGCGGGGTCAGGCCCAAGTGCGCACAAACGGGAATGCCTCGCTCGGTCAGAAAGTGAACGGTCTCAGCCGTCCAACCGCCGCCTTCAAGCTTAACCATGTGCGCGCCGGCCTGCATCAGGGCCACGCTGGAGCGCAGTGCTTGCTCACGGCTTTCCTGGTAGCTGCCAAAGGGCAGATCACCCACCACCCACGCTGTGCGATTGCCTTTGACCACACAACGGGTGTGATAGACCATCTGCTCCATGGTCACCGGCACGGTGCTGGACTCGCCCTGCACGACCATGCCCAGCGAGTCGCCCACCAGCAGGCAATCGACCCCGGCTTCATCGGCCAGACGCGCAAAGGTGGCGTCATAGCTGGTCAGCATGGTGATTTTCTCGCCTTGGGACTGCATCTCGCGCAAACGGTGCAGGTTCAAAGCTTTGCGGGGCTGCGTCGAATCAGGGGTACTCATGTCGTCGGTCGTCCTCAACAGACCGGCCAGAAAGGCCGTTTGTGGCGCGATTCTAGGCCGAACCCAATGCCCATGAGGGCCGCATCAAGCGGGCTGATACGCCAAGCGCACGTAGATGGGCGCAAAAGCCTCGGCCTGGGTGATCTCCAGCAGGCGCTCTTTGCCCAGTTCCAACATGGCGATGAAGGTCACCACCAGCACCGGCGCCCCACGGGTCACGTCAAACAGGTCTTCAAATTCAACGAAGCGCTTGCCCTGAAGGGTGCGCAAGACCATGCCCATGTGCTCGCGCACAGAGAGTTCTTCGCGAGAGATGTGGTGGTGGGTGTGCAGCTTGGCACGCTGCAGGATGTCGCGCCAGGCATCGCGCAAATCGTCCAGGCTGACATCGGGGTGGCGCACATGCACTGTGGGGTCGTTGTAGACCTGCACACGCATGAAATCCCGGCCCAGCAGAGGCACTTGGTCCAGCTTGGCGGCCGCTTTTTTGATCTGCTCGTACTCGATCAGACGGCGCACCAGTTCGGCACGCGGGTCTTCGGCTTCTTCGCCCTCTTCTGTCTTCTTGGGCGGCAGCAGCATGCGAGATTTGATCTCGATGAGCATCGCCGCCATCAACAGATATTCAGACGCCAGCTCCAGATTGGTCTTGCGGATCTGGTCCACATAGGCCAGGTACTGGCGGGTGACGTCCGCCAGCGGAATATCAAGGATGTTGAAGTTCTGCTTGCGGATCAGGTAGAGCAAGAGATCCAGCGGGCCTTCAAAGGTCTCCAGAAAGACTTCCAAGGCATCGGGCGGGATGTAGAGATCCTGCGGCATGGCGAACAAAGGCTCGCCATACAGCCGCGCCACGGCCACGTTGTCGACGACATGGGGCAAGCCCTGTTCGTCCAACGCTGCCGCAGCCTGCTCGGAGGTCACATCAGTCGACACGGATCAATCACCGGATCAATCGCAAATCAGCCTTTGGTCTGGTAGACGTAGGGCTTTTGCGCCACGCGGCTTTCGTTGTATTCCTGCTGAGCTTGGCGATCAACGTTCTTGTCCCACAAGAGGAAACGGCCTTGGCGCTGACGCTCTTCCAGCTGCGGATCGCGCTGCTTGAGGCTGTCGATGAACTGCGTCACGTCGGACTTGTAAGGCTTCCAGAAAAGAGGCATGACTTGTACCAAAAAAGGGTTTAGGACGGCATTTTATCGGTCGGAACCTCATTCCAGACCACCCGGGCGCCCGACAATGCGGTTTATGCAAGAAATCGAGCTCAAATTCCAGATTCCGGACTCGGCTTTGGACACGGTGCTGGCCGCCGTCCGCCATTTGCCCGACACCGCGCCCAGCCAACACCTGCAAGCCGCTTATTTCGACACGCCAGACCGCAAGCTGGCCCGTGCGCGCGCGGCACTGCGGGTGCGACAGGAGGACGAGGAATGGGTTCAGACGCTCAAGGCATCGGCCGCCAACCCCATGATCCGGCTGGAAGACAATGTGGCCACCTCCGCGCCAGTGGCCGGCGAGCCCATCGCGCCCAATCTGGGCTTGCATCAGGGTGACGCGGCCACGGCCCTGCAACGGGATCTGGGTTGGACTCCTGCCACCGACCCCATGGGCCGTGAATGCGGCCTGATCCAGCTGTACCGCACCGACATGCAGCGCCACCGGGCCGAATGGCAAGTCACGGATGCCGACGGCCACAGCATCGGCTGGGTCGAAATGGCCGTGGATCTGGGCTCGATCAGCGCGGGTGAGCACACCACCCGGGTACAAGAGTTGGAAATCGAACTGGTCAGCGGCTCGCCCGAGGCGGTGCTGGCATGCGGGCGCGACTGGGTCGAACGTTTTGGCCTGTGGCTGGACGTGCAGACCAAGGCCCACCGAGGCGATCAGTTGGCACGCCAATCAGAGATCGGCACCTATCAACCTGCTGCGCCCGCCCGCCCCAAGGCCAAACAGCCCACCTGGTCCGCCGCCCTGCAGGCCACGGTCGAGCAGATCACTTTCAACATGAGCGAGCTGGCCTCGCCCAGTCACCACGCCACGTTTGACAAGGGCCCTTGGCAAAAGGCCTGGCTGGTGGGCTTGCGGCGCTTGACCCTGCTGTTGCGCCACTTGCCCGAACAGCAAGCCCTGCGCGCTCGTGCCTGGCACCTGTTTCAACAAGGCCGCCAACTCACGGCGGCGCAATGCCTGCCTTTGGCGCGCTCCACCATGGCATCTCAAATGTGCCTGGACCTGATCGGTTTGTGCCTGGATGTGGACTGAAGCGCCTCGCCGTGCAGACCCCGTACAGGCGAGCCTGTGACGCTCCGCATACCTGATGACTGGTTCCGTTGTTCAGACATTCCGTCAAGGGTGAAGCAGCGCCAACTGTCACCCACCCGACATTTTTGGGGTCAGTCCTAAGTAGGTGATGCACGCGTCGCGTTAATTGAGTCTCATCCATAGACTGGGGCACACCAAACCAGTCAAGGACGAGACATGACCGCTTTCCATCGCACATTGATCGCCGCGGCCCTGACCAGCCTGGTCGGATCCGCCTTCGCCGGCATCACCTGCCAGCCTGTGGCCCCGGGGGAGATCTTCATCTCTCCCACCACAAACCCTGGCAAGATCTCGCCCACCGACGGCACTTGCTTCGTCAACGGCTTGAAGCTGAGCACGCACGACGGGGTCAAGCTGACCGCCAACGTGTTTTTGCCCAAGATCACCAGCTCGGGCCAGACATTCCCAACGATCATCATGGTCAACAGCTGGGTGATGCCCGACTGGGAGTACATCGGCCAAGCACAACGTCTGGCCAAGGATGGCTACATCGTTTACGAGTACGCCTCGCGCGGCTGGTGGCAGGCTGAAGGCGTCACACAGGTGGCATCCCCTGATGACGTGAAGGACGTCAGTGATGCGATGGACTGGCTGATCGCCAACACTCCCGCCAAGTCGGATGCGGTGGCTGTCAGCGGGATCTCGTATGGCTCGGGCATTGCCTTGCTGGCGCTGGCTCGCGAACCTCGCCTGAAAACCGCCGTGGCCTTGTCCACCTGGGCCAATCTGGAAGACGAGTTCTATGGCGCGGAAACGGCCAACAAGTCCAACATGAACTTGCTGGTGGACGTGGCGCCGGTGGCAGGCAACCTGGATCCGGCGGTGCCCAAGCTGAGGGACGATCTGCTGAACCCGGACACGCCTCAGTCTCGCATTGACGAGATCCGGGCCTGGTCCAAGGTGCGCTCTCCCCTGCAAGAGTTGGCTGCATTGAACACCCGCAAGGCGCCCGTTTTCATCGGCAAGAACTACTCCGATGAGATGTTCAACCCCAACAACATCATCAAGTTCTTCGCACAACTGCAAGGACCCAAGAAGCTGCTGCTGAACAACGGCTGGCATGCCGTGCCAGAGTTGCCAGGCGCCTTGCTGGGCAGCGACAACTACATCTATGACCAGGCCCATCGCTGGTTTGATTACTGGCTCAAGGGCAGCGCCAACGGCATCGTGTCCGAACCGCAGGTCGACATGGAGGTGCAAAACAGCTCGGGCCGCGAAAAGCTGGCCACTTGGCCTGATGCCACGGTCAAGAGCTTCACCTACAACATCGCACCGCGTGGTGACTTGCGGTTTGATGTCAGTTGCTGGTGCGCCAAGGGTGCCGCAGGCAATCTGCAGTCGGCCAGCAGCAGCGTGACGGCCACGGACTCGGTCAGCAGCCTGTTTGACACGGTGGCCTCCACCGGCATCCCCGTGGCCAGCGAGTTGTTGACGGGCTTTGGCTTGTCCACGACAGCATCCATGCCTCTGGTCTTGCGTGACAACGGTGTGGTCTACAACGGCCCGACCTTGGGCAGTGCTTTGAAAATTCGCGGCATGGCGCAATTGCAGTTGAACGTGCGTCCAACGAAGTCACAAGGACAGGTGCTGGCCTATCTGTATGACGTGGACGATCTGGGCATTGGCACCCTGATCTCGCACGGCGCGCGCTCGGTTCACACCGCCACGGCGGGTCAGACCATCAGCTACCCGATTGACATGCACATGGCCGCCTACACCGTACCAGCAGGGCATCACCTCAGCCTGGTGCTCGACACGCAAGATGCGCACTACGCGCCGGCCAGCAACAGCACCTTCGGCATGGACGTCATGTTCTCGTCGAGCCTGCTGTCCAGCCTGACGATTCCGTATATCAACTGATCCCAGATCGGTCTGCGGGCACCATGAATGCCTTGCCTTCGCATGACTGACGCAACGTAAAAAGCCCGGCACTAGACCGGGCTTTTTCTGACGTCTCGATACTGAATCGATCTCAACGAATGCGCATACCCGGTTGAGCCCCCGCCACAGGCTCGAGCACATAGATGCCCGGTGTGCCCTTTTCATCGGCATGCGATGCGGCCAGCACCATGCCTTCGCTGACACCAAACTTCATTTTGCGCGGAGCCAGATTGGCCACCATCACGGTGTGCTTGCCAATCAGGTCTTCAGGCTTGTAGGCCTCTTTGATGCCAGAGAAGACATTGCGGGTGCG
>JAGWTE010000065.1 GCA_028869095.1 Burkholderiales bacterium
TGCACGCACCAGTTCACCAAAGCCTTGAAGCGCGTGTAGAACGGCGTGTCGTACAGGTCTTGGTCAGCCGTGACTTTGGGCTTGGTCTTGAGCAACCACTGGCCCAGGTAGGGCACAAAGTAAACCGACACCACCCACGAAATCAGCAAGGCGGCGGCCGTGACAGCAAAGATGGCAAAGGTGTACTCGCCCACGCCCGATTGCGCCATGCCGATGGGCAGGAAGCCCACGGCCGTGATCAAGGTGCCCGTCAACATGGGCATGGCCGTCAGGTCATACGCAGCCGTGGCGGCGCTGACCTTGTCGTAGCCGTCTTCCAGCTTGTGCACCATCATTTCGACAGCAATGATGGCGTCGTCCACCAGCAAGCCCAGGGCAATGATCAAGGCCCCCAATGAGATCTTGTGCAGCCCCACGCCCCAGTAGTACATGACCAGGAAGGTCACGGCCAGCACCAGAGGAATGGTGATGGCCACGACCATGCCAGGCCAGATGTCCAGGCGGAAAGGCTTGGTGTGCAAACCCAGGCTGACAAAACTGACCGCCAGCACCACGGCCACGGCCTCAATCAGCACATGGACGAACTCACCCACCGAGGTGGCCACGGCCTTGGGTTGGTTCTGGACCTGATCCAGCTCGATCCCAACGGGCAACTCGCCACGGATGCGTTCGATCTCGGTCTGCAGGTTTTTGCCCAGGGCAATGATGTCGCCGCCCTTGGCCATCGAAATACCCAATGCGACCACGTCTTTGCCTTGGTGGCGGACCTTGGTGGTGGCGGGCGTTTCGTAGCCCCGGCGAATCTCGCCAATGTCGCCCAACTTGAAGGTGCGGCCTTGGCCCGTCTGCGGGTTGATCAGGCGGACAGGCATGGCGCGCAACTGCTCGACCGAGGTGAACGCCCCGGCCACCCGCATCTGCACGTTATTGGCTTGCCCCGCGTAGACGCCCGCCCCTTCGATGCCGTTTTGGGCATTGAGTTGGCCAATGAGCTGGTTCATATCCAAGCCCAATTGCGCCAGGCGGTGTTGGGGGATCTCGACGTAGACCTTTTCAGGCTGCACGCCAAAAAGCTCGACCTTGGCCACGCTGGGCACGCGCAACAGGGTTGAGCGCACGCGCTCGGCATGTTGACGCAACTCTTCGTCGGTGAAGCCATCGGCCGACAAGGCATAGATGGAGCCGTAAACATCACCGAACTCGTCGTTGAAGAACGGGCCGTAAACCCCTTGTGGCAGGGTCTGACGCATGTCGCCCAGCTTTTTGCGGGCCTGGTACCAGAGGTTGGGGATTTCTTTGGGAGGAGACGAATCGCGCACCTGCAAGATGGTCAGCGACTCACCGGGCTTGGTGTAGGAGCGGATGCGATCCGCGTAAGGCACCTCTTGCAAGGTGCGCTCGAGCTTGTCGGTCACCTGCTCGGCCATCTCGGTCGCAGAGGCGCCCGGCCAATAGGCCCGCACCACCATCATCCGAAAGGCAAAGGGGGGGTCTTCGTCCTGCCCGAGCTGGAAATAGGACACCAGCCCCAGGATCATCAACACCACCATCAGGTAGCGTGTCAGGGACGGATGCTCCAGCGCCCAGCGGGACACATTGAAGCGTTGTCGGCCCGAAGCCGATGCGTTTTGATCAGGCGTGCTCACTGGCCAACTCCTTCAGCAATCAGGACTTGTTGGCGGCAGCAGTGGGCTCTTGGTAGCGCCGCACCTTTTGCCCGGGGCTGAGCACGTGTGCGCCCGCCGTGACGATTTCCTGACCGGGCTTGAGGCCCTGGACAACCAACACCACATCCCCCGTGACGTCGCCCGTCATCACAATCTGAGGTTGGACGGTGTATTGCTTGGCGTCGAGCACCCAGACCACCGACTTGCCATCTCGCTCGGCCACGGCTTCAACCGGAACGCGCACACCGGCTTTGGCGTGAACGGGCCCGACCAGGGACACACTGGCGGTCTGGCCCAGTTCAAAACCTTGCAGGCCGACATCGGCCTTGGCCAGGAACGTACGGCTGACAGGATCGGCTGCAGCAGCCATTTCACGAATGGAGGCCGACACCCAGGCATCCGTGCCCCAGGCCTTGACCTTGATGGCGTCCTTCTTGCCAACCAGCGGACGGATCAGCTTGGCCATGCTTTCAGGTACGGCAAACACGGCATCGCGAGGGCCATCATGCGCCAGCACCAGCACGGGCTGGCCTGCGCCAACCACTTGCCCTTGTTCCACATCCACAGTGGTGATCACACCCGCCGACGGCGCGGTCAGGGCCGCATAAGCCGCCTGGTTGCCTTGCACGCCCGCTTGAGCTTTGGCCTGGCGCAGAGCTGATTCGGCCGACTTGGCCATCGTCACATGACGATCCAACTCGGCGGCACTGATGAAGCCTTGCGCCTTCAATTCGGTGAATCGTTTGAGATCGGCTGACGCTTGCGCAGCATTGGCCTCAGCTGCGGCGACGCCAGCGCGAGCGGCCTCTTGTCCCAATTGCAAGTCCTGAGGATCCAACTGCGCCAGAACCTGCCCTTCACGCACGGTTTGGCCCAACTCCACCAGGCGCCGAGTGACCTTGCCCGGCACGCGAAAGCCCAGACGCGACTCGGTTCGAGCATGGATGTCGGCCGCGAACTCACGCACCACCGTGCCACCGGTATCGGACAACACCAGAGTCCGGACCGCGCGAACAGGCTCAGGCGCGACGGGCGCTTTCCCGCAAGCGGCCATCAGCAGAACAACCCCTGAGGCCACAGCCCAGCTCGCGGCTTGTTGCCAGCGTGTTTTCGTCATGTCAAAACTCTTCTGGTTGGATGATGCGAGGCCACATCGTAACTGACTCGCGGGTCAGTAATGTATGCAGGGTTATTGAACCTGTCAATTCGACTCTTGAGACAATAGGCGCAGTTGTTCTGATCACACCCATGAATTCCAGTCGCCCAACTTTGCCCGTTTCCACCCACCGACACCCGCTTCCACCCGTCGGCAGCTCGCTCTACTACACATTGCAAATGGTTCCATCGTCGCGGCGCGCCGCGCTGCGTGACTGGTGGCAATGGTGGCACGAGGTCAGCTCCATCCCCTTTGATGTCCAAGATCCTGGGGTGGCCGAAACCAAGCTCCGTTGGTGGATCCAGGAGGTTCAGGCCGGGGCGCAAGGGCAGCCGACCCATCCGTTGACACAGGCATTGATGCCGCCGACGACGGCGCAAAACGACACCGCCAAAGCCCCGTTGGCTGGTGAGTTGCCGCTGTGGCTCAATCAAATTGAAGGCCTGATCACGCTGATTCACCAAACCCGATGGCTGGACGCGGCAGCGTTACAACACCATCGCAACCAAACCACCGCAGCCGCCACCGAAGCGGCCGCCGTGCTTCTGGGCGCCACCACACCGGCCGCCCGGCAAGCCGCGCGTCAGCTGGGGCTGGGTTGCCGGCAAACACACCAACTGGCTCGACTGGGCCAGGACGCACGCGCAGGTTGGGTTCATGTCCCCGTGGATGTTTTGCAAAAACACGAAGTGCGTGCGCACGAATTGACCAAGCCCGCCCCCAAATCCGGTGAGCATTGGCCCGCATTGCTGACCTATCTGTGCGATCAGGCTCAAGCCCAGTTGCTGGGCGGACTGACGGCCATTCGCGCCCTCTCCCGCCCTGAGCGCCGCGCACTTCGCCCTTTGGTCGCCTTGGCTCAGATGCAACTGGCCCTGCTCGATGAAATCCGCGCCAGCGAAGACCGCGTCCTGCACGAACGGCTGCTGCTGACCCCTGTTCGCAAGTGGTGGATCAGCGCCAAGGTTCGCCTGGGCTTGCTGCACTGAGGGTTCAGCGGCCAAAGGGTGCGGCCAGCGGCTCTCCGATGAACAAGCCTTGCTGAGGCCATTGGACACTTTTCCAATACGCCTCCAGGGCCGTCGCCCCTCCGGCATAAAACAGCAAAAGCGCTTGCGGATGCGGAAACTTCTGCAAATGGGCGCAGGGCTCGCTGGTGGTCCCATAGGTGGCAGTCGCCCCGGCATCGATCCACGACAGAGCGGACATCTGCCCATTGGCGTGATCCAACATGCCGCCAAACGAGGTCAAATGGTCTGCCAGGGCACCAGGGACAAACTCAATGGTATTGAGCCCCTCCACCCGCTCCTTGCCGGTCAAATACATCAGCACCCTGTCGGCATCTCGCAAAGCGTCGGTTTGGTCCAGGTGCACATCCAACCCCAAGGCGGGCACCCGCCCTTCTGGCGGAAACAACACCTGGCGACGACTGCGCAAGGCGTCCGATGTGGTCACGAAATGCACGTTCACGGCAGGCGCACCTCGTAGCCCCAAGGTGTTGTCCGACTTCACACCTCGATCGATCAGCGCGATGGCCTGATCAACGTCCCTCGCAGCCAACAGCATGGACAGACGCATGCCCAGGTCTTTGTACGGCTGCAAGGTGTACGAACCGAAATAACGCGATGCCCGGCTGGGCGAGCAAGTCTGTTTGCACAGCTGTGCGTCATAACCCATGGTCAGGGCGCCGGTGATCGAATTGCAGTCCACGGCATAAGGCCAACGCCACGCCAGGGCCAAACCTTGCACCCGATTGCCATAAAAGGCGTCGACTTGCTTGGACAGGCCCTCGAACTCATCTCGGGTCAGGGCGGCCTTCACAGGCAAACTGATCTTCAAGACCCGATCACGGGCAATTGAGCGCGCCTTGGCGTAGTACTCCCCCACTTTGACGGAGTACGGGTCATCCACATTGATCACCACCCCCAAGTCGGTAGCGTGCAAGCGCCCGTTCACCTTCATCACGGCCGCCCATCGACGCCCGACCGGGGTAAGTGGCGCAGCAGAGCCCCCTGCTGAGGGGCTGGCGGCGGAGCTCGGCAACGCCGCAGCCGCTGCCGACGGCGCACGCCCACTCGGCTCCGCTTCGGGCTCGGCGCGCACACCGCCCACCAACAGAAATAACCCGATTGCCAAGCCCATGCGCATCAGGCGAACATCAATAAGTTTCATAAGCGTAAGGAAATTCCGGAATACACCCCTGCGGGACATGGAATGACACTCAAGCGACGGATTATTTCGCCGATTGAGCGGAGATCCCATCTTTCAAAATGGGTTCTCACTGAGGAAAACCCCGATGAGTGATTCGACAGCTTCTTCCACTTCGATCCAGGTATTGAGCCGGATGTTCTCTTTGCTGGACACCCTGGCCCAAGAAGGCGATGCGGTGTCCCTCAAATCCATCAGCGAGCAAACCGGCTTGCATCCATCGACCGCCCACCGGATCCTCAACGATCTGGCCGTGGGGCGTTTGGTGGAGCGCTCTGGCCCCGGTAGCTACCGTCTGGGCCTGCGTTTGCTGGAGTTGGGCAACATGGTCAAGTCCCGCCTGGACGTGCGAGACCTGGCCGTTAAACCCATGCAGGAATTGCACAAACAGACCGGTCACCCGGTTTCGCTATTCGTCCGGCAAGACGACGACGCCTTGTGCATCGAACGCACCGTAGCCGAGCGCAACGGCGTTCAGGTCACCCGCGTGATGGGCCTGCGCATCCCACTCACGTCCAGCGCCGTCGGCAAAACCCTGCTGATCAATGAGACCGGCAATGTGCTCAATGCCCTGGCTGCGGCACAAAGCGTTCGCGCCGATGCCCTGCAGACCGAACTGAATACCATCCGTCAGAACAGCCTGGCGCAAGACGGCGACGCGCATGACACGGCAGCCCAACTGATCGCCGCCCCCATCCTCAATGACATGGGTGAAGTGGTGGCCAGCCTGGCTTTGAACGTGCCGGTTGCGCGCCTGACCCCTGAATGGACCGACAGCCTGAAAGCAGCGGCGGTTCGCATCTCGTGCCAAATGGGCTGGCAAGCGCGCTGAAAAAGCGTTACCCGCCAAAGCGTTACCCGCCCAAAGCGCTTCAACAAGACAAAGGCCTCCGACTGGAGGCCTTTTCTTGCGCCGGTCAAAGCCAGCCTGGGTCAGGACGTCACTTTGCCATTGTTCAAGCTGCTCATCGCGCTGTTGCGCTTG
Source organism: Burkholderiales bacterium (assembly GCA_028869095.1). Taxonomy (GTDB): domain Bacteria; phylum Pseudomonadota; class Gammaproteobacteria; order Burkholderiales; family Burkholderiaceae_C; genus Aquabacterium. The sequence goes on from JAGWTE010000065.1 coordinate 6,017, forward strand.
GAGGCCACTTCGATCCAGCGGCGCACGCGCTCTGCATCAGCTTGACGAGAGTACTTGCCGGACGAGTCCAGGAACACCATGATGAACTTGCGGCCAGCCATTTTGGCTTGCATCACCAGGCAACGCCCTGCTTCCACGATGTAGCCGGTCTTTTGCAGGCCGATGTCCCACGATGGGCTGCGCACCAGGCTATTGGTGTTGTGGAATTGAACCTGGCGAGAGCCCACCCGTGCGGTGTACTCCCGAGAAGTGGACAACTCGCGAATCAAGGGTTGCTGATAAGCCGACTTCACCAGCGTCGCCAGATCTTTGGCGCTGGACTGGTTGCGGCTGTTCAAACCGGTCGGGTCCACATAACGGGTGTCCGTCATGCCAAGCGATTTGGCTTTGGTGTTCATCGCCACCACGAATGCAGACAGGCCACCGGGATAGGTGCGGCCCAAAGCATGGGCGGCCCGGTTTTCAGAAGACATCAAGGCCAGATGCAACAACTCGCCACGCGTCAGGGTGGTCCCCACCGACAGGCGCGAACTGCTGTTTTTCTCGGTGTCGACGTCTTCCGCTGTCACCGAAACCATGTCGTCCATGGGCAGCTTGGCTTCCACGATCACCGTGGCGGTCATCAGCTTGGTCAGCGAGGCGATGGGCAACACCGCTTCCGAATTCTTGGCAAACAGGACTTCGTTGGTGTCCTGATCCACCACCAACGCGGCACTGGACTTCAGATCCAGCGGGTCATTGGTGTGATGCAGGCCATACAGCTGGCCAAAAGACGCACCTGAGGCGCCGGAAGCGGCAGCCATGTTGCTGGACGGCGCAGTCGCGACCTTGCCGGCCACCAGCGCTGGCGCATTGACTTCGACTGGGGTCAGGTCTGGGACATTGGCCGCCACCGGCGACGCCGCATGTGCAGCACGACCTCGATGCGAGCCTTTACGAGGCGCACCAGCAGCCTTGGCGCGGTGGCCTTTGGACTTGACGACCGACGTCTTGGTGGCAGCCTTGGTCCGCGCTGCGGCCTCAGCCACCGGAGCAGACAGGCTCAACACGGCGGACATCACCGAAGCCACAACGATGGCCGACCAGTTTTTATTCAACTTCATGCGTGTCACAGAACTGCCCTTTCCTTGCAAAGCAAGTGTAACAAAATAACGCACAAGATCAAGGACTTACGCGTCTTTTGTAAAGTGGGCTCGCCAATTTCACCCTCGTTGCGAGGGTCAACCCTGAGCGGCCACCTTTTCTGACTTGCTGTAAAGCTTGTTCAACGCAGAAAGATAGGCTTTGGCTGACGCGACAACGATGTCCGGATCGGCTCCGACCCCATTGACCACCCGACCGCCATGTTGCAGACGAACAGTCACCTCTCCTTGTGATTCTGTGCTGCCAGAGGTGATTGCATTCACTGAGTAGAGGACGATTTCCGCGCCACTTTTCACGACAGCCTCAATTGCCTTGACGCTGGCATCAACTGGGCCATTGCCTTCACTGGCCGATTTGTGCTCGTGATCCCCGGCGGCAAAAACGACGGAGGCCTGTGGGCGCTCACCCGTTTCGGACTTTTGGGACAAGGCGATGAAGCGGTAGTGCTCATGCTCGCTGGCCACGCCTTCGGTGTTGACCAAGGCAATGATGTCCTCGTCAAAGATCTCGCTCTTGCGGTCAGCCAGTTCCTTGAACTTGGCAAAGGCTTGGTTGATTTCGGCTTCCGAGTCCAGATCGATGCCCAACTCTTGCAAGCGCTGCTTGAAGGCGTTGCGCCCAGACAATTTGCCCAGCACGATCTTGTTGGCGGCCCAACCCACGTCTTCGGCACGCATGATCTCGTAGGTGTCACGCGCCTTGAGCACGCCGTCCTGGTGGATGCCAGAGGCATGGGCAAAGGCATTGGCCCCCACCACCGCCTTGTTGGGCTGCACGACAAAACCAGTGGTTTGGGACACCAGGCGCGAAGCCGGCATGATTTGCTGGGTCTCGATGCCCACGTCCAGGCCAAAGTAATCGCGACGGGTCTTGACCGCCATCACCACTTCTTCGAGCGCGCAGTTGCCAGCACGTTCGCCCAGGCCGTTGATGGTGCACTCGACTTGACGCGCGCCACCGATCTTCACGCCGGCCAGAGAGTTGGCCACGGCCATGCCCAGGTCGTTGTGGCAGTGCACGGACCAGATGGCCTTGTCCGAGTTGGGCACCTTCTCGCGCAGGGTCTTGATGAAGTTGCCGTACAACTCGGGGATCGCGTAGCCAACGGTGTCAGGGATGTTGATCGTGGTGGCGCCTTCGGCGATCACGGCTTCGCAGACGCGCGCCAGGAAGTCGATTTCGGAGCGGTAGCCGTCTTCAGCCGAGAACTCGACATCGCCAGTCAGGTTGCGGGCAAAGCGGACCGATTGCCTGGCCTGCTCCAGCACCTGCTCGGGCGACATGCGCAGCTTTTTCTCCATGTGGAGCGGGCTGGTGGCAATGAAGGTGTGGATGCGCCAGGAGTTGGCCCCCTTCAGGGCTTCGGCGGCACGGCTGATGTCGCGGTCGTTGGCGCGGGCCAGCGAGCACACGGTGGAATCCTTGATCGCGTCGGCGATGGACTTGATGGCTTCGAAGTCACCGTTGGACGAGGCGGCAAAACCGGCTTCGATCACGTCGACCTTCAGGCGCTCAAGCTGGCGCGCGATGCGCAGTTTTTCTTCACGCGTCATGGAAGCGCCAGGCGATTGTTCGCCGTCGCGCAAGGTGGTGTCGAAAATGATGAGCTTGTCGGTCATGATGGTCTTTCCTGGAAACAAAACGGCCCGCGGGCTAGGTTGCTTGCGGGCCGTGATGCGGTACTACGAAGTACAGACGTGTGCGATCAGCGCGCCCTGGGCACTCCTAGGAGTAGTAGGGGAAATGGGCTGAATGTCGTCATGGAGAAAATATAACACGGGGGTCGCGATTGAAAACCAGCAATAACGCTGGAAAAAGCGATCAGCGATGCAGCCCCGCTTCATCGGGCTCGTCCGTCGAGGTGGAAATCACGCTGACGGGCTTGCCCTTCATGCGCTTCCAGACGTACACGCCATAGCCCGACACCCCATAGAACACGAAGATGCTGAAAAGGACGGTGGGCGGGTGGATGGTGATCACGGCAATGCCCAGCGCGATGGCCACGATGGCGATGAAAGGTACTGTGCGACGGAAGTTGACGTCTTTGAAGCTGTAAAACGGGATATTGGTCACCATGGTCAGCCCCGCGTACAGCGTGAAGCCAAAGGCAAGCCAGATCATCCAGGGTTCTGTGCGAAGGCCGGTGTTGCGGTCGGTGGCCACCCAGATCAAACCCATGACCAAGGCGGCCGCAGCGGGACTGGGCAAGCCTTGGAAGAAGCGCTTGTCCACCACGGCGATGTTGGTGTTGAAGCGCGCCAGGCGCAGCGCCGCACCCGAGCAATACACAAAAGCGGCAATCCAGCCAGCCTTGCCCATGCCCTTGAGAGCCCATTCATAGACGATCAGGGCTGGCGCGGCACCAAAAGACACCATGTCAGACAGGCTGTCCATTTGCTCGCCAAAGGCACTTTGGGTGTTGGTCATGCGGGCCACGCGACCGTCCAGGCTGTCGAGCACCATGGCGCAGAAGATGCCGATGGAGGCTTGCTCGAACTGGCCGTTCATGGCCATCACGATGGCATAGAAACCACCGAACAAGGCAGCCAGCGTGAACAGGTTGGGGAGGATGTAGATCCCTTTGCGCCGAGGATGATGTGGCACATCGTCCAGGTCGTCATGGTGGGGATCGATCATGTGCGGATCGCCTGCTTGGGGAGAATTCATAGGGGTCATGGTTTGGGCAAGGTGGCCAGGATCGACGTGGTGGCCAGCACCTTGTCGCCAGGCGCCACATTCAATACAGCGTCCGTGGGCAGATAAACGTCCACGCGAGAGCCAAAGCGGATGAAACCAAAACGCTGGCCTCGCATCAGGGTATCACCAGGTTTGACGTAGCACAGGATACGCCGGGCCACCAAGCCCGCCACTTGCGCCAGCGTCACCACGTGGCCGTGCGAATCGATCACCACGGCGTTGCGCTCGTTGTCGGCGGAACTGGCATCCAGGTCCACATTGACCAAGCGGCCGGGAAAATATTGCACGTTGCGGATCACCCCGTCCACACAGGAGCGGTTGGAGTGCGCATTGAACAGATTCATGAACACGCTGATCTTGAGTGCATCGCGGTTGGCATAGGGGTCGCGTGCGCGCTCGATCTTGACCACGCGGCCATCTGCCGGAGACAAGATGGCGCCGGGCACAACCGGCACCACGCGGGGAGGATCACGAAACAGGTGGAACACCCAGGCAAGCGTGAGCCAGCACAAGGCCGAGAGCACACCCAGACCCGTGAAATACGTAGCGGCAAGTGCGGAAATCAGGGCCAAGACCACATAGGGCCAGCCCTCTCGCGCCGCGATGGAGGACGGAGAGTTCATCGTGCGGCGGAGGATACCTCAAGCGGAGGCACATGACGGACCACGCGCTGAGGAAACGGAATATCCACGCCCAAACGGTTCAAAGTCGCCAAAATAGCCAGGTTGACCTCGGAGCGAACCGACATCTGCCCGTTCTCGGGGTCGGCAATCCAAAAGGGAATCGTCAATTCCAGCCCGTCCGATGCAAAGGCCGTCAGGTGTACGGCGGGTGCCGGATCGGGCAACACGCGCGCCACAGTGGTGACCGCGTCTCTCAGCGCGGGGCGGACCGCGTCCAGATCCGTGCCGTAGGCGACCTGCACCACGGTGGTCAGCAAGAGTTTCGAGTCGGCCAGGGAGGCGTTTTCCACCCGCTGGGTCATCAACACTTCATTGGGCACAATGGCTTCGCGACCGCCGGAGGATTTCAACACGGTGTAACGGGTGTTGATGTCGGTGATGCGCCCTTCAAAGTTGTCCACTTTGACCAGATCGCCAATGCGCAGGCTGCGTTCTGCGAGGATCACAAACCCGCTGACGTAGTTGGCAGCCAGCTTTTGCAAACCAAAGCCCACGCCCACACCGACCGCGCCACCCAACACCGACAAGGCTGTCAGATCAATGCCGGCCACAGACAGGGCCACGACCAGACCGATGGTCAGCAGCAGCGCCCGTATCGCATTGGCTGCGATTTTGCGGACCGACAAGTTGTCGGTCGCGCCTTTGAGCAGCTTGGACTCGATGGCAGAGGACAGGGACAAGGACAGAATCAGCACCAGCACGGCACTGAGTGAGCCTTCGATCAGGTTACGCACCGAAACATGGCTTGCGCCGATTTTGAAGGTGATGTCGTCCAACTCGTCCAGGATCATGGGCAGCACGCCTGTGATCCATGAAACCGTTCCGAGCCAAGCCAGCCAGGACACCGTTCGCTCCACCACCCGCACGGTTTGCGACGAAGGGAAAGCGGCTTTGAGCACTTTGACAGTCAAGCGAATGACCGCCAGGGACACCAGCACCGGGATGGCCACCCGGAACACAGCCATGGGCACTTCGTTGATCAACAGTCGGCGCAAACCCAGGGACAAAAGCAAGGCCAACACAGGGAACAACACGCCATCGACCACGTGCTTGCCAAACCAGATGGACCCCGGCGAGGCTTGACGCCCCCGCCAGACCCGAACCAGCAACCAGGCCAAGCCCAAGCTGGCGAGCAAGACGGAGGCCTCGATCACGGCAGACCGTTCGTGCAGATGCGCCCAGAGGCTGGCCAATTCGTCGGCGGTCAAAGGTTGAGTGGCGTGGACAGTAGAAGGATTCATGCGTGAGAACAAAAAGGGGTCAACCCTCAATCAAGGTGCGGACGTGAGCCGCCACACTGCGTGCCAGTGAGCTGAGGTTGTAGCCGCCCTCCAGGCAGGAGACGATCCGGCCTTTGGCAAAGCGGTTGGCGATGACCATCAATTTTGCCGTGATCCAGGCGTAGTCCGCCTCGACCAGGCCCAAGCCGCCCAAATCGTCTTCTCGGTGGCCATCAAAACCAGCAGAGATGAAGATCATTTCGGGCTCGAAATGCTCCAGCCGATGCCACCAATAGGCCTCGATCACCTCACGGATGGCTTTGCCGTCGCTGCGTGCGGGAACCGGCACGTTGACCATGTTCCCGACGTGGCAGTCGGCGCCGCTGAAGGGATAGAACGGGTGCTGAAAGAAGCTCAGCATCAACACGCGTTCGTCACCCGCAAAGATGTCTTCCGTGCCGTTGCCATGGTGAACGTCAAAGTCCACGATGGCGACTTTTTTCAAACCACGCACATCCAGGGCATGCCGAGCCGCCACGCCCACGTTGTTGAAAAAGCAGAACCCCATGGTGTGGTTGCGTGGGGCGTGATGCCCTGGAGGGCGAATGGCGCAGAACGCATTTTCCAGACGACCGTCGATCACCGCATCGGTGGCCGCAACAGCCGCCCCGGCCGCCCGCCATGCGGCAGATCGCGTCCCCGGACAGGCCCAGGTATCGGGATCGAGGGCACGGGTGTCACCGGTTTCTTCCAGCTGCTGCAGGAAGTCGTCCAGCGAGAGCACGTAATTGAGGTCGTGCGCCAAGGCCAGGTCCGACTGCGCCACCATGGGCGCATCAAACGGCAGCATCAGCGCATCCAGTCCTTGGGCCCTGAGCTGATCCTCAATGGCGCGGATGCGTTGCGGGCATTCCGGATGGCCCGCCCCCATTTCATGAGACAAACAATCGGAATGTGAGAAATAGCCTGTTGCCATGGGTCAGAAAGGAGCCGCACGCGGCGCCAGTTTGGGTTATGGTGGCGAGATGCTTCGCAACGACTTGCACAACGTCATG
>JAGWTE010000267.1 GCA_028869095.1 Burkholderiales bacterium
GTGAGCACGCGACGCGTGGCCAGCATGAAGCCCATCCAGATCATGGGCAGGGCGCCCATGAAAACCAGCGGCCCGATCAGCGGCACACTCAAGAGCAGCAGGGCCACGCTGGTGACCAGGCCCATCAGGCCCAAAAAGCCCATGGACTGATGCCAGCAGGTCAACAAGCCGTGTCGCAACCAGATCAGGCCCTGGCTGGCGGGCACCAGACGCAATTTCATGGTGTCAGGCAGCCCGTTGGTAGGACCAGGGCGACTGGCGACGCAAGGTCAGCACGCGCTCGAAGTGGGTGGGGTCGTGGGGTTGCAGCATGGCCGCATCGCGGGGCAGGTAGAAGTCCCACAAACGCGAGGTCCAAAAGCGCAGGGCGGCCGAGCGCAGCAGGGCGGGCAGCAGGGCGATTTCGTCGTCGCTCAGTCGGCGTTCGGCGTCGTAGGCGGCCACGAAGGCTTGCGCGCGAACCGGGTCCAACTGACCCGTGGCCAGGTCGATGCACCAGTCGTTCAAACACACGGCGATGTCAAAGCCAAAGGTGTCGCAACCAGCGAAGTAAAAGTCGAAAAAGCCTGACAACGTGGGGCCGTCAAACATCACGTTGTCGCGGAACAGATCGGCGTGGATGGGGCCTTTGGGCAGGCCTTGGTAGGCGCTTGAGGCGGCCAAATCCTTCTGAAAAGCCAGTTCCGTTTCGATCAGCTCTTTTTGTGTCGCGTCCAGATAAGGCGTGACCACGGGAATGGTGTTGATCCACCAGGTCAGGCCACGCAGATTGGGCTGGTGCTCGGCATAGTCCTGGCCGGCGGTGTGCATGCGCGCCAGCATGGCGCCCACTTGCTCACAATCGGCGGCCTGAGGGGCCATCTGGCTGCGCCCTTTGAGGCGGGTGACCACGGCGGTGGGCTTGCCCTTGAGCGTGTGCAGCAGGGCGCCTTGCTTATTGGCCTGAGGGGCGGGCACGGGGATGCCTTTGGCCGCCAGGTGATGCATCAGGTTCAGGTAGAAGGGCAGTTGCTCGAAGCTCAAACGCTCGAACAAGGTCAGCACGTAGGGGCCGCGTTCGGTGGTGACGAAGTAGTTGGTGTTTTCGATGCCCGAGGCGATGCCTTGCAACGATTGCAGGCTGCCCAGTCCCAATTCGGCCAGCAAACCAGACGCTTCTTCGTGGGTGACTTCGGTGAAAACGGCCATGAGAGGAATCGGACAGCAAAAATTGGACAGAACCGCGTGAACCCGCAGTTTGCGTGAAAGGCAAGCCCGAGATTGTAGAAGTCTGCGTGGCCGCCTGGGTTGAAACCTGCATTTTTTGTACTGTGGAAGGTGGGTGTGCACAATGGCGGGCATGAACGCACCGGCCCCTTCCAATCCGTCCTCTGAATCTTTGCCGACCCTGCTGTTGGTCGACGGCTCCAGCTACCTCTATCGCGCCTTCCACGCCATGCCTGACTTGCGCGGGCCGCAGGGCGAGCCCACGGGCGCCATGCACGGCATGGTCAACATGCTGCGCCGTTTGCGTGAGCAAGTGCCGGCCGAGCACGCCGTTTGCGTGTTCGACGCCAAGGGCCCGACCTTCCGTGATGAGTGGTATCCCGAGTACAAGGCCAACCGCCCGTCCATGCCCGATGACCTGCGTGCGCAGATCGAACCCATCCACGAGATCGTCAAACTGCTGGGCTGGCCCATTTTGGAGGTGCCCGGTATCGAGGCCGACGACGCCATTGGCACGCTGGCCAAGGTGGGTGCGGCCTCAGGGCACCGTGTGGTGGTGTCCACGGGCGACAAGGACATGGCCCAACTGGTCAACGACAAGGTGAGCTTGGTCAACACCATGACCGATGAGGCATTGGACGAGGCCGGGGTGCAGGCCAAATTCGGGGTGCCCCCCAGCCGCATCATCGATTACCTGACCCTGATCGGCGACACAGTGGACAACGTGCCGGGCGTGGAGAAAGTGGGCCCCAAGACGGCGGTCAAGTGGATTGCCGAACATGGCTCACTGGACGGCGTGATGGCGGCCGCCGGCAGCATCAAAGGCGTGGCGGGCGAGAACTTGCGCAAGGCGCTGGACTGGCTGCCGCAAGGGCGCCGTTTGATCACCATCGTGACCGACTGCGACTTGAGCGGGCATGTGTCCAACTGGCCCGCGCTGGAGGCCTTGGCCTTGCGCGAGCCCGATGCCGCTGGCCTGATTGATTTCTATGGTCGCTTTGGCTTCAAAACCGAGTTGGCGCGCCTGAAGGGCGGTCAAGCACCGACCGTGCCCAAGAAGGCCGCAGCCGGTGCGACCGACGATCTGTTTGGTGGGGATCACTCAGGCGATGCGTCGTCTGACGTGGCCGAGCCGACTGCGTCGGCCACCCCCATCGCCACCCACTACGACACCGTGCTGGACTGGCCCACGTTTGACCGTTGGTTGGCACGCATCCAGGTGGCCGAGCTGGTCGCCTTTGACACCGAAACCGATTCGCTGGACGCCATGCAGGCCCGCATCGTGGGCTTGTCTTTCAGCGACAAGGTGGGTGAGGCTTGCTACATCCC
>JAGWTE010000066.1 GCA_028869095.1 Burkholderiales bacterium
GTTCGCGCCCTGCGTGGTCAGCTCACCGATGAACTTCATGTCGTGCTCGACCACAACCAGGGAATGCGCCCCTTCCAGAGACAAGAACAACTCAGCGGTGCGCTCGGTTTCTTCGTCGGTCATGCCGGCTACAGGCTCATCCAGCAAGAGCAGCTTGGGGTCTTGCATCAGCAGCATGCCGATCTCAAGCCATTGCTTCTGGCCGTGCGACAAGAGCCCGGCTGTGCGCTGGGCTTGCGTCTTCAAATGGATCAGCTTGAGCATCTCACCAATGCGATCCAACTGTTCGCCGCTCAGCTTGAAGAACACCGAAGCCCGTGCGCGGCGATCTGCCTTCAAGGCCAGCTCCAGGTTTTCAAACACGCTGAGGTGTTCAAACACCGTGGGCTTTTGAAACTTGCGGCCGATGCCGATCTGGGCGATTTCGTTTTCGCGCAGGCTCAACAGGTCGATGGTCGAGCCAAAGAAGGCCGAGCCCTTGTCTGGCCGCGTCTTGCCCGTGATCACGTCCATCATCGTGGTCTTGCCTGCGCCATTGGGGCCGATGATGCAGCGCATCTCGCCCACCGAGATGTCCAGGCTCAACTGGTTCAGGGCTTTGAAGCCATCAAAGCTCACCTCAATGTCATCCAGATACAGGATCGAGCCGTGGGTCACGTCCAACTGGCCTGGCGCCACCACGCGACCGTAAGACGCTCTACGGCCGCCGGACTCGCCTGCAGCATCGACCTTCTCTTTGGCCTTGTTCAGGGCTTCGGTGCCCGCTTCCATCAACTCCGGGGTCATGCGTTCACCTCAGCATTCTTGTTGAGCAGCTTCTTGATGCCACTGACGATGCCCACTGGATGGCGAAGCAAGCCAATCACACCATGGGGCAGGAACAGGGTCACCAGGATGAACAGCGCCCCCAGGAAGTAGAGCCAGAACTCGGGGAACGCGACCGTGAACCAGCTCTTGGCGCCGTTGACAAAGAAGGCGCCGATGATGGGGCCGATCAAGGTGGCTCGCCCGCCCACTGCTGTCCAGATCGCGATCTCGATGCCCGATGCTGCCGACATTTCGCTGGGGTTGATGATGCCCACTTGGGGCACATACAAGGCGCCCGCAATGCCGCACATCACCGCCGACAAGGTCCAGATGGCGAGCTTGTAAGCCAGCGGGTTGTAGCCGCAGAACATGACACGGTTCTCCGCATCGCGGATGGCCTGCAGCACACGGCCGAACTTGGTGTGGACCAGCCAGCGCGCCATCAAGAAAAAGCCGATCAAGGTCAGGCCCGTGATGACAAACAGCACCATGCGCGTCGACGGTTGGGCAATGGGGATGCCCAGGATGCGCTTGAAGTCGGTGAAACCGTTGTTGCCGCCAAAGCCCGTCTCATTGCGGAAGAACAGCAACATGGCGGCATAGGTCATCGCCTGGGTGATGATCGAGAAGTACACCCCTTTGATGCGTGAGCGGAAGGCAAAGAAGCCAAACACAAAGGCGATCAGGCCGGGCACCAGCACCACCAACAGCATCTGGGCGATGAAGGACTCGCTGAAGGTCCAGTGCCAGGGCACTTGCTTCCAGTCCAGAAAGACCATGAAGTCCGGCAAGTCGGCGTGGTAGCTGCCATCGCGCCCAATCTGGCGCATCAGGTACATGCCCATGGCATAGCCACCCAAGGCGAAGAACAGGCCGTGACCCAAGGACAAGATCCCCGTGTAGCCCCAGATCAAGTCCATGGCCAAGGCGCAGATGGCGTAGCACATGATCTTGGCGATCAACGAGAGTGCGTAGTCAGACAGGTGAAGCACCGAGTCGGCGGGCACCAGCAGGTTCAGCACCGGTGCCACCGCCGCCACCAGGATCACGGCCAACAGCACGCCGGCCCACCCTTTGAAACCCAGGGTGCGGCGCGACACGCTGATGGACGGCATCGCCAAAACAGGAAGAGCAGAACTGGTCGTCATAGATGTCAGGCCTCACGCCCTTTGAACGCAAACAATCCTTGCGGACGCTTCTGGATGAAGATCACCACGATGACCAAGACCATGATCTTGGCCAGCACGGCACCCGCCCACCCTTCCAGGAATTTGTTGACCAGGCCCAGGCCCAGTGCGGCATAGACCGTGCCGGCGATCTGCCCCACCCCGCCTAGCACCACGACCATGAAGGAGTCGACGATGTAGTTCTGGCCCAGGTCCGGCCCCACGTTGCCGATCTGGGACAAGGCACAGCCAGCGAGCCCCGCAATGCCTGCGCCCAAAGAGAAGGCCATGGTGTCGACCCTGGCGGTGTTGACCCCCATGCACGATGCCATCGGGCGGTTCTGGGTCACGCTGCGCACAAACAGGCCCATGCGGGTTTTGGCAATCAGCAAGCTCATCCCCACCAAGACCAAGGCGGCAAAGGCGATGATGGCCAGGCGGTTGTAGGGCAAGGTCAGGTTGCTCAAGACATCCAAGCCGCCCGACATCCAATTGGGGTTCTCGACCTGCACGTTCTGGGCGCCGAACAGCGTGCGCACCAGTTGCATCAGCACCAGGCTGACACCCCACGACGCCAGCAAGGTTTCAAGCGGACGTCCGTAGAGAAAGCGGAACACCGTGCGCTCCAGCACGGCGCCCACGGCCGCTGCTGCCAGAAAAGACGCCGGCACGGCCAGCAAGATGTACCAATCAAACGCGCCCGGCAGATGGTGCCGAAACAGGTTCTGGATCACGTAGGTGGCATAAGCACCAATCATCATCAACTCGCCATGGGCCATGTTGATCACGCCCATCAAGCCGTAGGTGATCGCCAGGCCCAATGCGGCCAGCAGCAGGATCGAGCCCAGGCTGACACCCGTGAACAGCACGCCTGCGTATTCACCCCAGGCCAGCTTGTGGTTGACTTTGTCCAGCGCAGCTTGCAAGGCGCCTTTGACGGCGAGGTCCGTTTCAGACGCGTCTTGCAACCGCTCCATCAACAAGGCGCGCGAATCGGGGCTGGCATCGTTGGCCAACGCCTTCGCCGCATCGATGCGTTTGGCAGGGTCTTGTGCGCCCAACAAAGCCTTGTTGCGCACCGCCTTCAAGCGCTTGAGCAAGGCCGCGTCGGTCTCCAGGCTCAAGGCTTTGTCGATGACAGGCAGCTTGGATTCGTCCGCCGCATTGGCCAAGGATTCAATGGCCTCGGCGCGCACGCTGGCATCTTTGGACAGGAGCTTGCCTGCGGCCAAAGCCGCCTCGATCTCGCTGCTCATGCGGTTGTTGTTGACCACGTCTTCGGCGTCAAGAGGCAAGGCCACCACTTGCCCCGATGCGGCATCGGTGGCTTGACCGTCATCCCCGATGACATAGACCTTGTGGCCCGCCACTTTGACGGCGTCGTTCATCATCGCCTGCAACAAAGGCGCCAAAGCTGGGTCGGCCTTGGGCGCCAGTTTTTGCAAAGCGGTGATGCGGGCATCGTTGTCGCCGGCTGCGATGGCATAAGCCTCGTCAGCCGTCAGGGCGTGGGCCGATGGCATGAAGGCATTCAGCACTGCCATGCAGGCGCTCAGCCCAACGGTGCTCAACCAAGATCGTGGTGTCACAAGCATGTCCTGCTCAGAATGGGTGGGCGGCCAAAAAAGAGGCCCCGCTGGAATCGCCCAACGGGGCCCACCGCTCTTGCTTCAATCAAAGATCAAACGCTCAGATCACTTGGCCGATCACTTGGCTTCTGGCTCGTCCTTCTTCTTGTCGTTGCCAGCAATGAAGGGGCTCCAAGGTTGAGCCTTGACAGGGCCTGGGGTCTTCCAGACCACCTGGAACTGGCCATCGGCCTTGACTTCGCCAATGAACACGGGCTTGTGCAGGTGGTGGTTCTTGGGGTCCATGGTGGACATGAAGCCGCCCGGTGCCGGGAAGGTTTGGCCACCCATGGCGGCGATCACCTTGTCCACATCGGTGGTGCCGGCCTTCTTGACCGCTTGCGCCCACATATTGATGCCGATGTAGGTGGCTTCCATCGGGTCATTGGTCAAAGGCTTGTCCTTGTGACCGGCGATGTTGTGGGCCTTGGCATAAGCCGACCATTTCTTGATGAACTCGGCATTGGTCGGGTTCTTGATGGACATGAAGTAGTTCCAGGCCGCCAGGTGGCCGACCAGCGGTTTGGTGTCCACGCCACGCAGCTCTTCTTCACCCACCGAGAAGGCGACGACGGGCACGTCCTTGGCCTTCAAGCCCTGGTTGCCCAGCTCTTTGTAGAACGGCACGTTGGAGTCCCCGTTGATGGTGGACACCACAGCCGTCTTCTTGCCTTCAGAGGCAAACTTCTTGATCTTGGCAATGATGGTTTGGTAGTCGGAATGACCGAAGGGGGTGTACTCCTCCAGAATGTCTTCTTCCGCCACGCCCTTGGACTTCAGGAAGGCGCGCAGGATCTTGTTGGTGGTGCGGGGGTAGACGTAGTCGGTGCCCAGCAGCACGAAGCGCTTGGCCGAACCACCGTCCTTGCTCATCAGGTATTCCACCGCAGGGATGGCTTGCTGGTTGGGCGCCGCGCCGGTGTAGAACACGTTCTTTTCGAGCTCTTCACCTTCGTATTGAACGGGGTAGAACAACAACCCGTTGTTTTCTTTGTAGACCGGCAACACCGACTTGCGCGACACGGAGGTCCAGCAACCGAAGGTCACGGCCACTTTGTCTTGGGTCAGCAATTGCTTGGCTTTTTCTGCAAACAGAGGCCAGTTGGAAGCGGGGTCAACCACCACGGGTTCGAGCTTCTTGCCCAGCAAGCCGCCCTTGGCGTTGATTTCGTCAATGGCCATCAACACGGTGTCTTTGAGCACCGTTTCCGAGATGGCCATGGTGCCCGACAGCGAGTGCAACACACCCACCTTGATGGTGTCGGCGGCTTGAGCCGGGATACTGAAAGCCAGACCCGCCACGCCCAGCGAGACAGCGGTTAAGGCGGCGGTCAGGGAGGCGGTAGCGCTGCGACGGGAGATGTTCATGTGAGCTCGCTCCTGTAGGAGTTGGGGGTTGAAGAAATCCGATGACTTCAGTGTGCTCAGGCGCCCCAAAGCGGTGAATACGCCATGTGGCGTATGGCCGGTGTACAGGGTGTGCGAGACTCTTGCCCGTGACTGATCTGCCCCGCCTCCACCTCAACCGCCAGACCGTGTCCCTGAGCCTGGACACCTCGCTGATCCAAAGCGTGATGCTGCGCGATGACCCGACCGAACTGGTGCTGGACTACACCCGCACGATGATGGCTTGCCTGTTGCTGAACCCAGCGCCCGCACACGCCTTGATGATTGGCCTGGGTGGCGGCTCCATCCCCAAGTACTGCCACGCGCATCTGCCTGACACCGACATCACGGTGGTCGAAATCAACCCCGACGTGATCGCGCTGCGCAATGACTTCATGATCCCGGCAGACGACGCGCGTTTTCGCATCCTGTGCGACGACGGCGCGGCGTTCGTGAAGAACCCGCCCCAGCGCTACGACTGGATCATGGTCGATGGCTACGATGGCAAGGGGCTACCCGAAGCACTGTGCACACGCTCGTTCTACCAGCGTTGCAAAGCAGCTTTGACCGACGATGGGCTGCTGATCTTGAACCTGCAAGCGGACACGGCACAGTGCCGCCAGCTGACGGCTCGGCTGAACAAATTGTTTGACGGCCAAGTGCTGATGGTCGAGTCCGACGAAGGGGGCAATGAGATCATCTTCGCTGGATCGGCCCGCACCATGTCTCAAAGCCTGCAGGACTTCACCGCTCGTTGGGACGCTCTGGCGCCCGTGCATCGGCAGACGCTGGCCGTGTGTTCGACCCGTGTTGAGCGGGCCTTGAAGAAATGCCCGCCGATTCAGACGGCTCAGCAGCCATCGCTGTAGACCGCTCAGACCTCGGAGCTGTCGCCCTCGTGCGGGGTGAACAGCACCAAGCCGCCTTCCATCGAGAACGACCCCGAGCCATAAGCACGGCGCAGGGCCCGCTTGGTGTGGCCAAACGCCAGGTCGACCGAGCCGGACACCTCGACACCGACCTCCACCTTGGCTTTGGCGTACAGGGCCATTTTTTTCTCGACCTCGGCCTTGCGCACCAGCAGGGATCCCATGGCTTGATGGATCTGATTCAGCGTCGCCTGGGCACGCTCCAGCATGGGGGCTTTGTCGCCTTGCTTGCTCAAGTGCTGAACCAATTTGCTCAGTGAGTCCGCTTCCTGGTGCTGCTTTTCCAGCGCGCTCAAGATGGCTTGCAATTCGGCTTCCAGCGCAGGATCCAGCCCCACCATCACTTGCGTCACGGAACTGGCCGCATCGCCCAAAATGGGCGTGATGATGCGCATCGTGGCCTGGGCCGAGCCCCCAACCAGTCGACCACGCTTGGCCGCCTTGATGCCCACCGCAATCTGATTGGCCGCCCGCAATTCGCTTTGCAAGGCCATGTCATCGATCGCAATGGCCACACCGGCCTCGATCTTGGAATTCTCGACAAACCGAACCGACACCTCGGTGCCCGCCTTCAGCGTGGCGTGGGCAATCACCCCGCCTTTGACCAAGATGCTGCCACCCGCTTCGACGATCCCCCCGTCGACCGTTCCGGACACGACCACGTCCCCGGAGGCCAGCACCTTCATCCCCTGCAAAACATCGCCATCAATGTGCACGGTGCCATCAAAGGAGATGTTGCCCGAGGCCATGGTGGCACCGTCAAAGTGGATCACCTTTTCGACCATGACACCGTTGTAGCCAACCTGAACGGGCTGCCCCCGCTCGGTCGCCACCAGCAAGTTGTGATCGGTCTCGGACACCGCCGCGCCCGTCAACCCTGCCGCGAACATCTCGTCGCGGCCACGTTTGGGATACAGCAGCTTCGCCAAGATCGAACGCCCGGCCGTGCCATCGGTAGGTGGAATGCGCCGCATCAAAGGCTGCCCCACGTCGACCACGGGAATGTCGCCCAGCTCGCGAAAATCGATCAAACCGTTTTCGTCGACCCGGGGCCGCCGGTCTCGGGTCAGGTTGATCAGCAACTCGAACCGGCCGTCGTCGCCATCGACCGCCGCCAGCCCCGTGGCGACCTCATATTGGCCCGCCTTGGACTCCAAGCAGATCTTCATCAAGTTGGACTCGTCCATGCCATAGACCACGCCCAAGCCGGTCAAGGTCTGCACGATCTGGTCAATGCTCAAGGGGGCCCCGCCATAGGCCGGGGTCACGGTGCCCCAGGCGCGCATGCCATCGCTGGCAATCTCGATGTCCATGTGGGCATCCCGGCGCTCGGCCAGATTGGCCTCGAAATCGCCTTGCTCGCTGTTGCAACGGTCCACGATCGAGGACAAGACCGTGCGGTCGACAAACCAAGCGCCATAACCACCCTGCTCCAGCAACGCTTTCAACGCATTGGCATCGACAGGCGGGCGGTCTGCCGTCACGTGATGGCGAAGGACCACCTGACCTTGAGATTCAACCAGTTCAACACCGGGAATGGTCGACATCAATCCGCCTTATGGAAGGATTTCAAATACGCTTGAGGGTATTACCGTCCGTATGTTGAAACTTCTTGCCATAAATGTCGAGCACTGTGGTCTCGGTGTAGACCAAGGTATCGCCATCGACCGTGAATTTGGCGTGAAACGCCACGGTTTTGGCCTTGTCACGCATGAAAGGCTGCTGAACGATGGTCCAGTCCGGGTTGTGCAGGCCGGCCTTGATTTCAAAGGTCACCGCCGATGAGTCTGGGTCTGTCTTGGCCACGCCACCGGCGATCACGCCCACGGCACGCGGAATCAACAAGGAGTGGGAAATGGTGCCGGTTGCCGCATCCCACATCCAGTAGCCGCACTGGTCGTGGAAGGTTTTGTTGTTGGACTTGCGGCTCACGGTCTGGTGATAGCGCAGCCCGACCAGCACCTGTTCTTCGGCATTGGTCACGTCGCCAATGGGTGTGAAGGTGATGGTTTCGAAATACGGGCTGTCTGACTGGCCCACAGGCTCAGGTGCCACGTCCATCCCCTTGTCACCCTGCCAGGTGCCAATCAATCCAGTCAGGGGGCCATAGTCGATTTCGCTGTTGTCAGCCATGAGCACATCACCTTTGCGTAACGGGATGAGCCCTATCGTAGACCAAGCGCAGGCCAGGCGTGAAGGCTTGTTTCAGCGCATCTTGAGTTGCGCCACGCGGCTGAGCGCCAGGCCCGCCGCCGCCGTGCGGGTTTCCACCCCCAGTTTGGGAAATATGTGCTCCAGCTGTTTTTTGACCGTGGCCGGACTCGATCCAAGGATGTCGCCAATGTCACGGTTGGTTTTGCCCCGCACCACCCAGTACAGCACCTCGCCCTCCCGCGCGGTGAGGTGGAACTCGCTGGTCAGCGCCTCAATCAAAACCTGGTCAGATGTTTCTGTCATGACCATCAGCCATTCCTCATCACCAGTTTGCTGATGCAAGGCAAACGTCAAGCGGCCACAAGCGTGGTTCACAAACCACGTTGGCGGCGGTCCTGAGCTGGATCCATTCAAGCGTGCCGGGATGACCTGCCGCAGCCACGCCAACAGCTCTTGTGGCGCCACGCCTTCGGGCGCGTCGAAATACCGTGCCAGCAACTGGCGTGCCAAAGGGGTCTGCCAAGGCAGGCGGCCGTCGGTCACGCTGACCGTGACCGAGGCATGGCCAAAGGCATCGAGCGCGTTACGGGCCTGTCTGGCCTGCCTCGCACCCTGCATGTGCGCCTGGATGCGCGCCAGCACTTCGCGCGGCCGGATCGGCTTGGTCACGTAGTCGATCCCACCGGCCTCGAAGGCACTGACCACGTGCTCGGTCTCGGTCAGGCCGGTCATGAAAACGATGGGGATGTGGCTGGTCTCGGCCTGGGCCTTGAGCCGACGCGCCACTTCAAACCCGTCCATGCCGGGCATCAAGGCATCCAGCAAGATGATGTCGGGCACGGCCTGACTGGCTCGCAGCATGGCGGCCTCGCCATGGGTGGCCACCAGGACGGTGTAGCCCGCGTCGTCCAGCGCATCGTGCAGCAGCGACAGGTTGTCCGGTATGTCATCCACAATCAGCACCACGTCTGTGCGACTGCGATCGAGTTGATCCAACAGGGTGGTCATGAGGTTTGATCCTGATTCGATGCCGCCAGCGTCATGGCGTCTTTGACGACCACGGCCATGGCATCGAGTTGAAATTGGCGCGCCAGATCGCGCAGACGCGCAATGAAGCCTTCGCAATGGGGTTCAGACTGGGTCAACTGGTCCAGCACTTTGTGCACGCCGCGCACATACCCCGCCTGGATTTGCTCATGCAGGCTGTGCAGCGCGGCTGGCGACGGTGCCGCCCCTGGGGGCACAGGGCGGGCACGCTGCACCTCGATCCAGTCCAGATCCAATCTGCGCCCCAGCCAGTCCAAGAGTTCGGACACCCGCACGGGCTTGACCAGGAAGTCGTCACTGCTGATGCCCACCGCGTTGTCCAGTCCCTTGTCAAATGCATTGGCCGACACGATGGCGGCTGGCGCCTGGCTCAAGCCCTCGGCGCGAATGGCCTGCAAGGTGCCCCACCCGTCCAGCCCCGGCATGGCGAGGTCCATGAAGAGGGCGTCGGGCTTCATGGCAGCAGGCCCGTGCCTGAGCATGGCCAGGCAATCCAGGCCCGACTCCAAAGCCATCACGTCAAAGCCCAGCGGCTCCAGGATGCGCACCAGCAGGCCTCGGTCGGCCTCTTCGTTGTCGACCACCCAGATGCGTTTGCGCTCACCGGTGTAGCCTGTGCGCGTGCCTCTGACATGCGCGGGGCTCAGCTCATTGACGCGAACCTGCGGCAAGAACAGCCGGATCTGGAAGGTCGTGCCCTGCCCCGGCTGGCTGGACACGGCCATCTCACCGCCCATCAAGTCGGTCAACATCTTGCTGATGGTCAGCCCCAGGCCCGTGCCCGAAATGGCCTGCCCGGCAGCCGATGAGCCGCGCTCAAAGGGCTCGAACACCCGCGCCAGGTCGGCCGCATCCATGCCGGGGCCGGTGTCGGCGATCTCGATGCGAGCCATCTCGCGCGCATGGCTGACCGTCAAGCGCACCTGCCCTGACTGGGTGAACTTGACCGCGTTGCCCAGCACATTGATCAGGATCTGGCGCACGCGCCGCTCGTCAGCGCGCACGACCTCGGGCAAGTCGGGGTCCAGCTCGCGCACGAACTGCAGGCCCTTTTGGCGCGCCTGGGGTTCGATCACCGCCAGGATCTGATCGAGCATGTCCTTCAAGCGCACGGGTTTGGGCGACAAGGTCAGCTTGCCACTTTCAATGCGGGCCATGTCCAGGGTGCCTTCGATCAGGGACAGCAGATGGTCCCCACCCCGCTTGACCACGCCCACGGCGTGCTTGACGTGGTCGGGCAGATCCGGGTCCTCGTCCAGCAATTGGGCGTAGCCCAGGATGCTGTTGAGCGGCGTGCGCAACTCGTGGCTGATGTTGGTGATGTAGCGGCTTTTGGCCTGGTTGGCCTGATCGGCGCTTTGCTTGGCCTGCTGCAGCTTTTGGTCGGTGATGCGGTGGGACTCGATTTCTTGCATCAGCAGGTGCGTTTGCCGGTTCGACTCCTCTTGCGCCACCTTGCGGCTTTTGTGCGTCAACACCAGCCACCACCCCACCACACCCGATACCAGCAGCAAGACCACAAAGATCTTGACGAAGCCCTGCCGCAAGGCCAGCGCCAAGGCATCGATGGACTGCAAGGCGAACACGTCCAGATCACGCAGATGCTGCTGGTAGACCATGCCAAACAGCAGCGCCATGGCAGGCGCCAGCACGCCGATCAACAGCAGGAACTGGCCCAGCTCGGTCTCCAACCCTCGCCAGACCCATGCCGGCAAAACACGGCGGGCCATCTGACGCCACTGCGCATCCATGCGCGCTTGGGGTTTGCAGGCATCTTCGCACCGCGCATCCAGCGAGCAACACAGCGAGCAGATGAAGCCTTGGTAGGCGGGGCAATGCGCCATGTCATCGGTTTCGTATTCGCGCTCGCACACGGTGCAGGTGTGCAGGGCACGCAGCCGGATGACTTTGGCCAAGGGCACGCCTTCTGGAGACACCTCGGCCGCCGGGCTGGCCCCCGTCGCTTCATGCCCCAAGGGCAAACGCGCCAGGTAGTAACGCCCCCGTGTCGCCCAAGCGATCAAGGGCGAGACCACAAAGGCTGTCACCAAGGCGATCACCGCTGAAAAGGCTTGCGCCATGTCCCCCAACCACCCGACATAGGCCACCACCGACAGCAGCGACGCCGCCCCCATGGCCCCCACCCCCACGGGGTTGATGTCATACAGATAAGCCCGTTTGAACTCGATCCCTTTGGGCGACCAGCCCATGGGCTTGTTGATGACCAGATCCGCCACCACGGCCATCATCCAGGCAATGGCGATGTTGGAATACAAGCCCAGCACCTTGCCCAGAGCCTGAAACAGATTCAGCTCCATCAGCATCAAGGCGATCAAGGCGTTGAACACCACCCACACCACCCGGCCAGGATGGCTGTGCGTGACGCGGGCAAAGAAGTTGGACCAGGCCAGCGAACCCGCATAGGCATTGGTCACATTGATCTTGAGCTGCGAGATGACCACAAACAAGGCGGTCACGGCCACGGCCCAGCTGGGTTGGTGCAGCACCGTCTCCCACGCGACCAGGTACATCTGGTTGGGGTCCAGCGCCCGGTCAACCGGCACCAGGTGGCTGATGGCCAAGTAGGCCAAGAGCGAGCCGCCCAGCATCTTGAGCACCCCCGGCAAGACCCAGCCAGGGCCACCGATGAAGACCGACGTCCACCAACGGGTCTCATGCCCTGGCGCTTTCTCAGGCATGAAGCGCAGGTAATCGGCCTGCTCACCCATCTGCGTGATCAGGGCAATGCCCACGGTCAGGGCCGATCCAAACGACAGCAAGTCAAACTGGGTGTGGTCGCCATGTTGCCCGCCATAGCCCATCAGTTCGCCCACGATGCCGGGATAGGTCTGGAACACAAAGACATAAGGCAGCACCAGCAGGGCCAGCCAGATCGGTTGGGTGACCAGTTGCAAGCGCCCGATGATGGTCACCCCATGGGTCACCAAAGGCACCACCACCAAGGCGCAGATCAAGTAGCCCCAGGCAGGCGGGATGTCAAAAGCCAGGTCCAGCGCATAGGCCATGACGGCGGCCTCCAGCGCAAAGAAGATGAAGGTGAAGGACGCGTAGATCAGCGAGGTGATGGTGGAGCCGATGTAGCCAAATCCTGCTCCGCGCGTGAGCAAGTCCATGTCCACCCCATGGCGGGCCGCGTACACGCTGATGGGCCAGCCGGCCAACAAGATGATCAGCCCCGTGACCACGATGGCCCAGAAGGCGTTGACAAAGCCGAAGTCGACCAGCAAGGTGGCCCCCACCGCTTCAAGCACCAGAAACGACGCGGCACCAAAGGCCGTGTTGGCCACGCGGAAGTCGCTCCAGCGGCGGGCCGAGCGGGGGGTGAAGCGCAAGGCGTAGTCTTCCAGCGTCTCGCGCGCCACCCAACTGTTGTAGTCACGACGCACCTTGACCACCCGCTGCAGGGCGGGTTGCGCAGATGGTGTCGATGGGTCTTGACGGGGCAGGTCTGGGTCTTGCATAAGAGGGCCTCAGACTCTCTATAAGCAATGCGCGGTCCAACCCAGGAACACCCCTAGATCATGGAACTGACCCCCAGAGAAAAAGACAAGCTGCTGATCTTCACCGCCGCCCTGTTGGCCGAGCGGCGCAAGGC